>DATDTF010000024.1:0-54712 GCA_036517795.1 Minisyncoccota bacterium
CAGCTTAATGTCAGAGCATTAGCGTCTACTTCAAGCGCTATTTTGGGAAAGTTGCCGG
Source organism: Minisyncoccota bacterium (assembly GCA_036517795.1). Lineage (GTDB taxonomy): Bacteria > Patescibacteriota > Minisyncoccia > 2-02-FULL-40-12 > IGHO2-12-FULL-4 > JACPNK01. Next base: position 59 of record DATDTF010000024.1, read on the forward strand.
CAGGAAGTATTATAGAAAGCTTAAGTCAATCCGGTTTATGGCACAAGATAAAATATCAGACTAAAGATGGCTGGGTACACAGCGATTATTTGAAAGCAAACTGACGATTTATCAACTACGTAAATATAAAACATCTAAACAAAAAGCCTTGTTTTTACAGGGCTTTTTGTTTAGAATGATTGTAATAAAAAGTTCAAATCAATAATGATTTTGAAATATCAAAAGTTGTTTGTGATTGTTTTGCTGGGAGTTGTCTTTTTTGTTCCCTTTTTTAGCGCCCAAAACTTCAGTCCTTCCAGCGACGAGGTCTCTCACTTGCCAAGCGGGTACTCTTACTGGAAAACAGGCCAAATAAATCTGAATCCTCAACATCCGCCTTTTGTGAAACTGGCGACGTCTTTTCCTTTACTTTTTATGGACTTGGATTTTAATTCTCAAGATCCCAACTTGGCCGGGCCTTTTAGAAATGAGTGGTCATTTGGTGAGAACTTTCTGTTTTCCAACGACACCGACAGATTATTGATGTGGGGCCGATTGTCAGTGATGCTTTTTTCCGTTTTGCTCGGGTTTTATATTTATAAATGGGCATCGGAGATGTTTGGCTCTACGGCCGGTTTTGCGTCGTTGTTTTTGTATGCTTTTATGCCAAACATAATGGCCCACTCCCAGTTTGTGACTACTGATGTGGCCCTAGCTTCTTTTTCATTCATAACCTTTTATTATTTGTGGAAATTTTCCAAATTAAAGTTGAAAAAATACCTGGTATTCTCGGGTCTGTTTCTTGGCTTGGCGTTAAGTTCCAAGTTCTCGGCAACTATTTTTCTGCCGGTAATTGTTTTCTTTATTTTTGTTTGTGTTTGGCGTTTTAAAAACGAGATCAATATAACAATACGGCGTTTTGTTGGTACCGGGCTGATGATAGCTATCCCTGCTTTTTTAGTCTTATACCTGACATATTTTATGCCGACTGATTCCGGGTTCTATATTAAAGGCCTGCAAACGGTTTATGCCGATTGGAAACCGGGATATGAATTTTATCTGAACGGAGCATTTTCCCAAAACGGCTGGTGGTACTATTTTCTGGAAGCGTTTCTAATAAAAACACCCATCCCTTTCCTAATGGCTTTTACGGCTTCACTTTTGTTTTACGGTAAATTAAACATCAGCAAGTTAGACAAAGCTTTTATTTTTTTGCCGATGCTTTTCTTTGCTCTGATTACGAGCATGAAAGCGCAAAATGTGAGCGTCAGATATCTTATCCCGTCTATTCCGTTTATGATTTTGTATACCGGCGGGGGACTTTCTAAGATATTTCAATCCTTTAATTTTTTGAAATTTGAAAACGTCAAAACCAGTATCAAAGTTGTTTCAATTTTGATACTGGTTTTGGCTGGTTGGTATGTCTTCTCTGCTATGAAGACCTATCCCGACTATTTGGCCTACTTCAACGAGTTTGTCGGCGGGCCTAAAAAAGGACATAAATATCTTGACGACTCAAATGTTGAGTGGGGGCAGGACTTAAAAAGGATGAAGGACTATCAAACAAAAAACCCTGACATTAAGGTGGTCTCGTCTTGGAACAGGTTAAAACCCGAGTATTATGGAATAGAAAATGTTATTCCTCTCAATGACACCAAGTGGTGGCAAAAACCGGAAGGTCTTTACGCCGTTAATACAACCTTGCTTATTCGTATGCAGCGCTTAAGCGAAACTAGAAATGACCCTACCTTGAATTGGCTGGCCTTATATAAACCAATTGATAGAATGGGTTATGCGTTTTATATTTTTAAATTCTAAAGTTAAAAGCAATAATATTAAAATGAAAAATTACGGTTTAAAATTTAAAGTCATTGTCGTCGTCGGTGTTTTTGTTCTGGTATATTTTTTTGTTACCAGTCTGGGTGTCTCATTGTTGAAATTGGACTGGCCTTGGATAGGTAGGAATCCAGACACGGGGGTATTTAAGATTCCGGAGGGGCTTGAAATTTCTGTTGTTGCCAAGAACTTAGACGGCCCTCGGGTTATTTTATTTGACTCAAGGGGCAGGATGCTGGTTAGCGAGACAAAGGCGGGGCGGGTAAGCATTTTGGAGGACAAAGACAAAAACGGTGATTTTGAAACCAAAAATTCTCTGATTGAAAATTTGAAGTCACCGCACGGTTTGGATTTTTACAAAGATTCTAAAACGGGAATTACTTATCTTTATATTGCCGAAACGCACCAAGTGATAAGATATTCTTACGATATTAATACCGGCAAATTGACTGAAGTTATCGGCGAGAATATCACCAAACTTCCGGCCGAAGGGCGGCATTTTACCAGAACTATCGCCTTTGGCCCTAATTTCAGGACGGGTCAGATAGTAAGCGGTATCGGCGACATCAACACCCAGGTTGATACAAAACTTTATATTAGTGTCGGTTCATCTTGCGACACTTGCGAAGAAAATACTTGGAAGAGAGCGGCGATACTGGAGTCAGACCCCGAAGGAAGTTATACGGCTGAATTTGCCGGTGGGTTAAGAAATTCCGTATTTTTTACTTTTCATCCGGTAACAAAAGAAATTTGGGCAACGGAAATGGGTAGAGATAACTTGGGGGACAATCTGCCTCCGGACGAAGTGAATATTGTAAAAGTTGCCGGTCCGAAGCAAAAATTCGGCGCTCGCCGATACGGTTGGCCGTTTTGTTATGGCAGTCAAATTGAGGATAAGACATTTAAACCAAACAAATTTGAACGCATAGATATTCCTAAAGATTGTGGCGAAACAGAAACACCGGTTATAGAAATTCCGGCTCATTCGGCGCCTTTAGGACTGTCTTTTGTTCCTTCCGGCATTGGTTGGCCCAAAGAGTGGGCAGGGGATCTTTTAGTGGCATTTCATGGGTCTTGGAACAGGAGTGAACCAGTGGGTTATAAAATTGTCAGATATGACCTTGATTTGAATGGCAATGTTTTGTCTCAAAAACCTTATGATTTTATATCGGGATGGTTGGGCGATGACGGTAAAATATCCGGTCGGCCGGTTGATCTGAAATTCGGGCCAGATAGTGCACTCTATATTTCCGATGATGCAGCCGGACTAATTTATCGGATAAAGTAAAATTAAATGACACCTCCCTCTCTTTCTGTAATTGTTCCGGCTAGAAACGAAAAAAAGTATATTGAATTGGTTGTTAAAAGACTTCTCGCCGTTTCTTTGCCCGAGAATACGGAGGTTTTGTTTGTTGAGGGTCATTCAACGGATGGCACCTTGGATGAAATAAAAAGAGTGGCCGAGAGTTACAAAGACAAGATTAATGTTCGCTATGCGGTACAGGATAACATCGGCAAAGCCGATGCGGTGTGGAAGGGATTTAGTCTGGTCCAAAACGACATCGTCATGATACTAGATGCCGATTTAACCGTTGAACCCGAAGTCTTACCCGAATTTTATGAAGTAGTGAAATTTAGTCCCGATATTTTTGTGAACGGTTCTCGTTTGGTTTACCCCATGGAAAAAGGAGCGATGAGACCGTTGAACTATCTGGGCAACAAATTTTTTGCTTTACTGCTAAGTTTCGTTGCCGGACAAAAAATGTCTGACACGCTTTGCGGTACGAAGGGGATTTATAAAAGCCGCTTTGAGGCCATAAAAACAGCAGGACTAATAGAAAAACTGGAGGATCCATTTTGTGACTTTACTTTGTTGTTGGGAGCGTCTTATTTGGGCCTTAATATAGTCGAGGTTCCGATAGAATACAAAAAAAGAATATATGGTTTGACAAAGATAAGGCGTTTCAAAGACGGATGGAGGCTTTTAAAAATAGCGATAAAATACTTGTTTTTACCCAAGCATGCTTCTAGAAAAATATAAAGAACCTCTGTATGTTTTTTCTTTTGTTATTATTTTGTTTGTCTTTTTGTTTGGCGGTGTTCTGGGGGCCGGATATATTCTTGATGACCACTCGGTTATTGAAAATAGAGAAGAGTTGAGAGGTGTCTCCGCTGTATATAAAGTTTTCACTTTACCGTGGCATCAAAACCAGCCTTGGGCCGGTAACTACAGGCCTCTTACTCTATTTTCCTATGCCTTGTCATTGTCATTTTCAGAAAGTACGGCTATTTTGCGGTTTATAAACATAGTCATTCATGCGGCGAATGCCGCACTCGTTTTTTATTTAGTTAGGATGTTTTACTCCGGTAAGTTCGCTTATTTCACAGCGATAGGGTTTGCCGTTTTGCCGATTAATACAGGCACCATCTTGTCTCTCGTCGGCCGAAGTGACTTGTTTAGCGCATTCTTTATTCTTCTGTCAATTATTCTATTTTTTAAAGATAGATACGGCTACAGCGTTTTAATTTTCTTTTTAGCTTTATTGGCAAAAGATTTTTCTATTTTTCTGTTGCCGGTTATTGTTCTTCTCTCTCTATTTTCAAAGGGACATGAACTCAAGAAGACATTGAAAACAGCGCTTCGTTATTCTTTGGCACTGGTGCCTTATTTTGCTTTGCGGTATTTAGCCCTTGGAACACACGCATTTAACAGTCGCGGATCCATCGATCCAATAATAGGACCTTTGGCGTTTGCCGGCTTTAAAGAAAGGATGTTGACCGGATTTGCATACTTTTATCTCTATTTAAGAAAAACATTTCTTCCCTTTGACTTGTCTCCGGACTATTCTTTTAATCAAATTCCCATCCCTAAAATTTTAAGCCCGAACCTGATTATTGGTCTAATTCTTTTGTTGGCGATTCTGGTTGTATTTTTTAAAAACCGCGATCGAAACATAAAAGTTCCAATTATTTTTTTCTTGGTTATCTTCGGAGCGATTTCAAATACGGTTCTTGTAACTACCGGTACCTTTGCCGAAAGATGGTGGTATCTGCCGTCAGTGGGTCTATTTTGGTTTGCTTCTGCGTTTATGCGGGGATGGTTTAATGACAAGGGTCACTTTAAGTTTTTATTTTACCCGCTTATTTTAGCGGCGGGAATTTATTATTTATATGCTTCTTTTGAGCAAGCCGGAACTTGGACTAGTGAAAGAGAACTATTTGTCGTTGCGGCTCAAAGATCGCCAAATAGCGCTTGGGCAAGAACCAATTTAGCCGCCGTTTACTTTAAAGAAAAAAAATTTGATCTGGCGGAAACGGAGATAGGACAATCCCTTAAGATAACAGAAAAATATCCTGCGGCTTTAAATATTTATGCCAAACTAAAGTGGCGGAATGGAGAATTTAAGGAAGCGAGGTCGGCGTTTGAGCGAGCGGTAGAGTATGACCTGAACAGGCGAAATAACAGGGACTTATACCGTTCTTTGGCTATTTTAATGCTGGAAACAAGAGAATATGGTGAAGCTGAAAGATATATTAAAAATGCTTTAAATAGTCTGGTTTTTAGAGATGCAAACAAGGCAATTTATTTGGACAATCTGCTCTTTGGTTATATTGATGCTTTGGTAAAAAACAAGTCTGGTGGTTTGCCTGATTCGGAAAAGAAAATAGTTGAAGCTCTCATTGCCCATATTAAGGGTTTTTGATACCATATAACCTATGTCTAGACCCGTTATTAAAAAGTCTTCCGGTTTGGCAAAATTTCTTCGTTTCGGTATATACCTTACGGCTTTTGTGCCGCTTATTATATTTAGGGACTTTTTATCCCCATTTCATTTCGGGAAAGTTGTTGTTTTCAGATCCCTGATTGAAATTATGGGGGTAGTTTATTTACTACTTGTCTTAAGGGACAGGTCTTACCTTCCGCGTCTGGATAAGATATTCTGGGCGTTTTTATTTTTTACTTTGGCTTTCACCTTTACTACGATTACCAGCGTTTTAAAATATCCAAGTTTTTGGGGGACCCTTGAAAGAATGGGCGGACTTTGGACTTTTTGGCACTATTTTTTATTTTACATCATCCTAACTTCCGTTTTAACAAAACGCGAACATTGGTATTGGCTTTTGGATTTTACTATTTTTGCCGGGGTATTGTCGGCGTTTTACGGTTTCGGTCAGAAGACTAACATTGACTTTTTTCTTGGGTCAGGCAACAGGGCCAGAATTTTCGGCACCATTGGTAACGCGGCATTGTTTGCGGGAACACAGCTTCTAGCGGCGTTTTTGTCTCTTACGCTATGCGTAACCAACAACACCAAAAACAGAAAAATATTTTACCTTTGCGCTTTTGTCATTATTTCTGTTGCGGCTTTAATGACCGCAGTGAGAGGGTCCTTGTTGGCTTATGCGGCGGGTATAATGGTTTTTATGTTCTTATGGGGCTTGTACAGAAAGTCGTATTTCGGGAGGAAGTCCTTTGGCTATCTGATAGGACTGATGGTTGTTTTCATTATCTTCTCGCTTGTTTTTCACGATTCCTCATTTGTCAGAAAATCAAAATATTTAAGTAGGGTTACCGACTTGTCTTTGACTTCTCAAACTACCGAGACTCGCTTTTGGGCTTGGGAAGCTGGGTTAAAGGGGTGGGTTGATAGTCCAAAAACAATTGTTTTGGGCTGGGGGCCGGAGAATTTCAATATACCATTTTCAAAATATTTTAATCCTAAATTTTTTGCCGGTCCCGGCGCCGAAACTCTGTTTGATAGGGCACACAATATGTTTATTGAGGTCTTGGTGACAATGGGTGTTGTCGGTCTTTTGGCTTACGTCGGTGTTTTTGTTGCTCTTTTTGTATACTTACGGAAACTACTAAAGAACGAAAATTACGTTGTTTATGGTGTTGGTTTAATATCCGCGGCAGTTGCCTATATTATTCACAATTCTTTTATATTTGATACTTCCGCTAACTTCATAATCTTCTTTTCTGTTTTAGGATTTGTGTCATTTCTTAACGCTAATATGAATAATGTTAATAAAGATTCTAATATCGCGAATAACTCAAGAAAGCGAAATGGCATTGTGACTAATTTGGTTGGAGCGGTTTTGTTTATTGCAGTTGGGGTTTCAATATATAAGACGAATATTCTGCCGGCCAAGGCTAACTATGCTATTACTAGGGCTATCGTCAGAAGTTGGGCGGGCGATGCTATCGGTGCTATTGAAAAATATAAAGAGGTGCTTTCCTATAATGTATTCGGCAAGTATGAATACAGGCATCGTTTTGCGCAGTATTTAGTTGGGGCTGGTGCTCCCAGCGTTAAAGAAGAAAAAATTAGAGAGGCACACCTGTACGCCATAGAACAAGTTGACAAAAATATTGAAGAGAACTCTATTGATTACTTGCCATATCTTTACAATTCCCGGTTGAATATTATGCTTGGTAAAGATGATCCCGCATCACCTTACAATGACAAGGCCTTAGAATATTCTATGAAGGCTTTAGAGTTTTCTCCGACTTTTATTAGGACATATTATGAAATAGCCCAGGCCTACCTTAACAAAAAGGATTATCCCAAAGCGATTGAATATTTCCAAAAAGCTGCCGACCTGAACCCGGACACAGGGATATCATATGCTTATCTCGGAGCGGCCAAGATAGAAAACGGCGATTTAAGCGGAGTCAAAGACTTGGAAAAATCTTTGACCAGTAAAAACCCATACTTCCTTCGTGAAGTTGATTTTCATAAGTTGGTCAATGCCTATGCTAAAACCAAGGATTTTGTCCGTGTTGCCTGGATTTATGAAAAATTAATTATTTTAAACCCAAAAAATCCCCAGTATTACGCTTCGCTGGCTACTGCTTATGTTAATTTAGGGAAAATCGAGGAAGCGGTGGTAATGGCCAGAAAAGCGGTTCTGGTGGATCCTTCTTTTGAGTCGGACGCAAGGATATTTTTAAGAGGACTGGGCAGAGAACTCTAAAGCCGACGGCTATTGTTAAAGAAGAGCCTCAATCTCTTTTACCACCTTCTCTAGTGGAAATTTGAAGAGAACGGTCTGGTGGGCTTGAATACCAAACTCTTGTCTAAGGCGGTTGTCGTTTATTAACTTCCGCAGTTTGGCGGCTATTTGTTCCGGTTTAGCCGGTTCTACCAACATTCCGTTTTTGTTGTCTTCAATAATTTCCGACACGGCTCCAACTCGGGTGGCTATAATCGGCAATTTGGCGTTCATTGCTTCTAAAATGCTCCAAGGGAAACCTTCTTTAACCGATGGCAAAACAAAGATGTCAAAAGCCGTTAAATATTGAAATGCTTTCGGCAAATACCCTATCAAAAAAACCTTGTTTTCTAATCCGTAATTTTTGATTTGCCATTCCAGATTTTCTCTTTGTACCCCGTCTCCAACAAGTATAAAGACCGTGTCTTTATCGTCTTTGAATTCTCTTGCGGCTTTTATTAAATTTTCCAGGCCCTTGGCCGGATAAAAGTTAGCAATCGTGCCTATGACATTTTTTGTCTGAAATATTTTTCCGGAATATTTTGCAATTTTTTCAAACAGTTTTAATTTAGCTTCCGTCGGAGACAGGAAGTTTGTTTTATAAGCGTCTATGCCGTTGTAAACTAAAGCAATTTTTTCTTTTGGTCGGATTCCTAATTTATTTGCCTGTTCCATGTCGTGCAGGTTGTTGACTATGATTAAGTCTTTCCAATTCGCGCTGATTTTTTCCAGCAGGATCCACAATCCTTTTTTCCATCTTGGCCACGGGTCGTTAAATGTCCAGCCACCTATTCGGTACAGGACCGATAATTTAGGGTTAGGAACTAAAAATTTGGAGGTGAAAGAACCTAAAAAACCAGCCTTAGAACTATTCAGGAAAAGTACGTCTGGGTGCCACGATTTTATTAGTTTTCTTATCTCAAAAACGGCCTTTATGTCTTTCCAAAGACTAACCTCTCTTGTCAGGTGTTTTAGTTGGAAGGTTGTGACGCTTTCTTTTTTCAAGGCCTCCAGCAAAGAATATTCCTCGTTTTTAAATTTTTGGTTCCTAATTTTATTCTGTGGTCCTGCTGCAACCATGACCTCATATTTGTCTTTGTTCAGACGGGGAATAAGGGTGTAAAAAAACCTTTGAGCTCCGCCCATTTCTGATTGGGTAACTACAAATAAAACCCTTTTTTTTGGGCTTTTTTCTAGTGAAGCTGGGTGATTGATTTTATCTTCCATTTATGACATTATTTTACCATATATGGGGGAAAAAACCAAGAAAATACTCATTTTAAGCACATCCTATTTGCCGATGGTCGGCGGTTCGGAAATCGCTATTAGAGAGATAACTTCAAGACTAATGGATTTTGAATTTGACCTGATAACCGCTTCAAATCCGGTTGCGAGTCCAAAAGAAGAAAAAATGGCCAACGTCAACGTGTTCAGGGTCGGTAGTCGCTTGAGTTTATCTAAGTTTTTGTTGCCTAAAAATTTTTTGCCCCTTGCCATATTTCTTAAGGCAGTGGAGTTGATTAAAGAAAAAGGGTCATATGATATGATTCATGTTTTTCAAGCTTCTCAAGCCGCCGGAGCCGCCTGGCTTTTGAAATGGCAATATCCGAAACTGCCAGTTTTACTAACGGTTCAGGAAGGACAAGATTTGAAACGGCAAAATTTTTTAAAAAAGTTTTTTCGTCGGTTGATTATCAGTAAAATTGACTTTGCTACCGCAATCAGTGTTTATCTCAAAGATTACGTCTTAGGGTTAAGGAAGAACCTTTCTGTTTCCGTGATTCCAAACGGGGTGGATGTGGCTAAATTCACCAAGGATTTTAGCTATGGCGAACTTTCATCACTGGCTGACCAACTCGGCATTCTTCCAGACGAAAAAGTCATTGTCAGTACCGGTCGTCTGGTATTCAAGAATGGTTTAGATATTTTAATTAAAGCTTTTGCAATTCTGGCCACAAAAGATAGAGAAAAACGATACAAACTTTTGATTGTAGGAGAAGGAAACCAAGAATGGGAACTCACTGGCTTAGCCGAGGCTTTGGGTGTTGCCGACAAGGTTATTTTTGTTAAGTCCGTCAGCCAAGATGAATTGCCCAGATATCTCAAAATCTCTCATATATTTGTCAGACCTTCGCGGTCCGAAGGTTTGGGTAACTCTTTCTTGGAAGCCATGGCAACCGGACTGCCGATAGTCGGAACAGCGGTGGGCGGTATTACCGATTTTTTATTTCATAATCAGACGGGTTTGATTTGCAATGCGTCTAAGCCGGAAGATATTTCTGAAAAAATAGGGGTACTTTTAGAAGATGATAACCTAAGGAGAAAAGTTATTAAAAACGGCCAGGAACTAGTAAAAGAAAAATATGACTGGGACAAAATTGCTACAGAATATGCTAAAATTTACAATAACATATGACTAAGTTATCTATAATTATTCCTGTCTATAACGAGTCCCAGACGGTAGAAGAACTCTTAAAAAGAGTAGCCGGTGTGCGGTTGGATGGTGTGGAAAAGGAAATTATTATTGTTGACGACTGCTCCACTGATGGAACAAGGGAGGTAGTCAGGGGGGTTATGACTCCCGACCTAAAGATTTTTTTTCAGGAAAAGAACCAAGGCAAAGGGGCGGCTATTAAAAAAGGGTTTACAGAAGCGACCGGAGACATTCTTATCATTCAGGATGCAGATTTAGAGTATGATCCCAACGAGTATGGCGTTCTCATAAAGCCTATTCTGGAAGGCAAAGCTGATGTTGTCTTTGGTTCTCGTTTTATAGGCAATCAGCCGCACAGAGTTTTTTACAACAGCCATTATCTGGCTAACAAATTTTTAACTTTTTTATCAAACCTGTTTACCGGAATTAATCTTACTGATATGGAGACCTGTTATAAAGTTTTTACAAAAAACGCTATGGAAAAGATTTTACCCGGATTAAGCTCAAAACGTTTTGGCATTGAGCCGGAACTGGTGGCTAAGGTGGCTAAAAATAAGTTGAGAGTTTTTGAGGTCGGCATTTCTTATAGCGGGCGGACTTATGAAGAGGGCAAACATATAAACTGGAAAGACGGTTTGGCGGCAATATGGCATATCATCAGATTTAACTTATTTTCAAGAAAATGAAAAAAATACTGATTGTAACCGGAATTTTTCCGCCCGATATCGGCGGACCGGCTTCTTACGCCGAGACTGTCGGACAAAAGTTGTCTGATGATTTTAAGGTTTCAGTGGTCACATATTCTTCTGTGAGAAAGTTTTCGGAAGATAAAAAATTTAATTTTAAGATAACCAGGGTTTGGAAAAAACTCCCTTGGTTTTTGAGACATTTGACTTATTTTTGCAAGATATTTTTCAAATCAAAACACAATGATATCATTTTTTCTCTAAGCACCATTAACGGCGGCATCGCCGGCCTGATGTCGGCAAAGTTTTTCAAAAAGAAGTTTTTTATAAGAATAGTGGGGGATTACGCTTGGCAGTCAGCTGTTTTAAAAAGAAAAACTGACTTGCTGATAGATGATTTTCAAAAATCTAAAAAGAGCGGCTGGATTAGATTGTTGTTCTGGCTCCAGTCCTTTATTTGCCGAAAAGCCGATGTGATAATTGTGCCTTCCGAATATATTTCTGAATTAGTGCGGGGTTGGGGAGTGCCAAAAGAGAAAGTTGAAGTTGTTTACAATGGAAGTGACTTTAAGCCGGCAGAATTGAGCAAAGAAGATTCTAGGAAAAAAATCGGCATTGCCGGCAACATCATCCTTTCTTATGGGCGGTTAGTGCCATGGAAGGGATTTAGGATGCTGATAAAAATAATGCCTAAACTTTTGGAGATAAACCAATTTTTCAGGCTGGTTATTGTCGGCGAGGGGCCGGAGTTAAAGACCTTGCAAACAATGGTGAAAAATATGGGCCTGGAGAAGAAAGTTTATCTGATAGGCAAGCAAAGCAAAGAACAATTGGCGGTCTATTTGGCGGCGGCCGATGTCTTTGTTTTAAATACCGGTTACGAAGGTTTTTCTCACGAAATTCTTGAGGCAATGCTGGCTGGTGTGCCGGTGGTAACGACATGCGTCGGGGGCAACAAAGAGATTATCCATCAAGGCAAAAACGGTTTTATGGTCAAATATAATGACGAGTTTAATTTAATTGAGGCGATTAAAACAGTCTGTCAGAAGCCGGAACTACAGAAAATGTTTACCGAAAATGGCAAAGAAACGGCAAAGTATTTTAGCGTTGAAAAAATGCTGGAGAAGACTGTTAAGTTGTTAAGAACACAAATTTAATTTATGCCGAAATTATTAATGATAACCGGGTTGGGCAGTGCGAGAGACTTGGCTTCAGGCAAGAAGGGGGCGTTTTACAATACTCTGGAAGAGTTTCATAAATATTGGGACCGTGTGGACATTATATGCCCACGAGTGGACGAAAAGTTAAAAGTTCAAAGCTTATTCGGTAATGTTTACTTGCACATTTCGCCTTGGCCTCTTTTTTTTCAACCATTATTTTTTATCCGTAAAATATTGGAGCTTCATAAGAAAATTAACTTTGACTTGATGACGGTTCACGAGTTTCCGCCGTTTTATAACGGCATCGGTGCGAGGTTATTATGGCAAAAGATTAAAGTTCCCTATGTTCTTGAAGTAATGCATATACCGGGTTATCCCAAAGCAGGAAATTTGAAGGAATATGTCTATAGGATTTTAACGAAATATTTTATTAAAATTGATTCGTCAAAAGCAAAAGCGGTAAGAGTTATCAATAAAAAGGAAACTCCTGATTTTTTAGTTAAAGCAGGCGTGCCGAGACACAAGCTTGTTTACATTCCGGCTTTCTATGTTGATTTGGACATTTTCAAACCGACAGATGTTGTGAAAGAATACGACCTGATATTTGTCGGGCGCTTGGCTGAAAACAAAGGCATAAATTTGTTTTTGGAGGCGGTAAAATTACTTGTTAAAGATTACCAACTACCGGTTAGAGCTTTGATTGTCGGCGACGGGCCTCTCAAAAAAGATATAAAATTAAAAGTTGAAAATTGGAAGTTGAAAATTGATGAATATGGCTGGGCGAAAGACCAGAAGGAAGTAGCCGGCTTGCTCAATAGATCAAAAATACTGGTCATGCCTTCTTACAATGAAGGCGGGCCAAGAGTGGTGATTGAAGCCATGGCCTGCGGTGTGCCGGTTTTGGCGACTTCAGTGGGTTTAGTTCCCGATTTGGGATCAGTTGTTGTCAAAATAGATTGGAATAGCGAAGACATAGCCAAGAAAGCAAAGTTTGTCCTGGGTGATCATTTAGAATATATGCGTCTAAAGCAAGAAGGATTGGATGTTGTCAGACAGTTTGAGAAAAAAGTGGCCATAAAAAATTATGCCGAGAAGTTAAAAAATTTATTATGAATCTGTTGATTACTACCCAAAAAGTTGATAAAAATGACCAACTTCTTGGATTTTTCATTGAATGGTTGAGGGAGTTTGCTCAAAAGTTTGAAAAAATAACCGTTCTTTGTCTTGAGAAAGGAGAGTTTGAATTGCCCGAAAATGTAAAGGTATTGAGTTTGGGCAAAGACAGGGGATCTGGTAAACTAAGACAACTTTCTGCTTTCTACTTCTTAATTTATACTCATCGGAACGATTATGATGCTGTTTTTGTTCACATGAATCCAATTTGGATGGTTTTGGGCGGGATATGTTGGAAAATGTTGGGTAAAAAAAAGTTTCTTTGGTATACAAGCGGAGGAGTGACTTTGAAATTAAAAATTGCTGAAAAACTTGCCGATAAAGTTCTTACCGCGTCTCCGGAGAGCTTTCGCTTTAAATCAAAAAAAGTTGTTGTTACCGGTCATGGGATAGATACGGGACTGTTTCAGCCAGATTTTTCGAGGTCGAACCTCAAAGACGGGGTCCCGAGGTTCGACCTCGGGGAGATCAAGATTCTAAGTGTGGGTCGGATTGCGCCGGTTAAAAACTATGAGACGCTTATAGAGGCGGCTAAGATATTGAAAGATGAAGGAGTCAACTTTGCCATAACAATGATCGGCGAGGCGCCTCTTGAAAAAGACAAGGAATACGAAAAAAAAATAAAATTACTAATTACGGATTACCAGTTACAAAATTTTTTTAATTTTGTCGGGAAGGTCAGCCACAAAGAACTGTTGAAATATTACCAATTGCATGATTTATTTGTTCACTTGTCTAAAACAGGCAGTTTAGACAAAACACTTCTTGAGGCGATGGCCTGTGGTATGAGTGTTTTGAGCTCAAGCGATGCGGCAAGATATTTTTTACCGCCGGAATTAATATTTAACGAAAGTGACTTTACTGGATTAGCCGAAAAAATTAAGCTGGTGAATACCAAGTTTTACGGTCAGGAACTAAGAAAATATATTTTGGAAAACCACAATTTAGGCAACTTAATTAATAAAATCAGTGAGATTGTAAAATTATGAGAGTTTTATTTTTTGGAGTATACGACCCGAATTATGCCCGTAACTGGGTTTTGATAAATGGTCTAAGAAAAAACGGCGTTGAGGTTGTTGAACTAAGGCGGAAGCCGCAGCGTTTTAGTTTGTTTCGGCTATTTTTTGACTATTTAAAGTTTAAAAAAAACTTTGACATTATGATTGTCGGTTTTCCCGGCCAAGAAGCGATGTTTCTTGCAAGATGGCTTACATTAAAACCAATTATTTTTGACGTCTTTACCTCGCATTACGGCGGGTATATTCTGGATAGACAAAAGTTCTCAAAAAATAGTTTTCGAGCCAAGTATTATAGATTCCTGGACAGGTGGTCTTGTAAGCTAGCCGATATTGTTTTGCTTGATACGAATGCTCACATTAATTTTTTTATGAAAGAGTTTAACCTTCCAAGAGATAAGTTCCGAAGAATTTGGATAGGAGCAAACGACCAAATTTTCCAACCCGGAGGCACCTTTCAGAAAATGGATAACTTGTTTAGGGTTATATTCTTTGGGACTTATGTTCCTTTGCAGGGGGCGGAATACATTGTAAGAGCGGCAAAAATATTAGAAGCCGATAAAGACATCGTTTTTTGTTTTATAGGCAAGGGACAGAACAAGCCTAAAAGCATTAACTTGGCCAATGAGCTGAAGTTGAAAAACATAGAATTTATAGATATGATGAGGCCTGAAGATTTAAGGCTTAAAATATGCGAATCAGATGTTGTTTTGGGCTTATTTGGCGATACTCCCAAAACACCGCTCGTTATCCCCAATAAAGTTTACGAAGCCTTAGCAATGAAAAAACCGGTTATTACGGCCGACACAGAGGCGATTAGGGAGTTGTTTGACGCGAATGACATGTTCTTGGTCAAACCTGCTAATCCGGAAGAGCTTGCCGGAGCAATCATTAAACTAAAGAATAATCCCGAGCTAAGAAATAAATTAGCTGAAAACGGATATAACAAATTCAAGGAGAATGCGTCGCATAAGGTGCTTGGAGAAAAACTTTTGAAAATAGTCAATGAAATCAAAAAAAACTAAAATTTTAGTTACCGGTTCGGCCGGATTTATAGGCAGTCATATTTATGACATTCTTTTCGGTATGGGACACGAGGTGTACGGGATTGACGACTTGTCCGGAGGATTTTTGAGAAATGTTTCGCAGAAAAATTTTTTTACAAAGCTTGACTTAAGAGACAGGGCCAAAGTGGCTGTTTACATAGAAAAACTTAAGCCGGAAATAATATTTCATTTAGCTGCCGATGCAACTGAAGGAAGGAGTCAATTCACCCCATTTAGCGCCATAGACAGGAATATAGTGGCTTATACTAATTTACTTGTGCCAGCCATTAAACATGGCTTAAAGAAGATGATTCTCACCAGTTCTATGAGCGTTTATGGTGCACAGCAAACGCCTTTTAATGAGGATATGATTCCCCAACCGGAAGATATATATGGAATAGCTAAAACAGCTATGGAGCAAAAAACAAGAGTTATGGGCAAGGTTTATGATTTTAAATACGTCATTATTAGACCTCATAACGTTTATGGCCCTCGGCAAAATTTATCCGATCCATACAGAAACGTAGTCGGTATTTTTATTAACAGACTTCTTCACGGGAAGAACTTTTACATTTACGGTGACGGCAAACAAAAAAGAGCTTTTTCTCACATTGACGATGTTGCGCCGGCGATGGTCAGGGCTGGTTTTGATAAAAAGTGTGAGGGGAAAGTTCTTAATTTAGGTTCTGATATGCCAGTAACTTTAAATGAGTTGTCTAAAATTGTGTTGGAAGAATTTTTTGGCCGTGGAAAAATTCCTGCTAAGTTCCTGCCCAAAAAGTTTCCAGCTCGGCCCCAGGAGGTTAAATATGCTTATTGCAGTCACGAAATTGCAAAAAAACTCATTGGCTTTCAGGATAAGGTATCTCTTCGGTCGGGCGTTAGGGATATGATAGTCTGGGCTAGTTCTCTTGGTCGTCAACCTTTCGTTTACCTGGCATCAATGGATCTGGAGCATGACTCTTCTCCCGCCACTTGGAAAGCAAAACTCATTTGAAAAATATGGATATTTTGACGGTTGGTTATGCCTACATAAAAAAAGGTTATCTTGACACTTTCAACCACTATCCCGAAAAGGATAGAATATCTTTTTTATTGCCGAAAATCTGGAAAGCAAAAGGCGGGAAATTAAAATTTTATCCGCCCAAGGAAAGAAATATTTTAAGGACCAATTTTTTTTTCCACCACTCGCATTATCCTTTGATTGGGGGATTGCTCAAAGGCTGGGCGCCTCTTTTTCCCCTGTTCTTGCTTAAGAGAAAATATCAGTTGGTTTACAGTTGCAGTGAGCCCTCCTTGTTAAGCACTCTTTATCAAGGGCTCTGGGCCAAGTTGTTTGGTCTTAAACACATAATTTTTACTTGGGAAAATATTCCTTATGAAAACAAATTTAAGGGGGTCAATCTTTTATTAAAAAAAATAATAATAAAGTTGAATCTATTGCTGTCCGATGGTGTCGTTTGCGGCAACCAAAAAGCCAAAGTAATTTTTAGTAAAATAACTTCAAAACCTATTGCGGTAATTCCCTTGAGCGGGGTGGATACGGATTTTTTCAGGCGGGAGGACGGTTTCAAAGAAATAGAAAACTACAATTTGACGGGAAAAATTGTTTTTAACTTTAGCGGAGCAATCGGATACCGCAAGGGCCTTCAGGTAATTTTACGAGCTTTTAAAAAGGTTTTGGCTGAAATACCCAATGCGCATTTAGTTATAATGGGGAGCGGAGAGTATGAGGACAAGGTAAGGGAGTTGGTTCGCGAATTGGGATTAAATGAAAATTTAACGCTGACCAGCTGGCAGGACAGAGAGGGGCTAAAGAGAGGACTGAACGCATCAGATGTTTTCTTGTATCCCAGTTTGTCTTATGGAGGATGGGAGGAACAGTTTGGTTATTCCATGGCCGAGGCATCTCTTATGGAGTTGCCCGTTATTTCTACGAGGTCGGGTTCTATTGGCGAGGTCGTTTTGGATGGAGAAACGGGATTGTTGGTGGAGCCGGATGACATTGACGGTTTGAAGGAAGCTATGGTCAGGCTTGGTAAAGATTCTGAACTTAGAAAAAAAATGGGTCAGGCGGGCAGGAAGTATATAATAGAAAATTACAGTTATCAGATTATAGCAAATAAATTCTATATTTTTTTTAAGTCTCTATGAAGATACTGTATTTAGCCAACTTAAGACTGCCTACGGAAAAAGCCTATGGCATCCAGATCGCTAAAATGTGCGAAGCGTTTTCTGACAGCGTACAAGAAGTAAAGTTATTCTATCCTCGTCGTGAAAATCCAGCCGTAAACCAGGATATATTTTCCTATTATTCAGTAAAAAATAACTTTACGGTTCAAGTAGTTGAATCTAAAGATTTTTATCTTCCCGGTTTTTTAGACAAAATATCTTTTCTTATTAAAAACTATTTTTCAGCCAAAGTGTTGGTGGGCGAAGCGTTAAAAGAAGAAAACGTAGATGTTTATTATACTCGCGATGAACGGGTGGCTAAACTTTTGAGCAAGAAAAATAAAAAAGTTATTTTTGAATGTCACAGATTCTCAAATAAGAGAAAAAGATTTTATTCTTACTTCAAAAAGAAAAATTTAAAAATAGTCGCTATTTCCGGGGGTTTAAGGGAGGATTTGGTAAAATTCGGTATCAAAGATTCTAATATTAGGGTTGCACACGATGGCGTTGATTTGAAAGAATTTGATTTTCAGGAAACTGAAGACGAGGCAAGATTAAGATTATTTAAAAACTTACACCACAATTCTTTTCTTCAAAAAAAGATAGCCGTTTATGTGGGCCAACTTTATCCATGGAAAGTGGGAGATATTTTTCGGAAAATGGCTAAGCATCTTTGTGAAAAAAATGTAAATTATCTCATATTTATTTTTGGTGGTACGGGCAAGAAAGACCCAGTTACGCTAAAAAAAGATATAGAAAATATCCTAGAAAAAACACATCCAAACATGGTACCTGTTATATCTTTGGGCTTATTTCCTCATCAGGACGTCCCTCATATTTTGAGGGCTGCTAACTGCGCGATCTTGATAGGCAATGAGTCAGATGCGACTTCAAAAAAATACACATCACCTCTGAAAATGTTTGAATATATGGCTTCCGGTTGTCCGATTGTGGCTCAAAACTTACCTTCTTTCAGAGAAGTTCTAAATGATAAAAACTCTTTTTTGGTGGAGCCTGGCAATGCAAAGGCCTTAGCTGACCAAATAGCTCTGGTCTTTGATGAGAAGAACGAGCAGATCGCTAAAGACAAAGCCAGCCAAGCCCTAAAGGATGTTCAAGAATATACTTGGCAAAAGAGAGCCGAAAAAATAATAAGCTTTATAAATGAAGAATAAAAGGCCGTTTTCAACGGAAGAGTTTAAAAAGATATACTCAAAGACACCTCGTTTATGTGTGGACCTGATTATAAATACACCAAAGGGCATAGTCCTTTCTTTAAGGAGCATTGAGCCGTATAAGGGAGAGTGGCACTTCCCCGGAGGAACTGTTTTTTATAAGGAAAAGATTGTTGACGCGATAGACCGAGTGGCTTTGGAAGAGGTGGGCATAACCGTCAGAGTGGAAAAATTGCTCGGCTATATTGAGTATCCCAGTGAAGACAGAAAAGGAAGAGGATTTGGATATACAGTTTCTATGGCCTTTTTATGTTCTGCCGGCAGTATGGACTTTATTCCCAGCGAAGAGTCTTCAGAAATTAGAGTTTTTAGAAATCTGCCGGCCAAACTCATTAAAGAACAAAATGATTTTCTGAAGAAAGTCGGTCTAAAATTAAACCCCCTGATTTAGGGGGTTTGTTTTTTATGCCACTCAATAAGACGTTTTAGGCCAGACTCAAGAAGTACTTTGTTTTCATGTCCCAGTTCTTTAATTTTTTGAATATCGGGAGTTGCGCTGGTTGGAGTAGTGGCTGAATAGGGAATATTTACATTTGGAGTAATTTTTATCTCACTACGGCTTCCGGTTATTCTAACGATAAGTTTTGCTAAATTTTCTATACTTATTTCTTCTTCCGAACCGACATTATATGCCTGGCCCGGTTTTCCGAAAAGTAATACTCGCCACATGGCTTCTATGGAGTCAGATATGTAGGCAAAAGTTCTTGTTGATGGTGTGTTGGTTACTTCTATATTTTCTTCCAGTATGGCTCGCCGTATGAATTCAGAGATAACTCGACCGTCAGCAAGCGATAGGCGAGGTCCAAAGGTGTGGAACAAACGAGCAATGGACACATTGATTCCGCGCGCTTTGCAGTAAAGTGAGCATAAGGTCTCGGCAAACCTTTTTGCTTCTTCATAGGCGGCTCTCGGTCCGATGGGGTCAACCCTGCCTATATATGTTTCTGGGACCGGAGAAACGTCTGGGTTGCCGTATATCTCGCTGGAGCTGATAAATAAAAATCTTACAACCCCTCTTTGAAGACAATACTCAAGCAGCTTTTTTGTTCCGAGAACGTTTGCGTCTGCTGTTTCAACCAACTTATTAAGATAATCTTTGGGAGACGCTTTTGAGGCGCCGTGAACTATGATGTCAATCTGATCGGGCAAGGATGTTTCAGCGACGTCACCGACCAGAAACTCCAATCCGGGTGTATTTAGGCAATGGCTAAGCCGGCTGTTCTCGGAGATGTCATGATGGGTGAGCACAATTAACTTGGCAGGATTTTTCTTGAGCAGCGTTTCGTTTAAAACTAGAACCGTGTCAACAAAGTAAGAAGGAATAAATCCGTTAGCGCCGGTTACAAGTATCGTTTTTCCGGATAAATGTTTAAACCATGACCCCACAGACTTAATGATAGAACAGACGTCTTCTTGAATGGTTATATCTGTCAGAGTCATCAGTTGATCTCCTCTGGTTTCTCACTGCCATCTTCTTCAGAAAGCGGGCGGATAATCATATTAGAGAGGAATTCATCTCTTGGCAGTAAAGGAGTCATATCTTCAATTGGTTTGCTTATGTATTTACCATCCTGTGTTCTGATGGCTATGAGCTTTGGTATCAGCTTTTGGGCTTCGTTTAACTTTACATTGCAAATGAAAGGTCCTTTTGCGCTCAAAATTTTATCAAGTTTCTCGTCAATTTCTTCATGACTTGCGATTTCTTCAGTGGCAATGCCGTAGGCCCAGGCCACCTTCTTAAAATCGGGGGCAGTATATCCGGTTTGACTGACCGTTGCCTCATACCGAGCGCCAAAATATATTTCCTGGAATTGTTTGATGATGCCGTAGGCATTGTTGTTAAACACAAATACTTTAATGGGCAATCCATAATTTTTTAACGTTTGAAGTTCTTGGATAGTTAACTGGAATCCGCCATCGCCGACCAGGCAGATAACATTTGTTTTCGGGTTAGCAGATGCTGCGCCAATTGCCGCTGGTAGAGCATAACCCATTGGCGCATGACCAAAGGAAGTAACTACGCGCTGTCCGCTTTCAACTTTTAGGCTTTGAATTGCCCATGCTGAAATTCCGCCGTTATCAATGGTAATAATCGAATTTTTTGAAAGCTTTTTTGAGAGTTTTTCTGTGAAGACGTAGGGATTAACTGAATCCATTTGATTATTGTATTCCGGAAGAACGGCCGGATATCTTTCTTTCCATTTCAGACACGTTGAGTGCCAATCCGAGAAATCAGGTAAAGCCACGCTTGTGCTTATGACTGAATTCAGTTCAGTCAAGAAATATTTAACATCGGCGTGGACGGGAATATCGGCTACAACCCAATTCTTTTTCAATTCAGCTTCGCTTATGTCCACCACTATTTTAAAAGCTTCTCTGGCGAATGTTTGAGGCTGTCCGCCTGTTTGTCGGGTGTCTAGGCGCGAGCCCAAGGACAGCAAAAGGTCGGAGTTCTGGACGGTGAAGTTGGCCGCTCTGTTTCCATAAACACCGATTTGGCCGATGTATAGGGGAAAATCATAGGGAAGAATGTCGATTCCGCTCCACGAAGAAACGACGGGAATTTTTAGTGCACCCAGGAGTCGGAGAAGCTCGTTCTCGGCTTGGCCTAATTTTATACCCGCACCGGCAATAATTACCGGCCGTTTTGCCTTGTGAATCCTGTCTAAGATTTGTGTCGTCAAATAGGTTGGAAAAGGCGTGACTTCGGGTTCCAATTCTGTGGGATCAAAATCTTCAAGTTCTTCAGGATTGATTTCCGCATGTTGTACGTTCATTGGTATATCAAGCCAAACAGGACCTTGCCGTCCGGATTTTGCGATATGGATGGCTTTATCAAGATAGTATTTAATTTTGCCAGGATCTTTTACAAGAACCGCAAATTTAGTGATTGGACGGATAATGTCAATGATGTCGGTTTCCTGAAATCCCAGCTGACGTATTTTTTTATCACCCTTAGTTTCCCACAGATTAACCTGGCCGGTGATCATAAGGGTGGGGATTGAGTCAAAGTAAGAACAGCAGACTCCAGTTATGAGATTTGTTGCTCCGGGACCGGAAGTTGCGACAGCAACTCCTATGTTTTTGGTTATCCTGGCGTAAGCATCGGCTGCCATAGCTGCCGCCTGTTCATGTTGCATACAGACATATTTGATGTCAGGATTTTTACCAAGTGAATCTACGATGTGAGCGCAGGCCCCGCCGGTTAAAAGAAAAACTTTTTTGATCCCTCTATCAACTAAGTACTGAACTAAGTAGTCAGAAAGTTTCATTTTCACCTCTTTCCTTATTGTCAAAGAATACATTGTTTATAATAAAGTTTTTACTGTGTGTCAATATTGTATTTTGATAAAAATGTAGCTATGTTGTGCCCAGCATGTTGACAAAAGGAGTGTTAATTGGAAAACCAGCCCTTTGTTCCAGGCAAAGATTGGGTTTTTTACAGTCGTGCCGTTTATGGCAAGGAGGAGACAGAATCGGTTCTTGAGTCGCTAAACAGCGATTGGCTTGGTATCGGCAAGTACAGCCGTGCTTTTGAGGAAAAAGTTACTGATTTGTTTGGCCAAAAGTTTGGCAGGTTTGTCAACTCTGGTTCATCGGCCAACTGGATTGGTTTGAAAGCTTTAAATCTGCCGATAGGCGGAGAAGTTATTACTCCGGCCTGTACATTCTCAACCACCGTTAATCCGATTATAGAATTCGGATTGGTCCCGGTTTTTGTTGATGTAGAACAGGATACTTATAATGTAGATCTTGACCTGGTTGAACAAGCCGTCGGTCCTAAAACGGTGGCCCTAATGATACCCCACCTTTTGGGCAATTTGAATGATATGAAGCGGTTGCGTGAGATTGCCGATAAACATGGTCTGAAATTGATTGAAGACAGTTGCGATACCATAGGCGGCAGGATAAGGGGCGAACCAACCGGTAAATATGCCGATGTCAGCACTACCAGTTTCTATGCCTCTCACATCATTACGGCGATGGGTGGTGGAGGGATGGTAATGTTCAAAGAACGGTCCCGTGCGGAACTAGCCCAGATACTAAGGGACTGGGGTAGGGCGTCAATGGAATATTATGACGAACGTCCGGATGTCCGATTTGATTTTTATTTGGACGATGTCCGATACGACAAAAAGTTTGTTTTTCGTGAAAGAGGCTTTAATTTTAAGGCATTAGATGCGCAGGCGGCTTTTGGAATGGTACAACTTTCCCGTCTTGAAGAATTTCATCAGGTTCGCCGAAAAAATTTTACGACACTGTACGAATTTTTTGAAAGATTTCCTGAACACTTTATGTTGCCGCGGCAAGCGACGGCCGATACTGATGTCCGTTGGCTAGCTTTCCCGATAACTGTCCATGAAGCGTCGCCTATTTACCGCACCGACCTCATGCTTCATCTGGAAAAGCATAAGATACAAACAAGAGTTCTTTTCGCCGGAAATATTCTGCGCCACCCACCTTATCGGAACATTTCTCATCGTGTTGTCGGGGAACTGACAAACTCCAATAAGATATTGGCCCAGAGTTTGCTCATTGGTTGCCATCACGGGTTGCGTCAGGAGCATCTGGATTATGTAATGCGGATCATTGAAGAGTATCTGGAAAAAGTTTAATATAGGAAGACAATCAACAGGATTATTGAATAATCCTGTTTTTATATAATGGGAATCCAAAAAAATATAAATAGTCTTAAGCTTGAACTATTTCTTATCTTCAGGCTTTTTCAGGAGGGTTATGGTCCAAAGTATTGGTGGCCGTATGCTAAAAATAAGTTCCTTGGAAATTATCTGTTCCGCTACCTTCCACGCTACGAATATATTGCCGATCCGGATTTGGAATTGCACATCGTCTGTTCTTCTAAGCATCTTTGGATGCTGGCCTGGATGCTGCACTCGTTTTTTGCTCAATCAGGGTTGAAGCCGAATATCGTCATACATGAAGATGGTACTATGGATAAGGCCACAGCCAAACTGATTCAAAGTAAGTTTGCCAATGTTATGGTTATGTTTAGAGATGAAACGACTAAGCGGATTCTGGCAATGCCTGACATTCCGGAAATTATTAAAAAAGCCAGAGTCAGCTCACATTTTTTTCTAGATAGATTGAGTAATTTGGCAATTTTCAGCAAGGCCAAGAGAATTCTTCTTAGTGATGTGGACATTTTGTATTTCAAGCCGCCCATAGAGGTAATTGATTTTATGACTGGAAAAACTGATTTAGACGCTTTGGGGCAGCAATCGTTGGAATCAAGTGAGCCATATGACCTGAAGATGGATGATTACTACGTTAAGAAGTATAAGCTTGATGAGAAGAGGCTTTACCTGATGAATGGCGGCTACCTTATGTTGGACAGGCAAAAGTTAAATGTAAGCCAGATCGTTGAATATCTGGAGCATGTACAAATGCCATTCACGGATTATTTTATTGAGATGAGTGGGTGGGCATGCGTATTGGCCCAGCTCAATTTTAAATATTTGTCCCCGCACAAATATGCGATTAAAGGTCGGCTCAATGACACCATGATAATGAAACATTTTACCAGTCCGCGCAGATATGAAATGTTTGCCTATGGCATAGATAAAGCCCGGGAAAATATTGATAAAATTTGAATTTACAAAAGACCTTGCAACGATCTAATAAATGTTGTATTGTAATGCTAACTAACTTTTTAATTTATGGCGCTAGATTTAAAGCGAGTTTTTAAAAATAAGACAGTTTTGGTCACTGGTGGAACCGGTTCTTTTGGTGGAGAAGTTGTCAAGAGACTGCTAAGCTATAATCCCAAAAAGGTGGTGGTTTTTAGCCGTGATGAGAAAAAACAGTTTGACATGAATAATAAGTTCAATGACCACCGTTTAAAGTTTGTTCTTGGAGATGTTCGTGACAGACAATCGGTTGAGCATGCCATGCACGGAGTAGATATGGTTTTTCATGCAGCTGCATTGAAGCAAGTTCCCAACTGTGAATTTTTTCCAATTCAGGCAATACAAACCAATATTCACGGTTCGTTTAATGTCATCAACGCTGCCATCGATGGTGGTGTGAAAAACTTGGTTTTATTAAGTACCGATAAAGCCGTCTATCCAGTAAACGTGATGGGTATGTCAAAGGCGTTGGCTGAAAGAATCATGATTGCTTCCTTTCGTCAAGACAGGGGCAGTACGACTTTGTCAGGCACTCGTTATGGGAATGTAATATATACCCGCGGATCGGTAATCCCATTTTTTATTAGTCAAATGAAAGCGAAACAACCCCTCTCGGTGACCAACAAAGACATGACCCGATTCATGATGTCTCTTAATGATTCGGTGAATTTGGTTCTCTACGCTCTTGTCAATGGCAAAAATGGGGAAATTTATGTGCGCAAATCTCCTGCAGCTACGGTAGGCGATACCGCCCAAGCTTTAGTGGAGTTGTTCAAATATAAAAATAAAATCGTGGATATAGGAATTAGACCGGGAGAGAAGATGCATGAAACACTCATCTCGTTAGAAGAATTTAGGCGGACTAGGGATATGGGTGACTACTATAAGATTTCACCTGAACTACCAAAAATTGATTCAAGAGAGTACTTTTTTAAAGGCGAAAATAGATCAACCAACATGCCGGTCGAAGGATATACTTCTGCCAATACCACCAGGTTAACGGTTAAAGGGGTTAAGAAACTTTTATTGTCTCTGCCAGAAATCAAAAAGGAGCTTAGTCTTCTTCGGGAGGGTAATTTTTATAAATAATCATGGAGGCTCAGGTAATAATTACAGGTGCAAGTGGGCTTTTAGGCTCCCAACTTGTGCAAACGTTTAAAAATCAAGGCCACGAAGTGTTGGCTGTTTTTAATCGAAAACCAGGGTCGATTGTTTCAGGCACAAATAAGATCCGATGTGACGTTTCCATTAAAAAGGACACCTTCTCTTTAAAAGAGCATATTAAATGTCCATCTTTGATTGTGCATTGCGCGGCTATCACCAATGTTGATCTATGCGAAAAAGATAAAGAATTATGCAAGGCGACAAATATTGAGGGTACAAAGAACATTTGCGAACTTGCTCGTCAAACAAAGTCAAGGCTTATCTATGTTTCCACTTCTTCTGTTTTTGATGGCAAAAAGGGAAATTATAAAGAGTTAGACAAAACAAATCCCATAAATTACTATAATTTTTCTAAAGTTCAAGGGGAAAATCATGTACTTGAATATGAAAAAGGGCTAGTTGTCAGAACAATTCCTCTCGGCTTGCATTCTGCGGGACGAAAACCTACAAGTTTCTTGGAATGGCTTGTCGATTCTTTTAAAAAGAACCTAAATGTCAACCTTTTTACTGATGTTAGGATAAATCCGCTAACGACAACTACTCTATCTGCGATAATCGCTAATATTTCGCCTTTACTTGACGTGGGAATAATTCACCTAGGCAGTCGGGATGTAGTTTCGAAAGCCAGCATAGGCTTAGAGGTTAAAAAACTTTTTCCTTTATATTCGGGCAATCTCAACCTAACCAGTATAGACGATAATAACCAAGTAGCTGAACGGCCTAAAGAAATGTGGCTAAATGTAGATAGGGCGCTGTTGTTGGGTCTTGATCTTCCCGAAGCCCTATCAGATATAGGCGCATACTTAAATGGAAAAAAGTTACTATAAAAACTATTTTGTTCTGGAAAAAACCCATTGGCTGTTTAAAATAAGAAGAAAGATATTTTTTTATTTTATACAAAAATATTCTAAACCCGGCTCCAAGATATTTGATTTTGGCTGTGGGTCGGGGTATTTGGTGGGAGAGCTTCAGAAGATGGGCCATGATGCTCATGGCATGGATTTTGAAAAGGAGGCAATAGATTATGGTACTAATTCCGGAATTAAAAACTTAACTCTGGGGAAGGGAGATAAGCTTGAGTATGCCAATAAAAACTTTGACTTACTGACGGCATTTGACGTTCTGGAACACATTGAAAATGAAAAGCCGGTTATTGAGGAGCTTGTCAGAATTTTGAAACCGGGCGGCAAAATGATAATTTCTGTTCCGGCATACCAATGGCTTTGGGGAGTGCAGGATGAAGTTTCTCACCACTTTAGACGATATACGGCAGGGTCGCTGTTGAAAATTTTTAAAGAATTTCTGGAATTAAGACCTGTTAGGATAACCTATTTTAACAGCTTGCTTTTTTTGCCCATTGCTGTTGTCCGGTTGTTCAGCAGATTGTTTAAGGTTAAGAACAGGAAGTCCGATTTTGATGTTAAGACCGGTTTTTTGGATGTATTTTTTTATCATATCTTTAACCTGGAATCATATTTTTTAAAATTTATTAACTTTCCATTTGGAGTTTCTATTCTTCTAATTCTAGAAAAAAATGCGGACAATTCTTAAAGACAACGTGTTGCTCTTTGTTCTGATTGGATCTTTTATTTTAATTAGATTTCTCGGTTTAGATCAGTTTTATCACCAAGATGAATATCGGTGGGTAGATATTGCTGATAGTATCGCTAACTCAAGTTTGGGGTTGGCGTCTCCGCATCCGCCATTGATGCAGGGTTTGTTTTATGTTTTTTCTGTATTTGAGAAAATATTTAACTATAACAATCTAAGACTTATCCCGCTTTTGTTTAGTGTTTTATGTTTTGTTTTGGTTTACCGGATCTCACTAAGATATGACAAAAATCGCAAGATGGCCTATGTTGCAATCGGCCTTTTTACATTAAATGTTTATAGTTCAATAGCCAGCCTCCAGCTTGATATTGATGGCGCAATATTGCCTTTTTTTGTTCTGTTGTCTTATTACTTCTATCTGCGATCGGTGATTGACGGGGACAAAAGATTTATTTTACCTTTTCTTGTGGCAATCGCCGGCGGGTTTCTGGCCAAATTAAGTTTTACCCTGTTTGTAGGAGCCTTAGCGGCTGATTATTTTTGGACAGTGTATGAGAGAGGGGAGTTTAAGGCCGGTATCAAAAAGTTTTTTTATTTATTCGGAGGCCTAGTTTTATCCGCCGGTGCTTTTTATGTCTTCTACGGTTCCGGTCACCCGTGGTTTGTTGAATACACGTTAAACCATCTGCAGACAGCCAGGAGTTTTGGGTCAAGGTCTTATTTTGACCTCTTTCTCCGTCTTTTCAAATTTTTTATCTGGTTGTCGCCACTTTTAACCTTACCGGTTGTATATGGGATATTCAAAAAGGAGATATTTAGTAAGTATAGGATTTGGTATGTTTATATATTTTTTAATCTCCTTTTCTATCTTGTTGTTTTTAATTTTTCCACGCTTCCGATTGAGAGGTATCTGATGAGTCTTATAATTCCAGCAGTCTTTATCAGTTCCGATGTTATTTGTTCGTTCATAAAAAAACTTAAAATAAACAGAAGTTTTTTGTTTTTAAGTATTGCCGGCTTTGTTCTGCTCGCGACGATTACAGTTCTGATGAACAGTGAGGTTATGCCTCTTAATCCCAAAGAAGCGTATGTAGACAAACTAAAATCTTTAGATTTTAATTTCCTAATTCCTTTGACCGGCGGTTCGGGGCCGATAGGATTTTATGTTTCTGCCCAATTTATACTCTGGGCGTGGGTAATTTGTGCGATTGGACTAACCTTGAATAAAAAATCTTGGGCTGTGTATTTGTTTGTTATATTCGGTTTCGGATATAACACCCTTCTTTCAAATGAATTTTTGTTCGGCAATTTATACGGCAGTGTAGATAAAATAACAAAAAAATCAGTTGAGTACGTGATTAATAATCAGGAAATTGACGGAGTGATAACTTATTATGATGCGGGGGTTTATTATCTGAAGAAAGCGGATAAATACGATTCAAGATTTTATACCGCTCCTAAGCGCGACTACACTCCCAAGATGACCAGTTACCGCGGCCATTATATGATTGTTGACTTTCCGGCAATAGACAAAGAAAGCCGGTACTGGAAATTAATATCAAGATGCGAGTTAGACAAAAAGTTCACAGATAAATATCTAGATTCTTATATTTTTGACTGCCGAGGCTTACCTCAAAACCAATTGTAGTTAAAGGCTTGGTTCAGATGGACAGATCATTTAAACTTTGATATAATTTTGCAATGCAAAATAGTCAAAAACCTCTTTTTTTGTCGGTAGTTTTACCTATTTTTAATGAAGAGGAGTCCCTTGCTGAATTAATGGGGGAGCTTTATTCGGTCTGTAACTCTTTGAATAAAGAGTATGAAATAATTTTTGTTGATGATAATTCTAGCGACAGAACACCCGAAATCCTCAAGCAGTATGCGGACAAGGATCCAAGGGTCAAAGTTATACGTTTTTCCAGAAATTTCAGACACCAGGCGGCTATAAGCGCCGGTCTGGATGCCTCAAGCGGGGAAATGGTTGTGACCATGGACAGCGATCTTCAGCATCCTCCGAAAGTAATTCTTGAATTCATAAAACAGGCTGAAAGCGGATATGACATAGTGATTGCGGAAAGAACGGCCAACGAGCACAATTCTTTTTTAAGGGAAGCAATAGGTAAAGCTATATATAAATTCCTAAGCCTTTCCACTGGTCTTGAATTTAAAAATGCAGGAGATTTCGTATTATACAAAAGAAAGGTTGTAGAGGTCATTAAAAATTTACCCGAGAGAGAAAAGTTCTTCAGGGGACTTGTTCAATGGATAGGTTTTAATAAAAAATACGTTTCTTATTCGGTAAGAGCCCGTAAGCATGGCAAGCCGACTTCCGTTAGAGGTTTGGCTCGTTTTATTTTGAACGGAATAACTTCTTTTTCCGCCTTTCCTCTGCGCCTTTCGTTTTGGCTTGGTGCAATAATCTTTGTGTTTAGTGTCGGCTACGGCTTAGAAGTTGTGGTGGAGCATTTTTTGTACCCCAACTCTTTTATTAACGGCTTTACAGCGTTGGTTATCGTTGTTCTTGCTTTGGGCAGTATCCAGCTGATGGTAATCGGTGTTATTGGGGAATATCTTTATAAAATGTTTAATGAGATAAAGGGTCGTCCGGTGTATATTATAGCTGAAAAAAAGAATTTGGATTAAGTTTATATTCTAATGTTGAGAACTATTGCTGATGATCTTGGTCTCCATAAATCCGTTAATAGCGGTATTGTTTTTTTGTTGAGAGAGGGCAAGATAGACGGGGCATCGTTAATGGCTAACGGAGAAGAGTTTGAAGATGCGGTCCGGCAATGTTTGGAAAATAAACTTTCAAATGTCGGTGTTCATTTAAATTTGGTTGAACAGCAGTCAGTTTTATCGGGTAAACCGATGTTAAAAAATCATCGAGTTTTTTTTATAAAATATATTCTAGGTTTAGTAAAAAAGGAAATTCTCCGGAAAGAACTGGAAGCGCAAGTTAAAAAAATTGTTCAGGCCGGGATAAAGCCTATTTTTTTGAACGGAAACCAACACCTCCATCTTTTGCCGGGAATTATGGATATTACTATAAGACTGGCGAAAGAATATCAAATACCTTATATAAGAATAATAAACGAACCGGCATCTCTTAAAAAAGGAAGTTTGTTCAGGGAACTACAGTTGGTTTTTTTGAATTTTCTGTCAAAATCGGCTAAAAGAAAAATTAAAAAAGCCGGTCTTGAGTGCAATGACTATTTTGTAGGATTTATTGACGCCGGTGTTATGAGCTTTAAAACTAAACAAGAAGCCGAGGTGTTGGCTGAAAAATATCCCGACAAGGTCATTGAGCTCGGCTGTCATCCTGGGTATGAAAGCGAGAGCCTAAGAAAAAAATTCAAACACTGGGGGAATTACAATTGGGAGGAAGAGCTAAACTTACTAAGACAACAATGAGAATTTTATATTTGAGCAGATCAAAAATGAACCACTCGGTTAACGCAGTCTATATCAAGGGATTAAGACTGAACGGGGCTGATGTTAAAGAGGTTTTTGTCCGCCATGATGAATTTTTTGAGCTTATTAAATATTTGGTCAGCAACCGAAAGACCTTTGATTCCGTTTTTGTCGGCTACGATAGCCCACAGCTTGTAATTTTATCAAAGCTTTTTTCAAGAAAAAAAGTTACCTACAATGCCCTCTGTTCTGTTTATGAAAGGTTGATTGTTTCAAGAGCGTTTGCGCCGCCCTACTCAGTAAAGGCGCTTTATTACTGGTTTTTGGATTTTCTTTCTTTTAACTTGGCTGATTTGACAATGGTTGAGACCGACAGCCAAGCTGACTATTGCGCGAAATTTTTTCTAGCCCCAAGGAAAAAATTTTTCAGAGCTTGGACGGGAGTTGATGAGGAAAAATTTTATTTCAATCCGGACATAGATAAGTTTTCCAGATTCACGGTCATTTTCAGGGGGCAGTTTCTGCCCGAGTCGGGGGTTGAGTATGCGATTAAAGCGGCTAAAATTTTAGAAAATGAGGATATAAATTTTATTATTCATGGCGGCGGTTTTAATGCCGATAAAATCAAAAAGTTGGTGGAAGATTTAAAACCAAAAAATCTTAGGATGATAACGGACTTTTTGCCGGCAGAAGAATTAAGAACGCTTATGCAGAAGTGCCACTTAAGCTTGGGACAGTTGTCAGACCACCCGCGTCTTGAAAGAACGGTTCCCCATAAGGCATTCGAGTCACTGGCGATGAAACTGCCCTATCTGACCGTTTCCAACAAAGGTGTTCTTGAATTGTTAAAGACGGGAGAAGTTTGTGTTTCTTGCGAGTTGGCCAGTGCTGAATCTTTGGCTAAAAAAATACTGTGGTCAAAAGGTCATCCCCAAGAGTTGGAACGGACAGCCGAGAATGGTTACTTGCTATATAAGGACAAGCTTAATTCCCTTGTTTTGGCCAAAAAACTGCTTGCCCACATAAATTTATTATGATAAATTGAGGTCAATTATGGTAATCGCTGTTTTGTTATTTCTTATTCCTATTAATGCTTATGCTTACCTTGATCCCGGTACCGGGAGCTTTATAGTTCAGCTTATAATAGCGGCAATAGCAGGAGTTTCCTTCTCATTAAAAATTTACTGGCACAAAATTAAGACAAAATTTTTGCCTTTTTTAAGTAAATTTTTTAAACGCGAAAAAAATGGAAAATGATAAAGTTGGCAGCGATAAGTTATCCAGCTCTTTTAGAGATCCCAGCGGATTCCTTTTTTATAATAAGGGGGTGCTTTTGCGCCAAATAAATCTTTTCTACAAAGATAACTTTGACTCCTTGTTGTCTTCTGGTCTGCATCAGGCGCTTTTAAATGACGGTTTTATTATCGGTCACGAAGAGGTTGTTGAGGGAGTTGCAACGAGTGAGGGGGGATACAAAATAATAAAACCGGAGCTAGTGCCTTTTATTTCTTATCCCTGCGAGTGGAGCTTTAGCCAGCTGAAAGACGCGGCTTTACTGACCCTTAAAATTCAGAAAAAAGCGCTTGGCTTTGGCATGTCCTTGAAGGATGCCAGTGCTTATAATATCCAATTCAAGAACGGCAAGCCGGTTTTGATTGACACGCTTTCTTTTGAAAAATATGTGGAAGGAGAACCTTGGGTTGCCTATAAACAATTCTGCCAACATTTTCTTGCTCCGCTTGCGCTTATGAGCTATCGGGATGTCAGATTGAGTCAGCTGTTCAGAGTTTATATAGATGGTATTCCCCTAGATCTGGCAAGTTCGTTACTGCCGTTAAAAACCCGCTTCTTTTTTCCTATTTTATCTCATATCCATCTACACGCTAAGACCCAGAAATATTTTTCGGATAAAGTTGTAAGAAATAAAAAAATTTATTTAAGTCGTCACGGGATGTTGGCGCTGGTTGACAGTATGGAGCATGCTATCAGGAGCTTGAAGTGGAAAGCGAAAGACACGGAATGGGCTGATTACTATGACAAGACTAATTATTCTGTCAGGGGATTTGAAAATAAAAAAGAAATCATATCTGAATTTCTTGATATCATAAAACCCAAAACAGTTTGGGACCTTGGAGCCAACAATGGTCTGTTCAGTCGAATTGCTTCCGAAAAGAAAATCTTCACCATATCATCTGACGTGGATCCTGCGGCGGTTGAACAAAACTATTTATTTTCTGTGGACAAAGGTGACAAGTTAACTCTGCCTCTCGTGATTGATTTGTGTAATCCGACTCCGGGTATGGGATGGGGACACAAAGAAAGGATGTCTTTGGTTGAAAGGGGTCCGGCGGATGTTCTTTTTGCGCTGGCGCTGGTACACCATTTGGCCATTTCAAACAATTTACCCTTTTCTGTTATTGCAGAATTCTTCAGCCGGATAGGCAATTCGCTTATTATTGAGTTTGTGCCGAAAGCCGATTCCCAAGTTCAGAAGTTGCTTTCTACACGAAAAGATGTATTTTTGAACTATAACAAAGAATCGTTTGAAAAAGAATTTTGTCAATATTTTAAAATACAAAAAATACACCAGATCGAAGACTCCAACAGAGTTCTTTATTTGATGGATAAGATCCGATGAGAATGCTAAAAATTAAAGATTTTATTAAGAATATTTCATATCTGCCGTTTCTGTATGGAACTTTTCCCATACTTTTTCTTTTTGCTCACAATATAAGCGAACTGAAATACGAAATGCTGTGGGCGCCTCTTTTAACTGTTATTTTTGTAATTTTAGTTTTTACTGTTGTCTTGAGAATTTTTATTAAGGACTACCGTAAATCAGGACTGATTCTTTCCTTGTTTTTTCTGCTCTTTCTGTCGTATGGTAATTTTAAAGAGCTGGTTTCCGGTGGATGGCTGGAGGGCATAGGTGTTATCAGGGACACATACCTATATCCTTTTGGGGTTTTGTTATTCGGATTAGCCAGTTATTTTATTATGAAATCCGGCGACTCAAAGATTGTGTATGGTTTTTTTAAAACCACGGGCTGTGTACTAATTGTCGTTTCTCTTGTGAGTATTGGTTCTAGCGCTTATTCAAACAGGCGCAACAATTCCGTTTTTCTAGATGACGCGAGTCGGTCGGAGTCAAGCCAAAACCAAAATTTGCCTGATATTTATTATATTATTCCCGACACATACGCCCGGGCAGATGTGCTTAAAGAGCTCTATGATTACGACAACAGCGAATTCATTAACTTTTTAAAGGGAAAAGGCTTTTCAGTCCTTTCAGACAGTAAATCAAATTATCAAAATACCATGATATCCATACCCTCAACGCTGAATATGGATTATTTGGACAACTTGCTCCCGGAAACTATAAGAGAGGATGACTTTAAGAACATGGTCCAAAACAGCCGGGTTCAGCAATTTCTAAAGGAAAGAGGATATAAAATTATATATTTTGACTCAGGCTATGGAATAACAAGCTACAATAAATATGCTGATATTAAATTTAACTCCAGTTACATTAACGATTTTTCCCGTCAGATAATTGAAACTTCGGTACTCAAATATTTTTTAGTCAAAAGAAAACTTTTTGGATTTAGCATAAAAAACGAGGAAAGAAAAAGAATTTTATACAGTATTGATAAGTTAAAAGAAATTCCGGAAATGGAAGTTGGCGGGCCCAAATTTGTTTTTCTTCATATTAACTCTCCCCACACTCCATTCTTGTTTGATCGAAATGGCAAAGATGTAGATGTGGATTGGTACTCTGTAACATCACCGGAAGAGTACAACAGTCTTTGGCTCGATCAACTCATTTTTATAAGCGGACAATTACGTTCGGCTGTTGAAGAGATTTTGGCTAGGTCTAAAACAGAACCTATTATTGTAATTCAGTCAGATCACGGTCTTGAGGTTATGGCACAAGGATCGCCTGAAGAATTCTTTCAATCGGACACATTTACCGAAGCAAGGATTAAGAACTTTAGCGCGTTTTATCTGCCGGGTAACAAAAAAAAGACTTTGCCGAATAACCTGACGAACGTTAATACTTTCCGCTTTATTTTTAAAAACTATTTTAATGCCGACTTCAACCTTTTAGAAAATAAGATTTATAGGTATTTTGACTATTCACTTTTAAAGCGCCATTCGGATCTGAAGAATATGAAGCAAGTTCCTAAGAGCCTGCTTTGATCTTTTCGTAAAGACGCATATACTGTTCCGTCATCTTTTCAACCGTAAAGCCAGTTTTTATTTTTTCTATAGAGTATCGTCTCATTTTTTCTGTTTCTTGAGGCGGCAGGTTTAATAAGTAGTCTAAACCTATTTTAAGGTCATCAGCATTTTTATATTCGGCTATGTATCCGTTTATTTTATGTTCCACCAGTTCCGGTATGCCGCCGGTGTTGAAAGAAACAACCGGTAGTCCGCAAGCCATGGCTTCAAGGACGACTAGGGGACAGTTGTCGGCTATTGAGGGGTAGAGGAGTATGTCAGCGGCGGAGTAGTATTTAGCCAAAATGTTTTGGTCGGCCACGTAACTGACCACCTTGCCTTGGTTTGTGCTATTGTTGGCGTCACCGCCTAAATCAACGAAAAAGGCCCTAGAATTGCCGGTAAAGGCCTTTATGGTGTCTTGGACATAGTCACCACCCTTCCAGGGGTTTGACTGGCCTCTTTTCGCCACAATTAGAATAATCTGCTTGTTTTGGGGCAGGTTCAACAGATGTCGTGCCTCTTGTTTGTCGTAGGGTTTAAATATTGAGGCGTTGATGCCATTATAGATGACTGATAGTGGTCTGTCTCCAAGAATACTCTGCTTAACTTTGTCTGCCAGCCATCTGGAAGGTGTCACTATGCAAAAGTTAGCGTTTCTATAAATTTCCCCTTTTCTTTTTTCAAGATATCTTTCATTGTGCCAGGCGATAGGAGGGTATATGTCTAAACTGGGGCAGGTAAAAAACCCGTTTTCTTTTAAGGCTCCGCCAAAAGAATGGGCGCAGTGGGCGGTTATCGGCCACATGTCATGAAATGTCCAAATAATCGGCTTGACGGCTGAAATTTTTTTCAGAGTGCTAAGGTTGAAGTAGTTTGTGTGAAGATTGTGGCAGTGAATAATGTCGGCTTTTTTGAATTCCGGCATTTTTAAAATATGCTCTGATGGAAAAAAGTTCAGGTCGTTGGCGAGGTAATAAGT
The DNA here is from genome assembly GCA_036517795.1 of Minisyncoccota bacterium. Taxonomy (GTDB): domain Bacteria; phylum Patescibacteriota; class Minisyncoccia; order 2-02-FULL-40-12; family IGHO2-12-FULL-4; genus JACPNK01. Next base: position 35,776 of record DATDTF010000024.1, read on the forward strand.
TACTTTTTTTAATATCCTTCGGCGGAGGTTGTTGTCTGGCCGTATCAGCATTACATTGCTGTCTTGAGAATATTTTCGGGACACCAAAAGAGTTGATTTGTGACCCCGTTTCTCCAGTTCGCCTTGGAGACAGTAAGCAACTTTTCCGGCTCCGCCTTTTGTATCCGAAGTATTTATTTGCAGGATGTTCATAAAAGTTAATTACTAGAGCCATTTTTCCATTTGTTGTTTCAACTCTTTTACGCTCCAGTTTCTCACTACGAAACGGGGCAGAGTGTGAAGTGGGGTATTTCTGCCCACTCTCCTATGTATATTTGAGCAGGCATATTGAAAGCCGTTTTTTTTGACCAGGTTTACTGTGTTTTTGTCAAAAGTTCCTTTTCCTCCGAAAGGATAAGCAAAAGAGTTTATGGGCATGCCCAAAAGTTTGTTTAGGGTTTGTCTGCTTCCGGCTATTTCTTCGGCTTGTTCACTAATGTTGATTTTTGAAAGCTTGGGATGGTTGATTGTGTGCGCTCCTATCTCAATAAATTTACTGGATGAAAGCTTTTTGAGTTCTTCCCGATTGACACATCGTCCTCTATCTTTTTCTGGGCTGCCTTCTTCCCAGAAGAACGGAGCACCGTTATCGATGTTGCTGGTAGTGATAAAAATTGTTGCGGGGATTCCGTATTTTTCCAGTATCGGCAGGGCATTGTGTAGGTTGTCGGCGTAACCGTCGTCAAATGTTATAACAAGACGACCTTTGCCAAGCTTCCTTGACTTCAAGCTGTTTGCCAGTTCGTTTAAGCTTATTATTTTGAATTTATTTGACAGATAAATAAGTTGGTTTTCAAAATTTTCTGAACTGACGCTTAACTGGTAAATGTCGTTTTCCGGTTCTGCTATCCGATGATAAAGAAGTATGATTGCGGTGGGAAATAGTGCATTATAAAATTTTAAGGTTACTCCACGTATGAAGCAATACAGTTTTTTGGCCGGAATAAAAAAGGGTGTTTTGCGGAGTATGTTCTTGCATTTTTTATAAATTAATTTTGCCATTTTGCGGTAGTAGAAGGTAGTCGCCAACAATAAGAGCATCTAGGTTGATGGATTTGAAAGTTCGCACCGCGTCTTCCGGAGTTTCAACGATTGGTTCGCCTGAATCGTTGAATGATGTATTTAGTACGACCGGCACGCCGGTTATTTTTTGGAATTCTTTTATAAGTGAATAAAACTTTGGATTCTGGTCCGCATTAACCGTCTGTACGCGAGCCGTGCGGTCTATGTGGGTTATTGCCGGTATGTTGTCTTTTTTTACCTTGGCAATAAGGAGCATAAATGGACTGGGGCAATCAAGATTAAAATACTCACTGACAAGTTCTTCAAGACAGGCTGGAGCGAAAGGACGAAATGACTCCCGGTGTTTTACTTGCATGTTTAGCCTGTCTTTCATTCCCGGAGGAACGGGGGAGCATAGAATACTTCTGTTGCCCAAGGCTCTGGGGCCATATTCGCTTTTTCCCTGAAACCAGCCGATAATTTTTTCATCTGCCAATAGTTTTGCCGCCGTCGCTTGGGGGTTATCAAGCTTTTTATAATTGCATCCCGAGTGGGACACAGCGTCAAAAATTTCTTTTTCTCCATATTCTCTGCCGAGATAGGCGTTATCCATCCGCCATTTAATCGGGTTTTTATTTAGCTGATGGCTTGCCCACAAAGCTGCGCCGAGAGCTAAACCGGAGTCGCCGGAAGCGGGCTGGATGAAGATATTTTCAAACGGAGTGTTGTCTAAAATCTTTTTATTCGCGACACTGTTCAGGCCAACACCGCCGGCAATACATAGATTTTTTGATTTTGTTACATTGTGCAGATGTGTCGCATATTCAATCATAACTTTTTCCAGGTAAAACTGCGCCCAGTAGGCCAGCTCTGTGTATAAGCCGTCAGGAAATTTTATTTTTTTATTTGCACGCGGATTTTCAAAGAAAATTTCGGGGGTCTTGGGGAAATGTTGAGGTTTTTCATAGGCCAAACCTTTTTTGGAAAAATAATGGACAACCGACTTCAACTGTCTCAACAAAGCTGACCTTCGTGAGATGGATGTCTTTCTGAAAAGGTACTTTAAGCCCATGTCAGGATGCGGTTCCAGACGGGAAGGAAAAATATAACGGGACTGGGCTGTTCTTTTGAGGAATTGTTCCTCGGGAATATTTGAAATAAATCCGCCCTTGCCGTAGGGTGCCAAACCCATTGTTTTACCCTCTTCGTGATTACCGAATCCCAGGAAATACGTAACTTGGGAATAAAAGTTGCCGATACCCGAAAAATTTAAAAGCCATCCGGTGAACTGGTTAACCGGAGCATAATTGCGGGTGATTTGATGTAAACCGTCATTATTACCGCGATAAAATGTTTCTGTTTCTACGCCGATTAGTCCCGTTGCCAACTTGGTTTTCTGGCCCGCGCTGTCAACCACCAGAACCGCTGCATCATCAAAGGGGGAACAAAAAAAGGCGCTGGCTGCGTGAGCGTCGTGGTGGTTAACGAAGATAGCTTTATGGGCTATTTTGTCCCACCAGCCGTGCTGTTTAAGCAGGTCTATCAACGGCGCAGTTGTCATGGTTATTTGTTCAATGGCAACAACATCCACATCATCTATGCTTTTTAGGCCTGCTGTAGACAGGCAGTAGTTGATTGACTCCTTTGGAAATGTTCTGGAATATTTTTTCCGGTCCAGCCGTTCTTGAGATATCGCCACCACTTTGTCATCTATCAACAAAGCGGCGCCCGTGTCGTGTTCCAAAATTTTTAGTCCAAGTATTGTCATGGTGTTATGCTAATTTGCACCAGATAAAATAATAATTTCTGGGTTTGGTCGGCCATATTCTTCTTTTTACAGCCCTGTAAATTCTGAACGGATCAGACACTTTTCGGATAAAACTGAAAACAGTTTTTGGTTCTGCGGTCGCGACCGGTGGTTTAAAACTGAAAACTTCCACAACTCTCAATCCGTTCTTCTCTATCATTTCTTTAAAATCATTTATGTTGGTTGACTCCGAATGTTCCTGCAGCAGTATTGAACCGTCCGGTTTTAAAAACTTATGAATATCCTGATAAAATTTTCTGTGGATATTAAAGTTGGGATCAAACAGGATGATGTCTTTTTTGTATTCATCTTCGGTCGCGCAAAAAACGTGGGGCGGATTGCCGACGACCAAATCCCATTTTTCTGTTTCCGGAACGTTGTCCAGGCAGTCGGACAAGTGGGCGGTGACTGTTTTTTCCAGATTATTTTTTTTGATAGTTTTATTGCAGGCCTCAACTGCTTCAGGATTAACATCGGCTAGGGTTAATTTGTCGCAAAGGTTATTAGCCAGCAATGAAAACCCGATAAATCCTGGTCCGGCGCAGAATTCAAATATGTGGCCGACGTGTCCGAACTTTTCTTTCACAACAGAAACATACTGTTGCCCGAATCGCATTCCTCCGCCGTGTAGGCTCTTTTTGTATGCGACTTCTATGTTGTTGTATCGGATGTGTTTCATAAATTAAAAATTTTAGTTTAAACTTTACATTTTCTATTCTAAACTTATAATTTTATTTCTTCAAAATTTACCATAGGAAAAACATCCAAAAAACTATCGGGGGTGGCATTGAATATTTTTAGGTCGGGATGGGTTTTGAATGCCTTGGCGTAAAACAACCGGTAATTGCGAAATAATTGCAGTATGTTGGCTATCGTCATTTCATAATTAAGTTTTAAATCCTTCGGATCAACATATTTTTTTAGAACTTCGTCGTTTGTACTGTCAAGTTTAGCAATTTCGTCCTCATAGCTGTGGCTGAATGTTAACGATTTACCATAGCCCATGTTGTGTGATAGAAAGTTGTGCTCACAGCCGAGGAGGTATATTTCGTTGAAACCCATCCATGCTGCAGCCATCATGCACATCAAAACCGAATTTTTGGGGTAGGGAACATAGCGGTCAATATCTATGTTGAATGGCAGGTTCTCGGTAAAGATTCCCTGTGTGCCCACATAATAAACACGGTGCTGTTTAAACAGGTTATATTTCTCCACAAACGACTTTGCCGCTAGGTTAATAATCACGGTTGTGTCTGTTGATATCTTTCCGTCTTTTTCTCGTAGACTGCGGGGCCAGTATTCCGTTAAGTCCTCGGTAAAATAAACCGAGTCTGTGATGATGTGGAATTTCGGCCTTAACTTTTTTGCTTGCGTATTTTTTTCAAATTCAGCCATCACAAAAGTATATTCATTGCTAAGCTTTTCTAAATCAAGGTTACTGACAGACGGACCGTTGCCGATAATAAAGCATCTTTTGCCGGAATGTATATTCTTAATTTCTAAATTTTTTTTAAGAATATTTCCGTCCCGATAGTTATATAAGCGGGGGGCAAAAAAGTTTCTGTAAAGATAGCTGTTAATAGATTTTAGTTTGTTTAGAACTTTCATTTTTAGTTTCTTATTTTTAAATAGGTTCCAAGGTGTTTGACCTGTTCTTCTGTGGTTAGCAGTTGTTTCTGGTTGTTTAAAAATGCTTTGACCTGTTTGAAGAGACCGGGTTTAAAATTTGTATCCAGCTCATCTTCCAGGGGGTAGTCTTCTACCACCATACTTCCATATTTTTGTATCTGAAGCTTTTCTAACGGCCGGAACATAAGTTTTGTTTTAGAGGTTATTATCTCTATGCCCCATTTGCCGGCCGACTCCCAATTGGCGTGATATGAAAACAAAGCTCCTGTTTCTGATATACCGGCTCCGGAAAACACTGACCCGCCAGGATGCCATTTTAACCCACTCTTTTTATAGGTTGAAAGTTTTTTTGGCCATCCACCCATAAAAAATGCCATATCAATAACGTGTGAGGAGTTTTGAATAAACCACTCCCGTTTTATCCTGTCTGATTGGGCGAGTTTTTCCACTATATAACTCCTTTCGGTAAAATCAAAATAAAAAGATTTAACCCCGCCGTCTTTTTTTATTAAATTCAAAGCGGCCAGAGTAGAGGCGTAAAATCTTCTGTTGTAGCCAACGGATACTTTTGCTTTTTTGTTTTTTGCTAACTGGGCTACTTTTTTTATATCATCCGTATTCAATCCCCCCGGCTTTTCAACCAATATATTTTTACAGCCAGAATTTAGCAACTCTGCAGTGGCTGTTCCAAGCTGGTCTTCGGTTACAGCAATGATGGCTTTGTCGGTAACTTCGTTTTTTTTGAGCCAACTGCTCAAACCGCCGCTTTCCGCTTTTACACCAATTTCAGCCGTGAAAGTATCAGACGAAACTTGAGATCTGCCGACAACAACAAACGGCAATTTCATTGCTTTCAAAACCTTGGCGTATTCTTTGGCCATGTATCCTGCTCCGACAAGTAAAATCATGTGAATGGGTAATGCTTTAATTTAAAATATTTTCTTATGGGTTCAAATGTCTGAAGATGAAGTCTCGCGGACTCTTTGTAGGTCGGTAAAGAGATTTTGCCGCTATCAAGCAAATTCTCTACAACTGTCGTGGTTAGACGGCTTTGGTAGGGGAGGTTAAGTTTAACTTCTTCTGTTTTCCAGTCAGGCGCCTTAAAAAGGAGAGCCTTGTTTTGGTTTTCAAATATAGTATATCTTTTTTCTTCATCAAAAATTTCTAAAATCTTGGGGCTTTGACCACTACTGTCGCATCTGACTATCAGCTGGCTGCCATTTTTGAAGAAGACAGACAGGGAGCCGGTTGTTTCCAGATAGCCGTTGCGTTTGCTGTTCTTAAGTTTTTTATCAAGCAATCGGGTATCAACATCAAAATCGGTTGAACCGGTCAGAAAAGAAACAAAGTCAACGTGGTGGATTAAGTCCGTAGCCATTCCCGACTCGTTGCCGTACAGGACGTAGGTAATATTTTTTCCGTCAAACTCTTTCTTTAAATCGGCGTAAAAAGGCATCATTCTCATTGGACAGTTGACCCATGTTCTGACTTTTTTTATCTCCAGAAGCCGGTCTATTTGAGAGTAATCACTTTTTTTCTGAAAAAGTATTTTTTCCAGAATCAGAGACTTAACCTCATTGGTCTTTAATAGTTCTTTGGTGATAGCCGCCCGGGGCCCAGACGAGGTCGCAATTATTGCAACTTCAAAAGTTAAGTCCCTGGGCATCTTGTTTGAGTATTTCAAAACATGGTTTCCGCCAACCGTGTCCATGGAGTTGTACCTTTCTTTGGCTGTGTTGAGAGAGTCTGTGGAGTTGTCTACAACCAAGACGTCCAGCGACTCCTTAACGGCTTTTAGGGCTTGAAGGTGTCTGGATCCGATTTGGCCTGCGCCAATAATGCAAACTTTTTTTGTCATATTTAGATTGTTATCTTTCTTTTATTGATTAACTCTCGAACCCGTTCCAGGTCCGCCACAGTGTCAAGGTCAATATTTGAGTCGCTGTCCACGTGATATGGAATGGTTTTTGTGGAATAAAGGCGCTCGTCCTTTAAGAAAGTTTTCCTGTCTATGATATAAATTGATCCGCTAGATAAATAAATTTCTGGTAGAGACTGGCGATTTGCAAAAGGGTATCGGTTGTTGACAGTACCAACTAAGTAGCCCTGCCCGGTTAATTTAAAAGATTTAAGAAGTTTTTTGTCCAGTTTATATACGCTGATAAGAGCCGTGGCCTTACTGTTCAAAAATTTTTCCAAGGCCCCGTCAATGTCACTTACGGTTCTTAGTGGTGAGGTTGGTTCAAGGTATATGATAATGTCAGGGGTGTATTTTTTTGTGGACAGTATTTTTAAAGCGTGAGTGAGAGATGGTTCAGGAGATACATTGTCAGTAGCTAGTTCCTTGGGTCTTTTAATCGTTTCAGCGCCATATAGCTTGGCGGCGGCTAAAATTTTTTTGTCTTGGGAAGACACAACGATTTTGTCAATATATTTTGATTTCTTAGCCTCATCAATCGTCCAGGCTATAAGCGGTTTTCCATTAAGATCAACAATGTTTTTGTTGGGTATGCCTTTTGATCCGCCACGGGCAGGAATGAAGGCTAAAATTTTTTTGGGTTTTATGCTCATAAGATAGTAAACCTTCCCTAAAATTTTACATGTTTTTTGAAATATATCAATATTGACTCTTGGTGTTATTAATGTTATATAACTGACTATTCTTTGAAAATGAAAGGTTGGGTATATGATTCTTGCAACTTGCAGAAATCTAGGTGGATTGAATCAAGTTCTTCCAGCTACTAAAGAGTTAAGGAGGCGAGGCTATGGAGTTGTTATTGCTACTAATGGAAGAGTTGTCGCAGAATCCCTTTCTGCCCAAATGGAACCATTTATCTTTGCCGATTCTCCTTTATTTATACTGGATGCTGTCCGTAACGTTAACTTGTTTTTTACCAGTACGTGTTTTGGGGGAATCGGTAGAAAGTTAATCACCGATGCTTCTCTAGGTTGTCCGAAGATCGTCTTGCAGGATTTCTGGGGAGCGGGAGTTTTTACAGATTGGAGAGAAGTCCGATATAGGCCTGATTACATATGCGTGAACGATCAGGTTGATTCCGAGATTACCCAAAAGGCGTGGCCCGAATTTGATAAAAGCAAGATAAAGGTTACCGGTTATTCAGCGTTTGATAAATATATCTTGGTTGATGTGAAATCTCAACAGGAACTGGTTTTTTCAAAGCTGGGCTTAGACTCGCGCAAGAAAATGGTTCTGTTTGCGGGTCATGCTTATGGAACTGTTGGCGCACTCTTTGAATTGGTCAAAGTTTTAAATGACGTCCAAGCTGGTATTTATCTGGTTGTCAGATTTCATCCAAGGATGACAGAACATGAAGGCGGGGATAAAGAAAAGTTAGATTGTCTGGACATCCTTACTGATTTTAGGGGAGGGGATTTGGTCAAGGATACGACAATGTTTGATAGTCCTACAGTTCTGAGTGCGGCTGATGTGGTTATTAGTATGTATAGTACAATGCTTGTTGAGGCGGCGGTTTTGCGGAAGCCAAATATTTCTATCTTGTACCCGGACAAAGGTATGCGGCAATTTTTCTCCGAGTGTCCCGGATTAGATGAGTCTCCTTTGGTTTCTTTGGGCTGTAGCCTAAAAGCAACAAATCGGGAGGAGTTGGAGTTGGCTGTAAGGGACGCTCTAAAAAGAAATTCTCTGTTAAGAATACAGGAAAACAGTTTTAAACTAGACGGTATGAATACCAATCGGATTGTAAACTTTTTAGAGAGCTTAATATAAGCTCTCTTTTTTTAAATGAGCTTTATGTCCCGAAACTGTTTTTGGACTATTCCTCCCCAGACTTTATTTTGGGTCAAAATCTTTAAAAAGTTTTTTTGGCTTTTTCCATAGCCAAACATTTTTACCGGTTTAAAACGATTTGTCGTTGATAAACTTTTTGCTAACTCCAAGATTTTTGTTTTGCTAAAGTTACAATTAAATATACTTTCTACTCCGGTAATTCTTTTGTACTGCCTTGTCCCCAAGTTGATTGTCGGGACTCCATAGTAAGGAGCTTCTCTTATGCCGGCGCTTGAGTTACCGATTATGAAACTCGCATTTTTTAACAGGGTAAGAAAGTGTTCAAAGCGAATTGACGGAAATATCTTAAATTTTGAGTTATTTGTCAGCTTTTTTGCATAAACACTTCTTATCGTGTCAGTACCGGGATCATTGCTGGGATGAATTACTATATAGTTAAGATTAGATTCAAGCAGGGCCTGTACCAAGGTGTCAGTTTGACTATTAAGAGTATCAAGTTCGGTTGTGACTGCGTGATGTGCCAAGATAGAGTATTTATTGTAAGAAATCCCATACCGTTTTTTTGTCTCTTTTAAGGTGGGCAGATTTTTTGAGAGCATTATATCAATATCTGGAGAGCCGATTGTAAATATGCTCTTGGGATATTCGCCCATTTGTATCAACCTTTTGCGCGCTTCTCCATTGGCTACAAAATGCAAGTGCGACACCTTGCTTATCGCGTGGCGTATATGTTCGTCTATGGTGCCGGATATTTCCCCGCCTTCAATGTGGGCTACGGTAATATTTTGAAAACTACCCGCTAAAGCCCCGGCAAGGGCTTCCACCCTGTCACCATGAACAATAATCAGGTCGGGTTTGAATTCCTTAACATAGTTGCCGAACCCAATGAGCGTGCTTGCCATTACGGACTCCATTGAGGAATTGCCGGAGTGATTAATGTATTTATAAATGTTGGGGAACCCTTCTTTTTCTATTTCATCTACCGTGTAACCATATTTAGATAACATGTGCATTCCTGTGGCAAAAACATGAACGTCAAATTTGTGGTTTTTTGACAGCCCTCTTATGAGTGATTTTATTTTACCGAAATCCGCCCGTGTGCCGGTCAGAAAAACAACCCTTTTTTTCTTTGTATCTTTTATATATTTTTCCATTTTAGTTGGTCGTCTTTTTTAATTTGTATTTTTGCTGTTCGGCCGATCAGTTTTTTGTAGTCAACAGCTTTTATTTCTCCTGTGCCGGGTCTTTTGACCCAAATGTTGGCTCGGGTTAATTTTTCGCCTTTTTGAATGTCTTGAATTGCGACCACGCAGGCATAAGCAAAGTTAATGGTGGGTTGTTCTTCCGGTAGTTTTGTTTTGGTGCCGTTGCGGGCGGCAAATATCGCTCGGGAACCAAGTATCAGTTCACTCAACTCATGCGGGTCAATTGATATCGGAACATCCGGTCCCGGCCAGCTTTTGTCAGATGTAAAATGTTTTTCCAGAATAGAAGCCTCTAACGCAACGGCACCGAAACAAGTGTAGTTGCCTAAGGAATGGTCGCTTAATCCGATGACAGCATCTGGAAATGTTCTGGCCATTTGTCTAATTGAACCTAGTCGTACCTTTTCATATGGCGTGGGATACATAGATGTACAGTGCAGGAGTGCGTAAGGTATTTTATGTCGGCGTAGAATAGCTACGCTTTTTTTAATGCTTGGGATATCATTCATTCCGGTACTTAAGATGACGGGCTTGTCAAATTTAGCGATATGTTCAATGAGCGGATAGTTATTACATTCGCCCGAACCAATCTTGAATGACAACACCCCCATTTTGTTTAAACGATCTGCGGCTGCCCGTGAGAATGGAGTTGATAGGAATATCATGCCCAGTTTCTCCGTATATTTTTTAAGTTCAATTTCTTGTTTCTCCGTTAAAGCGCAACGCCGCATAATGTGCCAGATTGATTCTTTGGCGTTGCCGGGAATGACATTCTTGGCTTGCGGAATCATCTCATCTTCAATAACATGGCTCTGGAACTTTACACATTCAGCTCCGGCTTTTTGGGCGTCAAAAACCATTTGTTTGGCTTTGACCATGTCACCCTCATGGTTGATGCCGATTTCGGCGATTACAAGCGGGGGATGGGCTGGCCCAATTTTTCTTCTCCCAATTTGTATAAAATTATTTGCCATTACCACGCCGTCCAGCCGCCATCTTGCATGAATATCCCTCCGGTGCAGTATGACGAGCTGTCGGAAATTAAATATATGATAAGTCCTACATATTCTTCGGGTCTCGCCATCCTTCCTAGTGGGGTTCGATACGAATAATTTTTAATAAAATCTTTTGACTGTTTTTCTTGAACGCCTCCCGGAACAACGCAATTTACCCTGATCTGCTTTGGTCCCCAGGCAGTTGCCAAATATTTGGTCAGGGAAATAACGGCTCCCTTGCTTACGCTGTAACTGACTGGTTTGAAAATTCCTTTCGGATAGATTCTTTGGTCGGGGCCGACGACGCCGTAAGTAGAGGAAATATTGATGATAGATGACCCCTTTTTCATTTTACTGCCAAAGACCTGACAGCAAAGCATTGTTCCGGTTACGTTTACCTCCATATCCTTGTTCCAGCGTGAGAGTTCAAAATCTTCAAAGCGGTCGGTTTTCTTAAGGTTTTCGGCTCGGGCTGTAATGGCCGCGTTGTTGATAAGGCCATCAACTTTACCAAACTTTTTCAAAATCTTGTTTTTCGCACTGACAAGCTCTTGTTTTTGGGAAATATCAACTTTGTAGTAGTGGATATTTCGACCGTATTTTCCAATAGATTTAATATAATCCAAGGCTTGTTGTTCCGGGGTTATGTCCAATAAAATGACCTGCGCTTCATGGGAGGCCATGGCCTTGGCATAGACCTTGCCCAGCATTCCCATGCCGCCGGTTAAAATAATGACCTTGCCCGATATGTCAAAATGTTTTTTGTCCATTTGTTTAATTTATATTTTCTTTATTTTTTCTATTATACCCAAGTCTCTTATGGCTTGGTCTAGGCTTAAGATTGAAGGTATTTTTTCTTTTCTTGCAGAAACAAGCGTGGCAAATTTAAGTTCATTGATAAAAGTGTCGTTTCGTTCAAATTCAAACTTTTTATTGTAAGTTGGTTTGTTGTTTTCATCGAATATTTTCAGGTCCTTATTGATAAGATCACAGAAAATCGTTCCTTTCTCGGCGTGAATTTTTATATAGCGTTCCGGTAATCTCTGAAAATAATTTAAAGTTATAACGATGTTTTTGTTTTTTTGAATAAAAACCAGCAGGCCCATATCTTCGCTTCTTATTTTTAGGTGGCTAATCTTGGCCCAATATCCCGAGATTTTTTTAATTGGATCTGGAAAAAGAAATTGGGCATAATTGGTTTCATGTATTAATTCTCTAAGAACTCCACCGCCTAATTTTTTATTGGCCGAATAATTTTTGGTATAATCGCTGGTTCTCCAGCTGGGCAAATAGCTGCCGCAATGTATCTGAACTAGGTGGATATCACCAAATTTATTTGTTGTCAGGATTTTTTTTAATTCATTTATCATCGGGTGGAAAATCATGGTGTAGCCGACAAACGCTGATTTGTTTTTTAACATTTTTTTAATCTTTTTGGCCTCGGCTGAATTCATTGCCAGTGGCTTCTCAAACATAAAAGTATCGCTGTAATCTCTGAACCGCAACGCATCTTTATAGTGGTCTTTTGTTTTTGACGCAATGATAATCAGGTCATATTTTTTTTGTTGAAACTTGCTTTTTTTGTGCAAAGATTGAACTTCAGCCGAGTGTCCTAAAGTCAGGCAATTCTCGTAGTGCCTTTTGCCGGCCGACCCGAAACCGATTATGCCTACATTTATCATTTAAATAATTTAAATTTTTGTTTAATTTTACTTCTATGCTTGTAGAGCGTCTCCGCCAGTATCCAATCCTCTACGTGGTCTAAATCTATTGATCTCCAGCGCGGCATAATAACACCAACGGTGTCCTTGGTCACAAATTTTTTATGTTTAAGGAAAAAATCAGTTTTTAACATGTAAACCATCGCTCCATTTTCAATATAGCCCTTTGGCCAGGCTTGTCTGTTGGTGCTATTACTATTCTGCTTATTGACTAAATAAATTTTGCCTTTCGAGTCTCGGTTATACAGTCTGGGGTGAGTTTCGCATATTGTGCATAACAATTTTACGTTCGGCTTTATTATTTCTTTGTAGCACGTTTTTATGTCATCAACCTCTCTTAATGGCGAAGTGGTTTGTAAGAGACAGAATATTTCAGGTTTATAATTAAATTTTTTGTCCAGCCTGTGTAATAAGAGTTCAACTGAATCAGCAATTTTTGCCGTATCAGTGGCCAGATGAGCCGGTCTCAAGAATGGAACTTCAGCGCCACCTTTGATTGCTATCTCGGCTATTTCTCGGTCATTTGTATCAACTATTACCTTGTCAAATAAGTTGCTTTTATGGGCTTGATAGATAGCATGCCAAATCAAAGGCTTGCCGGCGAATATGCGGATATTTTTGTTTGGGATTCCCTTTGAACCAGAGCGGGCCGGTATTATTGCAAGGTTTTTTTTCTTCATTCTTAGGTAACCTGGTGGCGCAACTGCCACTCTTTATTATTATTTTTTTTCCATAGATGCGGAGAACGGCCGGCGTCTATAAGTTTCCAAAATTTATCTTTACTGATGCCGGTATAATTCAGAAATTCCTGAAAGTATTTATCCGGGAATTCGGTGTCAAACCTTTTTACAAGAGCTACCCCTTCTTCGCGTGTGATTTTTTTATTTCTTATTTCTTGAGCCGCGTCATAGGATGCTCGGCCAATTCCGAATTTAATTAATGTGGTGTAATAGTGAAAAGCATCAACCTTGTCGTCAATACTGCTATATTTTGAGTAACTTCCCTCGGTTCTTTCGGTGTTTGCCTGAAAGCCGGTGTTTTCTGAGGCGTAGTAGTAACACTCTTGCGGGTCCCATTTCAAGTAATAGCCTAGGCAGTGCACCTGGATATCTAGTTTTTTAGCCTCCTTTACTTTTATCGGTAGATAGGGATTCAAGTCGTTTAAAGAGATTTTTTTATTAGCCAGCAGACTTTTAGCGGAAACTCCTCCCAGAAAGAGGTTGTCGAGGGTGACATCTTCGGTATAAAATTTAGAATTCATAGTGGGTACATCGTTTTCTTTGAATTTGTTGCCGTATTCGGCTCCATACTCGCCATAAAAGATGAGGGGAATCTTGTAGAGGACGGCAAATTTTGGCCCCGAATTTTTTTGGCCAATGATGAACGGCTGAAAAGGGTGCAACAAGTTTTCAAATGCCAATTTTGTAAGCAGGCGGTGAACGATGCCGTTTGGTGTAAACAAAATATTGTCTAAGCCGCCTATATGCATCCAATTTGTAAAATTTTTCCAGCCGATATCGGTATAAAGATGTGGAGCCCATGTAACGGTCAGGGGATTCATCCCGTATTTATATTTCAAGATGTGTGCGGTGTAGGCGCTGTCTTTTCCGCCACTACCGGGAACAATGCAGTCATAGTAGCCATTTTTGCTCCTGTACTTATCACATAATTTTATTAATTCTTTTTCTCTTGTTTTCCAATTTATCCCTCGATCTTTATACTCGGTGTATCTGCAAGCGTCGCAAACCCCACCTTCTCCAAAAGCAATCGTTTCCTTTTTCTCGTTTTTTGTGTGTTTAAATTCTACGGTTGAACTGGGCCGCTGATTAGATATGACGCATTTCTTACAGAAAATAACCTCTTTCGGTAAACCATATTTTGTGTTTGTTTTTGGCATAATTTAGAAAATGGTTCTTAGATAAGTTTGATAAAGTTTTTTATTATTTTCAAGCCTACATCTCCGCTTTTTTCCGGATGGAACTGGCAACCGTATATGTTACCATTGCGGAGTGCAGACGGAAAGATATGGCCGCCATATTCGCTGAAAGCCAAAATATCATTCTTGTCCTTAGGCTGAAATATGAAAGAATGCACAAAGTAAACTGTAGAATTTTTGCTGATGCCCTCCAGCACCGTTTTCACCCAGTTTTTATTTGTCGGCTTCATAAGATTATTCCAGCCAAAATGGGGGGTCTTGAAGTTTGCGTTCATTGCCGGAAAGGGCACAACTTTGCCGGGTATCAAGCCAAGTCCCTTGAATGTTCCAAATTCGCGACCCTCCTGAAGCATTAACTGTGCGCCCAGACAGATTCCTAGCATGGGCTTGCCGGAACTGGCGAATACTTGCAGGGGTTGAATCAGACCACGCCGTCGGAGGCCATCCATGCCGGCCTGAAATGCTCCTGTTCCCGGCAGTACTACTGCGTCGGCTTTGGCTAGTATTGCCGGGTCTTCTGTGATAATGGCGGGTGTTTTGAGTTTAGCGAAAGCCTTGGCTATGCTATGCAGGTTATTTACGCCGCAATCAATTATGGCAATTTTCTTCTTCATTCAGTTCTTATTTTTATTTTTTTACTGGACAAATAATTTTTAAGATTTTTTATTGACAAATCACCGTAGTGAAATACTGTTGAGGCGGAAATAGCGTCCGGGTTGCATGTCATATACGCATCGCTGAAAGATTTAAATGTTCCTCCTCCCCCATGGATAACTACCGGAACTTTTGAGAATGAGGTGACGGCTTTGCAGAGGTCGGTGTCGTAGCCTTTTCTGGTGCCGTCAGCATCAATCGAAGTTAAGAGTATTTCCCCAATGCCTTGCTGAATTGCTTGTTTTATCCATTTAATGGCATCAAGGCCGGTCTTCTCTCGTCCGCCGTCTGTATAGGCCTCCCAAGAGTTGGGGCTAACCTTCTTAGCTTCAACCGAAAGAACGATGCATTGAGCGCCAAAGGTCCGCACAGCTTCACGCAAGAACTGGGGGTGCCTAATGGCATAGGTATTTATGGCAACTTTGTCAGCGCCGGCTCGCAAGACGTTGTTTATGTCATGAATTGAGCGAATACCGCCACCTACCGTCAGTGGGATAAACACTTCCGAAGCAACCGACCTCAACAACTCTAGATCAAGGTTGCGTTGATAAAGACTGGCCACTATATCCATGTAAAAAATTTCATCTGCTCCGTCTCTGTAATACTTTTTAGCTAATTTTATTGGTTCACCGACGACTCGAAGTCCTTCGGTGTGTATACCTTTGACCACGTTGGGACCCTTGATGTCTAATCGGGGAATTATGCGTATGTTTTTAGGCATATTCGGTATATTAACTCAATACCCAATAGTATCAATAAGTGTCAAAAGGTGTCAACTCTAGACTTATTTATATTAAAAGATATACTTTAACTAATAAATTATATGCAAAAAGTCGCCATTATAATTCCAACAATGAACCGTCCTGATTTCATCTTCAGGCATTTTGAATTTTATGAATTAATGAATAGTCCCCACCCCATCTATGTTTCAGACAGTAGTAACGAAGAAAATGCGCAAAGAATAAGGGACGGGATTAAACGATTTAAAAATCTAAACATAACTTATCAATGGGTTCCACCCGGTAAAGACTGTTTGTACCAGCTGATGCCCTTGATAAAGGAAAAATATTGTATGCAAATCGGAGACGACGATTTGGTTATACCGAAAACTGTTTCAGAATGTGCAGATTTTTTGGAAGATCATCCTGACTATGCAACTTGTTCTGGCAAGCAGATCAACGTTCGTTTCCGGCAAGAAGATTATAATAAGTTCCGAGGCCTTCTTGGTCGGGCAACGCTTCCCATGGGCAGGTCAATGGAAGATGAAGATATGCTGGCGCGGGTCAAAAATTTTTGGTCCGACCCGAATTTTATATGTTTTGCCGTAACAAGAACCGAGATAGAGACAAAAATACGCAATGTTACCAAACATTTTTTACTTATGGAGACAATTACAGAGGTTATACTGTGGTCTATGCTGATTGTTTATGGAAAAGCGAAAATTATTGATAAGCTGGGGTACATTATGCAAATAAGCAACAATCGCAGCTTTTCAACTGATCTTGCGATTGATGTTTTGCTGGCGCCGTCAATCAAAGAGAAATGGGGAGCTTGCCAGAATGGGTTATCTGAACTTTTGCTGGGACTGGGTGTCTCCAGCGAAGAGAGCAGGAACATATCCAAATGGATTTTCATTCTTTACTTGGCAAACAAATTTACCTATGAGACCAGCTGGCGGTCATATGGTTTTCCCAAGAATGCCTCTGCAAAACAAGAATCATCCAAAAAAATAAGGTATTTTGTTGCGCATTTGCCTTTGCTTAAAAAAATGTATTACAAATTTAAACCCCCGCAGGATGCCACCAGACCGGAGTCCAAATATTTCAGCGATTTTAAAATTGTTAAAGATTTTTTGGAAGAGAATCGGTAAAGGAGTCCATCACCGGCTTGAAGTCTTTGTAATACTGGGACCCGGTTCTTAGCACTTCATAGTGCATTTCTTTCGTGTGTTTTATTTGCGGTTTTATATGGGCCCGGTAAAGGTTTTTCAAAAAAGGGAGCACACTGACGACATAAGGTTTGATAAAACAAAGAAGATGCCAATAAAAAGGCAGTTCTTTTTTTAAGGGATAGTGGCCTCTATATTCTTTCACAAGCCGAGGTCCAAGATATCCTAAAAAAGATTGTCGTATAATTTTTGTCGCTTCTTCAAGGGGTATTTTGTCTTTTTCAGCTAGACTTTTGGATAATGTTTGTTCAAAAATAGTGTAGGATTCACGCCAATCCAATTGTGTGACCCAGTCAAATTCGCCGGGTAATAAAAAATGGCTGTCATGAATCTGTCTCACAAAACCAAGGCAATCAAGTATTTTTGATTTTCCGGATATTAGCGGTAGGGAGGTGGGTATTATTTCTCCTCGGAACGAACGGTCACGGACACTTAAGCCATTTTGCCAATAATTTGCCAGGCCGGCCGTCCTGTTAACTGAAAAATGGGTTACAAAATATGTATTAAAAAAATGCCTTATCCTTTCTGCTCCCGTGTTTTCTTCAATCTGTTGTCTCGGATAGTCTGCCAAGCGCTTAAGTTGTCCATATGGTCCGCTTTGCTTCAGACGAAAACTAACCGCATACCCGCTGGCTGACGAGTAATCATCGTTGGCTTCCAGAAATTCTATGCACTTGGTTATAGAGTCGGGAATTTGGTAGTCGTCGTCGCCACTATAGCAAATATACCTTTCCCGCACCTCTTTGATTAGGTGGTAGTGTGCTTGTAAATTGTCAAATTCCGGAAGGTAATAATATTTTGCTTTTATGGCGTTGCCAAGTTTTTTTATCTCATTCTCTATCTTTTCCGATTCTTCTTTTGGGCTGGAGTCGCCGATATAAATAGTGTGCTGGCATTGGACCGAGGCATAATAGCGAAGTTGTCGGATAACAAAATCAACCCGATTCATGGTAGGTATGAATATTCCGGCTTTTAAGTTTTCGTTTGGTAATGTTTTGTTCATTCCTAATTCTATGTTATGCAAAGTATCAAAAAGTATCAACTGGTGTCAATCTGGCATATCAACAAATTAACAAAAAAACACCGCTTTTAAATTTAAACGGTGTCAAATGGATCGTATCGTTTGCTTGTCTCGTTTTTGTTCTTCAAATACCAATTTATCGTATCTTTAATTCCTTCCTCTAAACTTATTTGCTGTACAAAACCGATAGAGCGGATACGGTAAGTGTTCATCAGTCGTATATTGTCGCCTAGTGGCGCATCTGTATCCCATTGAACTTGGACTGGTTGGGGCAGATTATTTACAATAATATCTGTAAGCTGTTTAATGCTTGTGCCCACGCCGGACCCGATGTTGTAATTATGTCCGGGAGCATTTTTTACGGCAACCATCATTCCTAGGGCAACATCTTTGGCATGAATAAAATCTCTTATGGGAGAACCATTGCTCCACGCAACCAGAGGTTGGCCTGATTCCGAAGCGGCTATCGCTCTTTTGATAAGCGATGGAACAACCATCGCGTTCTCGGAATCAAAATTATCAAATGGGCCATAAACATTAGCAGGATAAACCGTAGTAATGTCATCCCAGCCATATTCAATCTTGTAGGCCTCGGCCTGAAGTTCGCCCATGCGCTTGGCCCAACCGGCAAATCTATCATTTGGCGAAGGGGGACCGCTCCAGACACTTTCTTCCTTGAATACTTCAGCAGGCGGATAAGCGCCGATACTGCTGGTGTAGAGATAACCCTCAACACCGGAAATGCGGGCCGCTTCCATTAAAAGCGTATTGACGGTTATTGTCGGTACGAAAAACGTTGCCGGCCGCTTAGCGGTCATTTTAGGCGAACCTTTAACGCCAAACAAACTGAAGACAAACTCCATGTCCGCACAAGCCTCAAGACAGTTTCTGGGTTCGCGCAAATCCAGCTGTCTGAATTCTGCTTTTGGGTTAGCGCGGGACGGGTGGTCTAGTGAGACAATCTTTACTTTAGCATTTTCCTCAATCAGCAAATCAACAAGAGGCGAACCTATCAGACCGGTACCGCCCACTACGAGTACTTTTTTATTTTTGAAAGAACGAGGGACACACCGGGCAGATATTTCAGTCATATTTTCTCCCTGTAAATAACTTTGCCAAATATACCTTTTACGTCAGATTTGTCAATATAAAAACCCTTTTACGGGTTTTTTAAAATATTTTGACGATACCAATCAATGGTTTTGGCAATG
>DATDTF010000025.1:0-28817 GCA_036517795.1 Minisyncoccota bacterium
TTCTTGTTTCAGACGACAATTCAAGCTGGCTAAGATAAAGTTTTTCTTGGACAGTTTGCTCTTGCAAATAATCTTCTTCCGGAAAAATCTTCAAAAGAGGTTTAACCTCCGCGCTTATGCCTTTTGAAACCAAGTCATTAGACACCAACTCGCACTGCTTTTCTATGTAAGACATAAATTTTTCCTTAGGCCAAGAACCTTGCATTGCGGTATAGGCGCCGCTTTCGAGATCCAACCACTCTATGTCGGCTACCCAAATAAGCAATTTTGGCCTGATTCCAAACTTAGCTAAAAAAGAACAAAAATAGTTAAGTTCCGGCGACATCATCTCATAACAAATACCCCGGGAATTTTCTTCTAAACCGCAAAAGTTATAGCCATTTTCGTCGTATGTCCAGGCGGGACAAAGTGGGATTATTATCTGCAAACTTTCTCCGGAAAGACTGCGCCATAAGCAGTCAAGAATTCTCTCAACCTGCAGGTCAGACTCTATCAAAATTCTTTTTTCCAGAACCAAGTCTATGAGTCCGGTTCCAGTTATAACCGTGTTTTCAACACTGACCGCATGTGGAGTGCTTTGGGCGGTTTTGATTATTTTATGGGTAAGACGCTTGTCTTTTTTCATTCTTAAAGCATTTCTTATAATTTTTACTTCGTCATTTTTAAAATTAGGCGAAGGGCGAGGAGTAAAATTTAAGTTTAAACTATCGGGGCATAACCCCAGATGTTTTTTTAACCATTCACGGTAAAGATTAAATCTTTTTTCACTTACAGGTTTAGGACCCCAAGGGGTGGTCTTGCCGAGTTCAACAGTCTCCAAGTTATTGGCTATCTTAACCCATTCCTTAACCATGCCCGTTAGGTTCGTATCTCCAAAATCTTGGGTAACGGCAATTAACATCTGGCAAGAAGATGCCCACTCTGGACGATACTCCATTGACCTATGCGAAGCTGTCCTTGAAGCATGGCCCTGTCTAATTAGTTTAGGTTCTGGTGAAGTAAATACCGCCACTAAAACTTCCCCGGTTTCCGGTCGTAACTTGGCGTCTTGAGTGTCTTTTTCAAAAATAGATATTTCCTGTCCCAATTTTTCAAGAACTCCCAAAGCCTGACAAGCGTTTTTGTCGTTTTTTTCAGCCACAAATCTTATATTCATTTTTCCTCCTTTTTAAGGAACAAACAAAAAATCAGCCCCTCTTTAGGGGCTGATTTAAGTTCTTTTTGCTGGTTTGGATTTAGATGGTGATCGAAACATTAGTCGTAACAAAACTTAAATAAGCCTCCGAAGAGGTCTGTTTTGTGTTACAATAATGCCACATCCTTGAAGTTTTAGCTTTAAATGTCATTTTATATAATTAAGTATACACCCAATCGTTTGCTTGTCAAACAAATTGGTAGTATAGTTAGGTTATGAAACTTTTGTCGTATCTTTTAATCGTAGGCCTTTTGTCCATATTTTTGCTTGGCAGTTCAGCCGTTAATTTCGGTTCTAATCATGGCCACGAAAATGATGCCAAAGGATGCATTATTTCTGCAATTCAAGGTACGGCCTGCCCCGAAGAAGGCAATGCATTTTCTTCAGCCATTTTTCACATAAACATTCTCAAAAACACCATAATGGCGGTTTTGGGTCAAAGCTCCGGATTGAACTTGTTAAGCTTATTTTCTGTTTTATCTCTACTGTTTTTGGCAGTGGCGGCCTTTTTATCTTTACCGACCACGAATCCAAACAGAAAGTTATCCAATTTTTTATCCTTAGCAAAATATAGAATTCCGTCTGTGCATCAGCAAAGATATTCGGCATGGCTGTCTCTATATGAAAAGAGAGACCCTGCTTTGTCGCCCCAATCCCGAAGTTGATTTTCTTAAAATTTCCGAGCCCGATATTGCCAGCGGTCCTCAAAGGGACGAACAGACAATCTCGGGTTCTGTGAATCTCAACAAAAAGTGCAACTTCGGCATTGGGACGGTAAAGCAGTTTTTATTTACAAAAATTATGAACAAAAATACAATTATTGGACTTATTATCATTATTGTCGGCCTGTTAGCTCTGGTTATGTTTCTTAAACCGCAGTCAACTCCAGACAATGGTGCCTCCATCAGCAACCCGACAAATAGCGGACAGATAAAAGCAGAGGAAACATTTTTTGATTTCGGAACAATTTCAATGGCTGCGGGAAAAGTCAGTCATATGTTTAAAATCAAGAATTCCGGCTCCGGAATTACCGAGATTAGCAAAATTTATACTTCCTGCATGTGCACTTCGGCCACTTTAGTCAGAGATAATAGCCGTAAAGGACCCTTTGGCATGCCGGGGCATGGCTTCATTCCGAGGATTAATGAATCACTCAACCTTAACGAAGAAGCAATCATAGAGGTTGTTTTTGATCCGGCGGCGCACGGTCCGGCTGGTGTCGGTAAAATAGAAAGATTGGTTACGGTCGAAGTTGAAAATGGTTCTCCTGTGGAACTTGCATTTTCCGCTTTTGTAAAACCATGAAAAAACTTTACATTTTAATTGCAGTCGCAATAGCGATATTCGGTACGGTCGGATTTTTACAGAGTGGTAATTTTGGCACATCGGCGCTTTGGAAAATTAGCAATGAAGGCAAATGGCTTCTGCCGCTGGTAAGCATCGCCGCTTTGATTGACAGCATCAATCCCTGCGCTTTCTCAATCCTGCTTCTAACCATAGCTTTCCTGTTTAGTCTCGGAAAAATGCGTTCAGGAATTCTCAAAATTGGTTTTTTCTACATTTCGGGTCTGTTCGTTGTCTATGTTCTAATCGGACTGGGCATATTGCAAGCTCTCCACATATTCAACACGCCCCACTTCATGGCAAAACTGGGAGCTGTTCTGCTGATTCTCTTTGGGCTGATAAATCTTATCGGCCACTATTTTCCAAGATTTCCGATTAAATTAAAAATACCAGACGCAGTCCACAGCAAAATTGCCCGATTGATGGAAGCTAGCTCTCTGCCCACAGCCTTCTTTCTGGGAATTCTGGTCGGACTTTGCGAGTTTCCTTGCACCGGAGGGCCCTACTTGCTTGTTTTGGGACTTCTGCACGACCAAGCGACTTATCTTAAAGGACTTGGATATCTTTTAATCTATAATTTAATTTTTATCCTGCCCTTAGCGCTTATTCTTTTAATAGCCAGTGAACAAAGCCTGCTGGATAAAGTCCAAAAATGGCGTAAAGAAAACTTTGGCAGTATGAAGTTATGGAGTTCACTTGCTATGATTGGTTTGGGAATAATAATTTTATTCTTTTAGAAATATGGAAAATAAAAAATTTGAGGAATTAATCAAAAAAATTCAGAAAGCAAAACAAAACGGCGGTTTGGATTTGTCATTGGAAGAAGATTTGAGCATAGCTATTATGAACCTGGTCAGCCTGGAAGAACATTTCTTTTTCACAGCCTCTAAAACGGAGAAGCCGGAATATTTTGATTTGCTGAATGAAGTCAGAAGCATCCGCAAATCTCTTCTTGGAAGAATGATTAAGAACTCGGAAGGGGAAGTCTGGTGTATTTCTAAGCATCTTTTGGCCGGGACAATGAGGCTTGCGGAAGTAGGCACAAAATATTTGTCAGAAGGAAAAAAGAAAGATGCCGAAGAAGTTTTTGGACAGGCTTATAAACTTTATTCTCTCTTTTGGGCGGTTCGTCTGAAATTGACGGATGTCTCCGGGCTAAAAAAGTCTGACGACTCCAAAAAACCTTGGTCGTTTGAGGATATAGTAAACAAGTTGGTTGATTGTTGTGATGAGAAAAAATAAACCAGTAAAGTTTGAAAGCCTCTTGACTGCCGATGTTGCAAGCCGAGGTTATCTTAGCCAAAGAAGTCTGATATGCTCTTAAGAAACAAACAGTCTAAAATTACTATCGGGATCGGAACCGTGCTTACAATTTTTGTCATCATGATTTTGGCAGGTAGTAAAAATGGCAGTAAAGATTTAAGTCTTCTTGCTCGGTGCCTTACCGAGAAAGGTTACATAATGTATGGAGCAGACTGGTGCTCTTACTGCCAAAAAGAAAAAGAGGCTTTCGGCAAGTCTTTTACTAGTATCAACTATGTCGACTGCCCGAAAGACCCGCAAAAGTGCCTAATAGCCGGTGTTCAAAAATATCCCACATGGATTACTCCGGACGGAAAGAAACTTGAAGGGAAGCAGGGGATAGAAAGTTTGACTAAAGAAAGCGGATGTTTATTACAGTAATAAAAACAAAAACCATGATTAATATAAAAAAAATAAAAATTGAAGATAAGTACATTTTGCCTTTAAGCATTTTGGTTTCAGCAGTGGTTATTTCCGGCGCCTGGATATATATATCAAGGCTTAATCTTGACGAAAAAAGCGTGGATTTGAGTGCTTCTGCGCTTAAGAAAATTGAAGAAAAAATTCTGCCGGAGAAAGGGTTTGTTTTACCTGTTAAGTGGGGAGACCTCGGCATAAAACTGACAGAAGCCGGAGTCATTGATGCAGAGAAGTTTAAATCGCTTTATAATGAGAGAGGTGGGTTTGACCCGGAAAGCGAACAACTGCTCTCCGGCGCAGAAAACAGCTCGCTGAAGATTACTCCCGACAACTCACAAGTCCTGCTTAACCTTTTATGGGCCTTGGGTCTAGGCAACAAGAACGAAATTTTAGAGAAAGGGGAGATGGTTGATAAAAGATATGGCGGTGATGCGGGCAAGTTCGCCTCCACCGGAGGCTGGACTTTGGCAAAGGGCAATTCAATGAATCATTATTCAAAGCACGAATTCGTGTCCCTAACCCCCGAACAACAAGCGCTGGTTGAAAGCGTCTCAAAAAATATATATCGTCCGTGTTGCGGCAATTCCACTCACTTTCCCGACTGTAACCACGGTATGGCTATGCTGGGTCTACTTGAACTGATGGCCTCGCAGAATATATCCGAAAAAGATATGTACAAATATGCTTTGCAGGTCAATTCTCTCTGGTTTCCCGATACTTACCTGAACATCGCCAAATATCTGAAAATAAAAAAAATTGATTGGAACAAAGTTGAACCAAAAGAACTTCTAGGAGCCAACTTCTCCAGCGCTTCCGGCTATCGTCAAGTTTTGTCACAAATTCAGCCCGAGACTAAACAAGGCGGTGGGAGTTGCGGAATATAGTTAAAGAAAGACTAAGAGTAATTAATAAGAAAGGGGGTGCGCTTATGATAAACCGAAATTTAGACAAAATAGACAGAGTCTTGCGTTTTTTGCTGGCATTCTGGTGGCTCGGTCCTCTAGCTCCGCAATTTAGTGCCGAGTGGGTTAGCTTGCTTATTTTTATTGTGGGCTGGATTGCGCTTGTTGAAAGTTTCCTGGGCTGGTGCGGGCTTCACCGCTTGTTCAACATAAAAAAATCATTAGAGGTCGAAAATTAACAGATAAAAATATATATCAATTATGTTTAATATCTTCAAGAAAAAATGCCCGAACTGCAAAATGGTTTTGGAAGAGGGCAAAAATTATCCCGAAGGTTATGGCAAAAAATTTTGTTCTGAAAGTTGCCGAGAAGAGTTTGGAAAAAAAATAGCAAAAGAACAAACCGAATCTTCAAAGGAATCCTGCCATTAAAATGATTATTAAATCCGTAATATATGGTTTTATGGGTACAGCCCTATTGCTTACTGTCTATTTTTCCGTTGTCAGCCTGATTTCCGGCTGGCCATTTGCCCTAAGCCAATTCAGACAGTTTTGGTATTTTATTGTCAGTTTGGCGATTGGTTTTGGTATTCAAATAGGGCTTTACACCTATCTGAAGTCCGCTATTTATAAGAAGAATATTGGAGGCGGAGTTTTAGCTGTTTCAGGCACGACCTCCACAGTGGCTATGCTTTCTTGCTGCGCTCACTATTTGATCAACATTTTACCAATTATTGGAACCCTTGGGGTCGTCAGTTTGATAAGCCAATACCAAATAAAACTGTTTTGGTTGGGATTGTTTTTTAACCTTATTGGTATGTTTTATATCACCAGAAAAATAGCTTCGTTCCGCCGCGTATTATGAAGAAAAAACATTTTGTTCAAGTTATAATTGCGCTGATTTTTATTGTCATTGCGGGATTTCAGTTTTGGGACAAACTCTTAAAAAGCCAGAAATCAGAATTAACAACAACGCTAGAATCCGTTGCCCAAACTTTTGATTTAGAAACCCAGACAAACAACGAAGGATCGGTAATGGTTGCCGTTACTCCCAAACAACCCGTAAACACCGCCACCTGGGAATTTGAAATAGTCCTTGACACTCATTCGGTTGAGTTGGACGAAGATTTAGTAAAAGCCGTTGTTTTGATCGTTGACGGTAAAAGCTATAGGCCGATTGGTTGGTTTGGAGATCCCCCTGGCGGTCACCACCGTACGGGTGTTCTCCAATTTGGATCAATCATACTTCAACCAAAATCGACTATCCTGAAATTTTTAAAAATCGGCGGGATAGAAGAACGAAATTTCTCTTGGTAATTTAAAATGAAAAAATAAAATGAACCAAAACCATCACAAAACAGTTTATACTTGTCCGATGCACCCGGAAGTGATTAGAAATGAGCCGGGTCTTTGTCCGGGGTGCGGGATGGCATTGATACCTAAAAAAACAGAAGAAAAGTTCGGCAAAGACGGCTACGATATTTCCGAATTAAGCCACAAAGACCACGAAGCGGCGATGACCAATCCGCAAATGGCCAAGAAAATGGAACATGATATGCGCCGGCGGTTTTGGGTTTCTTTCTTGCTTTCAATTCCTATTTTTCTTTATTCGCCGGTTGGTGAAAAAATACTCGGTTTGTTGCTGCCTTCGCCGATTCCAATAAATTGGCTGCTTTTAATTCTGACTACTCCCATTGTGTTTTGGACCGGCTCAATTTTTATAACCGGCACTTATTATTCGCTCAAAGCGCGTAAACTTAATATGTCGGTTTTAATTGCTACTGGTGTCTTGGCGGCGTACCTTTTCAGCATTTTGCTGACTTTTGTGCGGCCGGGAGCGGAGACGTTTTATGAAGCGGCGGCGCTTTTGGTAACTTTTGTTTTGTTCGGCCATTGGATGGAAATGAAATCCCGCCGTGGCACATCAGACGCTCTGCGCGCTCTTTTTGATCTTGTGCC
Organism: Minisyncoccota bacterium; assembly: GCA_036517795.1. GTDB lineage: Bacteria > Patescibacteriota > Minisyncoccia > 2-02-FULL-40-12 > IGHO2-12-FULL-4 > JACPNK01. The sequence goes on from DATDTF010000025.1 coordinate 7,123, forward strand.
GCCGCAGGCGAAAGTAATTCGTGACGGTAAGGAAATTACAATCTTAAGCGCAGAGATTATTCACAATGATATTGTGGTTTTGCGGCCCGGCGACAAAGTGCCGGTTGACGGTATCGTCACAGAAGGAGAGAGCGCGATTGACGAGTCGCTAGTCACCGGCGAATCAATTCCCATAGAAAAGAAACATGGTGATAAAGTTATCGGCGGATCAGTAAACCAAACAGGAACTTTAAAATTCAAAGCCACGCAAGTCGGTTCAGAGACGGTTCTGGCTCAAATCATCAAGCTGGTGGAAACGGCGCAGAATTCCAAAGCGCCGGGGCAGCGCATTGCTGACAAAGCGGCTGGTTGGTTGGTGATTGTCGCTGTCGGCTCGGGGCTGGCGGCGTTTTTCGGTTGGTATTTCGGCGCTGGCTCGGGACTTATTACGGCTCTTACTTTTGCGATTTCAACGGTTGTAATCGCTTGTCCGGACGCGCTCGGTCTTGCCACCCCCACCGCTGTCGCCGTTGGCACCGGTATCGGCGCCAAACACAATATTCTTATTAAGGATGCGGCGACGCTTGAGAACACTTCGCGGATTAACGCGATCATTTTGGATAAAACCGGGACGCTTACGGAAGGGAAACCAAAAGTTACCGACGTCGCGGCGTTTAACAATTTCAGCGAACACGAAGTTTTGCGCTACGAGGCCAGCTTGGAAATCGGTTCTAACCACCCGCTTTCCAAGGCGATTTATGAAGAGACCAAAAAACGGAACGCCCTGCCGCTTAAACCGATAGAAAATTTTGAGTCAATTGCCGGTTACGGGCTTAAAGCAAGAATTGCTGGCAAGATAGTGTTAGCTGGAAAGGAAAAACTGCTTCAGGAAAATGGTATCGCCACCGAACCGATGAGAGAGGTTCTTGACCGGTTTGCCGGAGAAGGGAAGACTTTAAGCTTGTTGGCCGTTGACGGAATTTTTGCGGGTGTGGTCGCCGCCGCCGATCTGTCGCGGCTTAACTCCAAAAAAACCGTAGCGGCGCTTAAAAATCTGGGCATGGAAGTAGTGATGATTACAGGAGATCACCAAAAAGTCGCCGAGGCTATCGGGCAGGAACTGGGAATTGACAGGGTTTTTGCCGGAGTACTGCCGGAAGATAAATCAAAATATGTTAAGAAGTTGCAGGGTGAAGGAAAATTTGTGGCTATGGTAGGCGACGGCATAAACGACGCGCCGGCATTAGCACAGGCAGACATCGGAATTGCTATCGGCGCCGGAACGGATGTAGCAATTGAAACCGGAAATATAGTTCTTATGAAATCAGACCCCTACGATATTGTGGCCGCGTTTCGCTTAAGCAAAGCAACGGTTATGAAAATGAAACAGAATCTTTTCTGGGCGGCAATTTATAACCTTCTTGCTATTCCAATTGCCGCCGGGGTATTTTATAATTCATTTGGCTGGTCACTACGCCCAGAAATTTCCGCTTTGCTTATGTCAGCCTCTTCAATAATAGTAGCAACCAACGCAGTCTTATTGAAAAGAGTAGAGCCTGGGCTTAAAGTTTAATTTCAAATCAGTTATAATCAAAACATGGACATTTCTTTTTTGAGCTACAAACCCGTTCTGATAGGAATGCATCTGGGATTTGCCATTGTCGGCATAGATGCTTTTTTGTGGTATCTCGGAGAGTTGGCGACCAAAAGTCGTTCTGAAAAAAGGAAAGGGCTTAAATTGGCCGCAATTGCCGGAATAATCGGCTTTGCTTTAAGCTGGTTGGCCGGTGGCTACTACTACGTCGTTTATTACGGCAAACTGGTAAAGCCGGTAATCAAAGCCGGAACGGCGCCTTGGGCACACGCTGTTGCTATGGAAGCCAAGGAGCATATATTTTTATTCATCTTGCCTCTGGCTGTTACTGCTTTGATTCTGGCTTTACTGGATAAAAAAGAGTTTGAAAATCACAATTTACGCAGGATTAGCATGTTGTTAGCCGGAGTAATTGTCTTTTTAAGCCTTGCGATTGGCGGTATGGGTTTTATAATTTCTGCCGCCGCAAGATGGGGATAATTTTATGAATAAAACAAAACTTCTCTATGCTTCTTCGGCCGCCGCCATTCTGGCAATAGCATCCACAACGGCAGTAACCATTTGGGGCGAACTTTCACCGACGTTTAAAAACTTATTAGCCGGTTTTACCGGCCATCATTGGGTAACCAAAAGCCTGCTGTCTCTTTTGGTTTATCTCGGGGGAATAGCTTTGTTTTACTTTTTGTCCAAAAATATAAATACAAATAAGATTAGTAAGGGTTTGACTTTTTTAATTTCGTCAGCTCTTATCTGCTCTCTTATATTGTTTTTATTTTATTTTTTACACTATTTATAAAATCGACTTAAACCTATATGACACAGTTTCAAAAAATATTTTTATTCTTACTGCGCCTGGCTATGGGCTGGCTGATGTTTTACGCGGGCATAACAAAAATTATTAATCCCAGCTGGTCAGCGGAGGGTTACTTAAAAAGCGCCAAAACTTTTACTGGACTGTTCAACTGGTTTGCTTCACCGGAAATCCTGCCGATAACAAATTTTGCAAATGAGTGGGGGTTGACAGTGCTGGGTATAATTTTAATTTTGGGTATTTTTGTCCGCTTGGGCTCAATTCTGGGAACTGTATTGATGGCACTTTACTATCTTCCGGTTTTAACTTTCCCTTATATCGCGCCTCACTCCTATATTGTGGAGGAGCACGTTATATACGCCTTGGTGCTCTTGTTTTTTGCCGTTTCTAAAGCCGGCCGCTATTGGGGACTGGAACAAAAATGCGCAAATCTACCAATTTGCAGAAAATATCCCAAATTAAGATCGTGGCTGGGTTGATAAGCTAAAAATAGTGGAAATACACGGATATAAAGTCAGGTTTCACAAAATAGTGTTTTTTGTGGCACTATATTCTTTACTAGCCTATTTCTTTAGGCCATCTTTGATTTTTTCCGTAACCACCTCAACTGGAGGCGATATGGGTTCGCACTTTTATACCGCTTCTTACGCCAGCGAATTTTTACTGAAGAATCCATCCGTTTTTAACTGGGACTTCGGCTGGTTCGCCGGTTATCCGCCTTTTATATTTTATTTTCCACTGGCATTTTTCGCTATGGGTCTTTTGGACCTTTTTATGCCCCTTCAAGTCGCTTTCAAACTGGTCGCTGTTTCCGGCACATTTCTGCTTCCGGCGGCAGTTTATTATTTAGTCAGATCTTTCAGACTTAGAAGCCCATATCCGCAATTGGGCGCTCTTTTGTCTCTGCTTTTTTTGTTTAACAACAACCTGGGAAGCAGTGCTCAAATCTGGGGCGGCACAATAATGAGCATGCTGGCCGGAGAATTTTCTCACAGCCTAAGCATTGCATTGGGCATATTTTTTCTCGGCGCTTTTTACCGTTCGCTGGAAACAAATAAAAAAATTGTTTTGCCGGCCATACTTTTGTCACTGACCCTTTTGGCCCATGCTCTTACTTTTACTTGGGTCGTAATAGTTTCTCTCGGCTTGATATTGCCGAATTTTTCTAAAGAAAAGCTGTGGTATTACACAAAGGTAATGGCTTTAACCTTTCTGATTGATTCTTTTTGGCTGATACCAACATTGGTTTACAAACCTTACTTTTTAAGCCTGGCCAACAATTGGCCGGTAGAATTTAAAGACATACTTCCTACAAGTTTGATTTTCTGGCCGGCGTTTATGTTGCCGGCTCTGATTTTGCACAAAAAGAAACTTTTGAATTTTGCCATTTTTATCGGAGTCGGCATCGGAGCCTCCCTTGCCTTGTCCGCCATAGCTCTTCGGATGGGAATTTATTCCGTCAGGTACTACCCTTATCTTCAGTTGTCTTTTGTAATCAGCGGTATTTTTGTCGCTACAATTATACGCAAAAAAGCTGCCACGGTTTTTTCTTTCATTTTTCTACTGGGCATTTCTTACTTCATATTGGTCCAACGCCAGGAACCTGTCATCGGCTGGTTAAAGTGGAATTTTGAGGGAACGGAAGTCAAACCAAACTTCCAAAACCTAAAACTGGCAAATGAGTTTGTCAAAGGCACAATGGCAGATCCGAGAGTGATCACAGAGTTTAATCAAGAGACCAACGACACCGGCACAGTCAGAAACAATGAGCTGGTTCCTCTGCTTTCCGGGCGTCAGACGCTTGAAGGGGTTCACCTGTTTTCCAGCATAACTAACCCGTTCATTTTTAAAATCCAATCCGAGATTTCAACCGACAAAAGTTGTCAGACGGACGTTATCGGCCTGCCCTGCGGCGACGTGGACTACGACCTCGGCACAGAGCATCTCAAAATGTTCAATGTCAGCCACCTGATTGTCCGCAGTCAGAAAATAAAAGAGATACTTCAAACAAGAAGTGACTTTGTGAAATTGGCTGATTTCCCTCCTTTTGAAGTTTGGCAGTTTCTTTCAAACAGCGGCAGTTATGTTTCCATTCCAAAATTTCAACCGGTTGCTTACACCGGAAGCGAGGACTGGAAGAAAGTCTCCTTTGATTGGTTTAACAAAAAAGAACAACTGGATACTCCGCTAATCTTCAACGCTTCCAAAAGAGACTTAAAATCCGGAGTCATAACAACATCACTTGCTAATTTAAACGAAGGATTACAAAAAATAGAAACAGCAAAGAATTGCCGGATAACAGAAAAAATCAGCCACAACAAAATACAATTCAGAACCAACTGTATCGGTTCTCCTCACTTAATCCGAGTTTCTTATTTTCCGGCCTGGGGAGTAAAGGGCGCTTCAAAAGTTTTCTTTGCCAGCCCGTCTTTTATGCTGGTTTATCCGGAAAAAGAAGAAGTGGAATTGAAATTCGGAAGCGGGGGAATTGCAAAATTATTAAACAAGCTGCCATTAATTTCTCTGTTGTCGCTCTTCGGCATACTTTTCTACAAACATAAAAAAGGGAAACCCGTTGAATAACGGGCACTTATTCTACGCCTTGACACTCAAGCAAAATGAGAGCTAGTATTAAGCGGTAATTTGACAATTGAAGGAGTTTTATGAGTAAAAAGATTGTTATCGCAGGGTCATGCCGCACACCAATTGGAAAAGCTGGAGCTACTAGGGGCAACCTAAGCGCTTTTTCTTCCGCACAACTTCTGTCAGCATGTTTCAGTGAAAGCTTGAAAAGAAGTGGTTTGCTTAGTTATGCTTTAAGCCAGGTTATTGCCGGAAATGTCGCCCAGTCTTCAGACTCGCCTAACATTGCCAGAGTCTCGTCTCTGAAGGCCGGCATTGCAAATGACGTGCCCGCTTTCACTGTCCAAAGAAATTGCGGTTCCGGCCTGCAGGCAGTAGTCTCTGCTTGTCAGATGATTAAAGCCGAAGAGGCAGAAGTTGTTTTGGCCGGCGGAACAGAAAGTATGTCCAACATTCCATTTACCTTGAAAGACGCCAGATTTGGCTGTGGCATAAAACATAAGCAACTGACCGATGCCTTGTGGGAGGGATTAACGGATCCTGTAACCGGGGAGTTAATGGGCAAAACGGCGGAAAATGTTGCTGTTTTGTATGGAATTTCTAGAGAGGACCAAGATGAATTCGCTTTCCAATCTCATCAAAAAGCATTCAAGGCTTCTCGCGGAGGAAAGTTTAGAAGCCAGATAGTTAGCTTAGTGTCCGGTAATAAAACGATTCTGCAAGACGACGGCATAAACCCCGCCTTAACAATACAGATGCTTTCTCTGATTCCTCAAGAACTCTTTTTTGTGAAAGGCGGTACCGTTCACGCGGGGAACAGCTGTGGAATATCTGACGGGGCTGCATCTTTAATAGTTCTGACCGAAGAATCGGCTTTGGCTCAAAAAATTAAACCGGAAGCTGAGATAATAGGCTATGCTTTTGTGGGTTGCAGTCCTTCGTATATGGGAATGGGGCCATATTTTGCTATTAATGCGGCTCTTCTCCACGCCGGATTGAACGATAATGACATTGATTACTTTGAAATCAATGAAGCCTTTGCGGCTCAAGTGTTAGCTTGCCGAAGACAGCTTGGGATACCTTCTGAAAAATTAAATGTTTGGGGCGGAGCGATAGCTTTAGGCCACCCCGTCGGCGCAACCGGAGCCATACTGATAACCAAAATGATTGCCCTCCTCAAAGATACGGGCAAAAAGTTGGGTGTTGTTTCTATGTGCATCGGCGGCGGACAAGGCGGCGCGATTATCATTAAGAACTACGAAGGAGGCGAGTAATGAAAACCATCTTAAAAGTTGGCGTAATCGGCGGTGGAGCAATGGGCCAAGGAATTGCCAGTTTAGTGGCGCAATCGGGAATTCCTGTAGTCATAAAAGAAATAAATGAAGAGCTTGCTCAAAAAGCGCTGGAAAATATTTTCTCTAAAATTGACAAAGCGGCCGAACGAGGCAAGATAATGTCTGACAAAGCAGATATGGCTAAGTCTTTAATTTCCGCTTCTTCGGATGAAATATTTTTGACCAATGTGGATTTGGTTATTGAAGCGGTATTTGAAGACATGGAAGTCAAAAAGAAAGTATTTCATTCTTTAGATTTCGTTGTTCCAAAGCGGGCGATTTTTGCAACAAATACTTCATCCCTTTCCATTACCGAAATGGCTTCCGCAACCGAAAGACCGAAACAAGTTGTCGGCATGCACTTTTTTAATCCGCCAATCACTATGCCTTTGGTTGAAATTATTTCCGGCAAAGAAACTGACGAGGAAACAGTGGAAACAGTAGAACAGTTTGCAAGAGATTTGAGTAAGACCACAATCAGAGTGAAGGAATGTCCGGGATTTCTAGTGAATCGTTTGCTGATGCCTTATCTAAACGAAGCGGTTCTCCTTCTTTCAGAGACGACCTTAAAACCCGAAGAAATAGACAGGCAAGCGGTTGAATTCGGCTGGCGGATGGGGCCGTTTATGCTCCTTGATTATCTGGGGATAGATATTGCCGCGCATGTGGCAAGGATATTGTTTCAAGGTTTTGGCGAACGCGCCAAGCCGGCGCCGTTGATGGAAATTCTGGCAAATGAGAAACGCTATGGGGTAAAAACCAGCGCCGGTTTTTATGTTTATCAGCCGGATGCTGGTTTTGAGGATATCATGAAAATAGTTGAAAAGAACTTCCCTCAAAGACGACCCCTTAGTCCCGAAGAAGGATTTATGAGAATGATGCGCGGCATGGCAAATGAAGCCCTCTTGTGTCTTGACGAAGGAATTTCTACGGCTGAAGATATTGAAACCGGCTGTCGTCTGGGAATCGGTTTTCCTTTCACCAAGCTCGGGCCCCTGCACTGGGCGGAAAAAGAAATGGGCAAAAAAATTTTTACCGAAGAAGAAAAATGGTAAAAAATTATCCGCGGTTAAAAGCCGCGGATTTTTGTTGACAAAAAAATTTGGTCGCTGTACGCTTTTATCGGCTTTTTGAAAACAAAACGAGGAAAGAGTAATGGCAAAGAAGGTTGTTGAAGTCCAAAAAAAAGGTGATTTAACGGTAATTTTTATAGATAACCCGCCACATAATTTGTTATCGGCACAAGTTTTTGCGGAGTTAAAAGAAGCTTTGCTTGAAGCGCAAGCAGATCCGAAAATCAAAGCTGTAGTTATTACCGGACCTCCGCCGACTGGCCGGGGCATATTTTCAGCGGGCGCGGATGTCAAAGAAATTTGGGAAATTATTGAAGGCGGGGACAAAGCAAAAGCGCTGGCTTTAATTAGGGAGGCAAATTCAATTACTGATTTGCTGGCGAATTTGAACAAGCTGACGGTAGCCGCCATAGACGGACCGTGTTTTGGAGGCGGAAATGAAATCGCGATGGCCTGTGCTTTGAGAGTCGCCTCGGAAGATGCAAAGTTTGCCCAGCTGGAGATAAATCTGGGAATTATGCCCGGAATGGGCGGAACCCAGCGTTTACCAAGACTAATCGGCATTCACAGAGCTCTTTCAATGCTTCTGTCTGGCAATACTATTCCGGCCCAAGAAGCCAAAGATTTTGGTTTGATTGATTCCGTTGCTTCCAAAGGAAAATTGATAAGCCAAACAAAGAGCGTTATTGAAGAATTTTTATCGGGCCGACTTTGGTTACATCGAGCCGAAAAATATTTTCTAGAGGTAAGAGAATCCGATTTTGTCAAAAAAATGATGAACACCAAGTCATTTGAAGCGGTTCTGGCAATAGAAAAAGCCGTTAAGGAAGGGCTGGGAATGACTTTAATTGAAGGCTTAGAATTAGAGCAAGGGCTCTTCGCCAACTTAATTTTTACCGAAAATGCCAGAAAGGGCGTGGCCAAGCTTTTGAAAATTGAGCGTCCCAGTGCCGATGTTGCACTTCCTAAAACTCCCGCACCCGGTATTGCCAGCGGTCCCAGCAAAAACTCTTCCGAGGAGCTGAAGATGCTTAGAGAAACTGTCCGGTCATTTGCGGAAGAAGTAATAAGGCCAAAAGTCGCTGAAATGGAAAAGAATGAGCAGATTCCGATGGAACTGGTCAAGAAAATTGCCGAGCTTGGACTTTTAGGAGTTGCTTTTGAAGAAAAATACGGCGGATTCGGTCTCGGTAAAACAGGTTACTGTGTAGTGGCGGAAGAGCTTTCAAGAGTACATCCATCCACGGCCTTGCTCTACGGGGCGCACACGAGTTTAGCCTGCGGTGCAGTTAACATTGCCGGTAATGAGGAACAAAAAGAAAAATATCTGAAGCCTGCTATTGCGGGCGATATGTTCGGTGCTTTTGCCTTGACTGAACCAAACGCCGGTTCCGACGCCGCAGGTATCGACACCATAGCCGAAGAAAAAGATGGTTTTTGGGTTCTCAACGGAAAAAAGCAGTTCATCACAAACGGTGACTTTGCTGATTTTGTAGTTGTGATAGCCCAAACAGATAAGTTGCTTGGCGAAAAAGGTTTGACTGCCTTCATTGTAGAGACCAAGTGGTCCGGTTTTTCCGTGGGAAAGCATGAAGACAAAACCGGCCTAAGAGCTTCGCACACAGTACAACTTTTTCTTGACAACGTGAAAGTGCCAAAAGAAAACATGCTTGGAAAAGTCGGGGAAGGTTTTAAAATTGCCATGAAAACTCTCAATGGCGGAAGACTGGGACTTGGCGCCGGCTGTATCGGTATCTCCAGAGCATGTTACGAATTGGCTTTTAAGTATGCCGGGGAAAGAAAACAGTTTGGCCAGACAATCAACATGTTTCAAGCCAACCAATTTGCTTTGGCGATGATGGCGACGAAAATAAAATTTATGGAATACGCAGTTTATCAAGTGGCTCAAAAAACCGATGCCGGTGAAGACACGCGTCTTGAGTCAGCAATGGTTAAGTTAATGTGTTCTGAAATGTGTTGGGAAATTGCGGATAGCGCAATGCAGGTTTTTGGCGGCTATGGGCTGATAAAAGATTACGTCATTGAAATGTTCTGGCGTGACTGCCGTTACAACCGTGTTTTTGAAGGCACTAATCAAATTCAGCAGTTGCTGATTTTCAAAGAACTTTTCAAGTCCGACGGTGTCCTGGATAATTACGAATTTTAAGTTTCGAAGGCCGAGTTTTCTCGGCTTTTTAATTTTTTACATATCTTTCAAAGTTTGCTAAGATGTAAAGTATGGAAAACACAACAACAGTAAAAACGACCCCCAAAGACTTCTTCATGCACCTTTTGGGATTTGCGGCTCTCTATACCAGTATAGTAAGTTTTTTGGCTTTAATATTTGCTTACATTGACGTAACTTTTCCCGACCCTCTAAGTTCTTACTACTCGGGTTCTTTGAGCCAGATCCGACTCTCCTCTTCCGTTCTGCTTATAATTTTTCCGGTTTTCATTTTGACTTCATGGCTGATAGCCAGAGACTTCTCCCAAGAGCCGGAAAAAAGAAATATAAAATTCAGAAAGTGGCTGATTTATTTTACCCTTTTCATAGCGGCAATTACGGTGATAGTTGATCTCATCACTCTGATATTTAATTTTTACAGCGGAGACTTAACAACCAGGTTTCTCTTAAAAACTTTGACGGTTTTGGTTGTCGCTTTGGTTGTCTTTAGTTATTATTTCAGAGAAATTAAACAAGTTTCAGACTTAAAATCTAAATTTACGGCTTGGCTAATGTCCGCAGTGGTTCTGGCCACCATAATTGCCGGATTTTTCCTTGTCGGCACTCCGGCCCAGCAAAGAGCTCAAAGATTTGACGAAAGAAGGGTCAACGACCTTATGGTTTTACAAAATCAAATCATCAGTTACTGGCAGAACAAGGACAAACTACCATCTGTCCTAGACGACCTCCAGGATGACATCTCGGGTTTCATTCCGCCAGTTGATCCGGAGACCCAGGAACCCTACACCTACAAACCCAGAAACCAGCTTACGTTTAAGCTCTGCGCCGTTTTCAAAACTGACGGTAAAATCTCAAACAATCAAAAAACACCCACACCCATCAGAGAATATGGTCCTTATCAGCAAAACTGGGAGCATCAGGTTGGTGAAAGTTGTTTTGAGCGGACAATAGACCCCGACTTATACCTAAGGGTCAAACCTTTACAATAACTGAACTAAGACCGGACATTCTTATCTCTTAACGGAATGCTCTTTATGATATTCAAAAAAATGAGGGAGGGGATACACCGCAAGGTTATAAACAAAGAACCCGGTCTTTATATTTCTCTGGTTTTCCCCGTTGCTTTTGCTTTTTTGATTACCTTTACCGTTTCCCGCGTCTTTAGTCACTTTTTTCCTCAATTTTACATCCAATGGGCTCCGGGGCTAAGAGTGCATCACTTTGCTTACGGTTTTTTTGTTTTAGCCGCATCGGGTTATCTGGCTCTGGTATTCAACGGGCCCAGACCAAAATATCTCATCTCTCTCCTGTTTGGTCTTGGCCTTGGTCTGGCTTTTGACGAATTCGGGATGTGGCTGAAATTAAGAGACGACGAAATTACCCGCTGGAGTTATGACGGGTTCAACATTGTGATAGGGTTTTTCTTTTTACTGTTATCGGCTCGCGGAGGCATAAGACTTCTTTTGAGACTTTTGAAACGCCGACCCTCAACCTTGTCAGGATGATAGGAGGTTACTGGCATTCTGCCGGTGGTAGCCAAGTGGGAGAGGGTTCGGAGCCTAGCGGCACGAATTTTTGGATTAAGTTGCTTAAGTTAGCGCCGAGGTCGCTTTTTTGATTGGTTTGCTGAAGTTCCTCCAATGTTTTTTGGGCGTCGCTGATTGCGATATTGGCTTTCTTGATCTTCTCATCTTTGCTTGCTGTGCTTTTGTCCGACAGTAGGGCGTCCAGACTTTCTAAGTTGTTTTTCAACTCTCCAATCAATCTTTTTTCCTTAACCGCAGGGTTTACAGTTTCAATGATGCTTTGCTTGAAATTTTCCACTTTTTCACGGTTAAGGACAACTAAGACGGCAGCTATTAAAAGTGTAAAGCCAATAAGTTTAGCCATAAGATAATTATAACATATTGGGGATAAGACTTCTTGAGTTTTGGACGCTATTATAAGATAATTATTAGATATGAAAAAGGTAATAATTAGTTTTGTTATTGTAGTAATCTTTGTAACTCTTTTGTTTTTTTTGGGCAGTAAAACAAGCAAGGCCCCGATAAGTTCTCCGGCCACCTCTCCAACACCAACCCCAGAGGCTCAAACAACCCAAAGCATTCCCAATACTTTTTTAGTGCAAATTACAGACGAAGGCCTCTCGGTCAAAGAGCTGAATGTGAAAGTTGGAGACACTGTTACTTTTAAAAACCTTGATTCTGCTCCGCATTGGCCGGCCGCCGGTCCGCATCCGACACACCAAATTTGTCCCGGCTTTGACGCTTTGAAAGGCTTGTCTCAAAACGAAAGCTATTCTTTCAAATTTACAGAAGCCAAAACTTGCCCTTTTCACGACCACTTAAACGTTACCGATAAATATTTTGGTAAAATAATCGTCAGTGAGTAAAAAGAACATCACTTTCACAGCTTGTATCCTAGCGGGTTTGATTATTACAGCCAACCCGCTTTTTGTTAATGCCTCCGCGCAGGAAGATATTGAGATAAAAAACAAACAGATTGAAGAATTGAGAAAACAAATTGACGAGTATCAGCAGCAGATAGATGAAAAAGGTAAAAACGCCAGAAGTTTGTCAAACGAGATTTCAATAATCAACAGCAAAATCAGTCAAATCCAAACTGAAATTAGAAGCCTGGCCTTGTCCATTGAAAAGACGTCTTCTGAAATTGACCAAACATCAGAACAGATAAAAGAAGCCGAGGACAAAATCTTAAAACATCGTTCCGCTTTGTCCGCTTCTTTGCGTTTATTGGACCAGACAGAACAGGAAAACTTGATTGAAATGATTTTAAAAAATGAAAATTTTTCAAGTTTTTTCAATAATCTCAACAATCTGCAAACGACCCAAGAAAGCTTAAGGGTAACCATAGAAAAGGTCAGGGAATTGAAAAGCGAACTTGAGGTAAGAGAGGAAAGTCTTAGTGAAAGAAAAGAAGAACTGGAAAACCTTAGACAAATCCAGCAAATAGAAAAAAGATCTGTGGAGCAGGTCCGTTCAGAAAAAAACAACCTTTTAAAAGTCACAAAGGGTGAGGAGGCCAAGTTCCAAAGCCTTGTTAAAAAGTCGCAAGCCGATATAGAAAAAATCAGAGCTCAAGTATTTTATTTACAACAAAACGGCGTGTCCGCCGAGGAGGCTGTAAAATATGCCCAATTAGCGGCAATCGGTGTCGGCATCAGACCGGCGTTTCTGTTGGGAATTCTTGAGATTGAATCCGGTTTGGGCAAAAACGTCGGCACCGGCAATTGGCTGAAAGATATGTATCAGTGTTATCTGAAATTAAAAAAACCCGAACGGGCCGAACAGGAAAAAAATGCTTTTTTTGCGATAGTTACCAAGCTGGGGCTTAACCCCGATACCGTTAAAGTGTCACGTGAACCCAACTATGGCTGTGGCGGTGCGTTGGGGCCGGCCCAATTTATACCAACTACCTGGTTGGGCTACGAAGCCGACGTTGCCCGTCTGACTGGACACCAGCCGCCCAATCCATGGAACGTGGAAGACGCTTTTACCGCCAGCGCAATAAAACTGGGACGAGCCGGTGCCACGGCCAAAACCCGCTCGTCTGAAATCGCCGCCGCCAAAGCTTACATCAGCGGCAAATCCAACTGTTCAACAAGCACCTGCAACTACTATGCCAATTCGGTCCTAAGAAAGGCTGAAGCAATTGAGAAAGCAATGCGTTGAATAAGTAAATCTCTCATTTGCCGAAATTGTAAACCGGGGTTATCTTAACTATAGAAGTTATACTACTAAAAAAACTTATAATCTGTTAAACTTTCTCCAGCTCATTGAAACACTGGAACAAGGAAAAATATGAAAATTAGCAAAGCCAAGTTTTTACTCTTTTTTCTTTTCACAGGTCTGGCTGGAGCCGCTGTTTTCGGCAAACAAGATCCGGTAATTATCGGGGAAACGACCAACAGAGACTTACAAGCAATAATTCAGACGGATACCACCTCACAACAAATAAATTTTTTGACTATTGAAAAAATAATGGAAGGACAGGAGAAGCTGAAAAAATCTTCACCCCTTAAATTCGTTGAGAAAATAACCAAGAAGAGGTTAAGAAGCGGAAAGTCCACGACCACAACTGAATTCCTGAAAAAAGAGGTGGCCCTAGCCGTTTTAGACACTAAAACAGGCGAAGTTTTTGAAAAAAGATACTGGCTTGATGAAAAAGAGGTTGAAAAGGCCAACTCAATCAGAAGAAAATATCTGGAAAACAAAGAAAATTTGCCCCATTTTACATCAGAAAATCCGGCGGAAACTTTTCAGATTACAACCAACTGGTGGAACAACTTTAATTCCGATTTAAGCATTGCTGACTCAAGCAAACCGGAGGAAGAAAGGCGTTACATTATTATCGGTAACAAGTTTCTTTTGGGCAACGACAACTTTGCCTACTTCAGCGAGCAGACAGGGGACAACTACTCGGATATGGTTTATGTACCATACTCGCCAGAACTACACCGGCAGGAGTTTGTTGAAATCGGCAAAAACCTCATGGATAAAAAAGTTGCCGAAGCTTTTCGAAAATTGCGTAGCCTGGGCGTCAAATCAAAAGCCTTCCCGGAAAAACTGGTAGCGGACAGTATTGAAGAAAAGTTTGTCAAAACCATTTTGCTGACGGAACAGACAGACCCAAGCATGATTTTGCTTTCCGAAGACGACGGCAAAAAACTCGTTGAAAGAGTGTTGATCCGCTTAGCACTTAATGGAGAAAGGGCTTACCGCTACACATTCTCCAAAACGGGAGCTTCCGGCTTGGGGCAGATCATGCCCAAAACATATAAAAGCGTGAACAGGTCATATCCGGAGGCAAAATTAATCACAGACACAGACATCGGCAGAATTGAAGTTGTAAATGCAATCATGGCTTCTGTTCTGGTTTTTGACGACCACATCAAAGATGCTTTCAGAAATTTGACCAAAAGCCAGAAAGCTAAATTGGACAAAAAACTGGCAGTTGAACCGGACTTTATAAACGAAGTGCGAGCCGCAGTCTATAATGGCGGCGCCAGCAAATACCGGCCCGCCACGGCGACAATTTACGCTGGTGTCAGAGAAACCGTACTCTTCGTCAGAAAATATAAAATGATAAGGGAACTAAAACTTTTTAAATAAAGACGGGCCAAGGACTTGACGAATCAAGTCCTTTTTGTTAATCTATTGTCAGTATTTTTTACAAGATAATAAGGAGAAAACTATGGAAATTTTTTGGCTAATAGTCAAAATTACTATGGGACTTTACATTGCAACGACAACTATTCTCTTGTTAAGCGCCCGCCTCAAAAAAAATTCCGCTACGGGAAACTTGATCCTAGACCCCAATTCTTGGCATTTTAGATTTATCCACCCCTTTCTCGTCAGAAACTATGACACTAATAGCATCATAATACACAGGGACACGATTCATTTCAAGGAAAAATACTTATTAAGCGATGGTCTTTGTGGCTACTCTTTTCAATTTTTCCTTTCGTTATATATCTTTTGGCCCATTTTAATTCTTTTGTCCTGCGCCAAAACTATTCTTTATGCGCCCTTCACTATTCTCTTTGGCTACTATCCGATTGCAAATTTGGAGTCTATGACCAACGCTTTTGGTTGTCCCTCTCCACTGGCGGTAGATTTCGGAAAAATACCACTGCCCGAAATAAAAGGACATAGAATTTTTCCGATTTATGTTCTATTGCCGTCTGCTTACATCGTTTGCTGGCTTGTTTTTCCCACCCAAGCAGTTGTCCTTACCATCTTGATAGTGTCTACTGCGACGCTTTTTGGTCTTGTGGTCGTTGTAGATAAATTTACAAACAGACTTAAAAATACAGAGAACGAAAATGTTTCTCTTGTCAAAGAATGGGTTTCGGCTAAACACAAAAAAGTTTGTCCCAAACTGGAGATAAGGTAAGCATAGAAAATTACAAAATCTTACAACTCCGCGGTTGAATAACAACTCCGCGGAGTTTTTTATCGCCTAACTTTTGACAGAGTTATTAAGAAATGTTAGTATGAAGAGTCTTTGAAAATCAAACTTGCGAAGGAAAAGAGTCATGGCGAGAAGAGAAAGAAAGTTCTTGACATTGAAATGGCTTGAAAAACATGACGCCTGCCAGCCGGCAAGACAACATTTTGAGTCTGTATTTGGCCAGAAAGCAACCATCAGTGCGGTTGTAAAAGAATTGCACAGAAAAGAACCGCTCTGGATGGGCACTTATATCTATGACCGCGACCTTTGGGAGGCCTGGCTTCTCACCCAAAAACCTTCCTTAACAAAAGCTCTTGTAAAGTACGGGGCTCGAGTTAATGTTAGAGGAGGTGAGGCTTTATACATTACGATTTACTACAGGAGAATGCGTAATGTTTTAAAAACCTTGATTCAGTGCGGAGCCGAGGTCAGACCAGACATGATAACAATGGCCGAAAATGATGAAAATCACGCTTTGGCAAAATTACTGACAGAGACCATGAACAAACAGCTGGCTCGCAGAAAAAAGGTCACAAATTAAAAGTATTTAAAAAAGGGGTGTTACCCCTTTTTATTTTGAATCCGACTCAAGAACCGAATAAACCGTAAAGGATCTTTCTTTCTTGCCGGCTACCTGAAGAATGGCCAGCGCTAGTTTAACTTCGGCTCTTTTTAGTGCTTTTTGGTATGAAACACCGCCGTAAGAAACTCCGGCCATATAGCCGGAAAGCTGAAACATAGCAGCTCCAAAATGAATCCTGGCTTCTACAGACGCCTTCTGGACAACCGCCGCGCCAACGCCAATTCTTGCATCCTCTTGTCCATGTTGCCAGAAAACTAAGCCGGACAAAATCTCAGCTTTTTTCCCTTGTTGTAAAAAAGTAGCTCCAACTACAATACGGGCTAGGCCATCGGAGAATTGAGTAATCGGCACACCAAGCAAAACCCCTGAAAACTCTTTGGACTTTTGGCAAAGAGTTGCGCCTACTCCCAGTGACACCACCTCACCATATTGAAAAAGAGGAAAACCTAGTAAAGTAAGCGCTAAACCTTTTTCCGCTACCTGGACGCCACCGAGACTGAAAATGTTAAATGCCAGTCCGTTTTCTTCAACCTCTTGGTAAAAAGATAGGAGGGAATAGACGCCTTTTTCTCCCACGGCACTTCCGGCGATTGTAAACACGTAGCCGTTAATGTTAACCGGCAGGCAAAGAATAACAAAAATTACAAGATTTTTCAGCAGTGTTTTCTTGCTCTCAAAGATTTTGAATTCCCTAAGCCTTCTTTTTCCAGAGTAAATTTCTCTTAATACCTGAAAAATAAAAAAGCAAGCGACTGAAGACAGAAACAACCAGATGTTTAACAAGCTTTCCCTCTCTTGTTATTTTAATTTACTAAGTGTTATTATGTAACTATTATTATGAAAAGTCAAACCAACAGAAAAAGAGGGCTGGTCTATGTCGCTATGAGCGGGGGTGTAGATTCGTCGGTTGCCGCGGCGCTTTTGAAGAAGCGGGGTTTTGATGTTGTCGGAGTCTTTTTTAAACCCTGGCAACCTGAAAAAGGACTGTCTTTTTGTGGTTGGAAAGAAGACAGAAAAGATGCGATGTCTGTCGCTTCAATTTTGGACGTTCCTTTTAAGACTTGGGACTTTTCAAAAGAGTATAAAAAGAAAGTGGGAAACTATATGATAGAAACCTACCGTCAAGGACTCACCCCCAATCCTGATGTAATGTGCAACAAAGAAATAAAATTCGGACTATTTTTAAAAAAAGCCCTGACCGAAGGTGCGGATTATGTTGCAACCGGACATTATGTCCGCAAATCAGACGCCCAAAAGCCAAAACTATTGAAAGGAAAGGATGCAAACAAAGACCAAAGCTATTTTTTATGGACGCTGACACGGGAACAGTTGGAACGTTGCCTCTTTCCAATCGGCGATTACAAAAAACCGGAAGTCAGAAAACTGGCTAAAAAATTCAAACTGCCGACGCACAACAAAAAAGACAGCCAAGGAGTGTGCTTTATCGGCCAGCTTGATATGAAAAATTTTCTAAAAAGTTACATCAAACCCAAAACCGGCGAAATCCGTCTCATGTCAACATCGGATGTTGACGGGAAGGTTGTCGGCAAACATGAAGGAGCCGCTTATTACACCACCGGCCAAAGACATGGCTTAAACATAACTGACGGACACGGACCTTATTTTGTCGTCTCAAAAAACCTCAAAAAAAATATCGTCTATGTCGGCAGAGAAAAAGATTTGGAGACAAAGAAAACAAAAGTAACCGGCATCAACTGGATAAACAAAAAGACAAAATTTCCACTGAACATATCAGTAAAGATACGCTACAGGACCAAAGAACAAAAAGCCGTTTTACTTAAAAACGGAATTTTAGAATTTAAAAGACCGGTCCGAGCAGTCACTCCCGGCCAATCAGCAGTTTTTTACAAAGGAGAAGATGTGCTAGGAGGAGGAGTTATTTTAAAGGACTAGATAAAATCGGGAATATGTTTCTTTTGCAGTTCGGCGGCGACAGTCCGACGCAAAAAAGAGACATATTCCGATTTTATAAATTCCAACATATTATTCTTTTCTTACTTTACCAACTTCAACAAACTCTGTCCGGTCATTTCTGAAGGAACAGGCAAATCCATGATTTCCAAAATGGTGGGAGCAACGTCTGGCAGGACTCCGGAGACTTCTTGAGAAAGCAGAAAACGCCCTTTAAACTCCTCGGCAACAAGATAAAAGGGGACAGGATTTGTGTTGTGTTTTGTTTCCTTTTCTCCACTTAGGGAGTAAACCAAAGACTCGGCATTTCCATGATCTGAAGTAATAATCAAGGTTCCTTTTTGTTTTTTTACTTCTTCAAATATGAGTCCGATTGCCTCGTCAACTTTTTCAATACCCCTAACAACTAAGTCTATATTTCCCAGATGGGAAAGCATATCCGCGTTGGCAAAGTTAATCAAAAAAAAGTCATAGTGTTCTCTTTTCATTTCCTCCACAACTTTGTTAGCGATATCCAGACTTCTCATTTCCGGAGTGCCGGCTAAGTTGTGGGGCGACTCCAGAAAAAGGTCAGTCTCACCGTCGTAAACCTTGTTTTCAAGACCATTAAAGAAAATAGTCACATGAGCGTACTTCTCACTCTCGGCTATGTGCAATTGCTTCTTGTCATTAACGCTTAGCCACTCGGCTAAATTGTTTTTCATCTGCAGAGATTCAAAAACATGATGCAGGTTTGGGTTGTCCAAGTATTTTGTAAAAGCCGCCACAAACAAGTTGGCGATTTCAGCTCTCTGAAAAAAGGAGAAGTCTTTTTCAACAAAAGCTCTAGCCAACTGCCTAATACTGTCTTCTCTAAAGTTAAAAAAAACCAAAGAGTCGTTTTCAGAAATCAAGGGTAATGTTAACTCTTCCAAGACTGTGGGGGGGATTGACTCATCGGTAATATCTTCTTGGTGGTAATTTCTCAAAGATTCTAAGATATTTTTTGATTTATTGCCCGTGCCATGAACAACCAATTCGTAGGCTTCCTGTGTTTTAGGCCAATCGTTATTGCGGTTCATGGCCATATCACGGCCCATAACCGTAGCTACCTTTATATTTTCAAAACCTTCGGTGTATTTCATAATTCCACTTAAAAGGTCGGCACTCTCGTGAGTACCAGAATCTTTCCCGTCGGTAAAAAGATGGAGATAAGTTTTAGAAATGTCTGACTTTTTTACCAAGTCCAGCAGAGCCGACAAATGTTTGAGACTGGAATGCACCGATCCGGAAGTTAACAGACCCAGAATATGGAGTTTGGAGTTGTTTTTTTTAACATGAGCGACAGCCTCTTGCAAAACTTTGTTTGAAAAAAAGGATTTATCGGCAATGGAACGGTTGATTGTCGGCAAGTAGTGTCTAAAAGACCTGCCCGATCCCAGAGCAAGATGGCCGACCTCGGAATTGCCGGCTTCTCCCCACTCCAGACCAACCGCATTACCCGAAGCTTGAAGCAGCGTGTATGGATAATTTTTTTCAAAAAAATCTAAGTTAGGTTTTTTAGCCGCCAAAACAGCATTGCCGATTCTCTGGCTGCTAAAACCCAAACCGTCAATGACAATTAAAACTAGCGGCGATTTAACCATAAACGCATAATAGCACAAAAAACTTTTCCCTCCCACCCTGAAAACCCAAAAAACCGCACAAAACAATGTTCGAGATCGTCTTTTTTTGACTGTTTTTCGGTTTTCTGATATGATTATTCCATTAATTAAAGTATTAAATTTAGCAACAAAATCATCAGCTCAATTCAACTTATGACTTTATTGCTCCAAAAAATTTATGGAACTTTCAACAACCACAATTACTTTGGCTATTTTAGCCTTGGCTGCAGGCATGGGCTTGGGCTATTTCATCAGACGGCTAATCGCCGACAGTCGGATACGTTCGGCCGAATTTAAGGCTCAAAACATACTCAACGAAGCTAAGTCTAAATCACAAGACTTGCTTCTGGAAGCAAAAAATAAATCTCTTAAAATTCTGGAAGAATCTAAACAGGAAGGGCAGGAAAGAAACGCTCAACTTTTGCGTATAGAAAAAATGCTTTCCAAAAAAGAGGTTGAGCTGGAAACACAGACCAAATACCTGGAGAAGGACAGACAGAATCTGAAAGAAAAGACGGAAATTATCGCCAAAATCCAGCTGGAAACAGAAGAAGTCAGAAAAAAACAGATTGCTGAACTGGAAAAAATATCCGGCCTTGAAAGAGCGGAGGCGCTTAAAGAAATGTACGCAAAAGTGGAAACAGAATACAAGGATGATCTTTATCAAAAGGTCAAAAAGTTGGAAGACAACAACAGAGAATCTCTGGACAAAAAAGCTAAAGAGATAATGACCACCGCTATACAGCGTTATGCTGGCTCTCACATCTCCGATGTCACCACCACAGTCGTCAGCCTGCCGTCAGATGAGCTCAAAGGTAAAATCATAGGCAAAGAAGGCAGAAACATTAAAACCATTGAAAGAATGACCGGGGTTGATGTAATTATTGACGACACGCCGGAAACTTTAATTTTATCCAGCTTTGACCCAATCCGCCGACACATCGCCAAGTTGGTTCTGGAAAAACTGATTGCCGACGGCAGAATTCACCCGGCTAAAATTGAAGAATTCGTAGAAAAAGCCAAAATAGAAATAAATGAAAAAATAAAAGAAGCGGGGGAAGCCGCCTTATATGAAACCGGAGTTGGTCCGGTTGATCCTAAATTGACTTTTTTGCTCGGCAGATTGGCTTTTAGAACCAGCTTTGGCCAAAATGTTCTCATACACTCTATAGAAATGTCACATGTGGCCGGCTTGCTGGCTCAAGAGCTGGGAGCGGATGTTTCTGTCACCAAAAAAGGCGCTTTGTTCCACGACATAGGCAAAGCGGTGGACCATGAAGTCCAGGGCACGCATGTTGAAATTGGCAGAAAAATTCTCCAAAAATTTAATATTGACGAAAGAGTTGTTCTGGCGATGCAGTCGCACCACGATGAATATCCCTATCTGACCCTGGAATCAAGAATAGTTCAGGCAGCTGATGCTATCTCTGCCGCCCGGCCCGGTGCCAGAAGAGATACTGTTGAAATTTACCTTAAAAGATTAGAAGATTTGGAAAGAATTGCCAGCTCTTTTGACGGTGTGGAAAAGTCTTACGCCATACAAGCTGGCAGGGAATTAAGAATTTTTGTCACCCCAACCAAAATTGATGATCTTACCGCTATGAAAATGGCCAAAGATATAGCGAAAAGGATTGAGGAAGAAATGAAATATCCGGGAGAGATTAGGGTTAATGTTATCCGAGAAACCAGAGCCATAGAATACGCCAAGTAACTTTTAGAGCAGAAACTATCAATTATCTTCTGATGTTGAAACTTGCCGAGTTTTCACACTGTTTGCCAGGATAAGCCAGCTGTGCATATTTTCATTTGTACTTTTGGACAAATAATGCAATAATTGCAAAGAAATTGAAATCCGATAGCTGGTCGACAGTCGGAAACAAAAAGTTCGTATTTAAAATAACACCAAACTTTTTATGGTTAAGAAAAATCAATTAGCTGAAAAGTTAGCTGGAAAGTTCGAAATTTCAAAAAAACAAGGGATGGAGATGTTGGATTTCTTGTTTGA
>DATDTF010000026.1:0-2236 GCA_036517795.1 Minisyncoccota bacterium
TGAACTGGTTAAAGAGTTACATAGTGAGTTACACAAAGAAGAAGATTTGGAGCTTGTTTTGGCTGAAGTCGGCGGAATGTTGCATAAGAATGAGTTGAAAAAAAACTTTAGAAAAAACATTCCTGTGCCGAGAATGGAAAATATGGCCTTGGCCGAATTGACTGTCTCGCCGGCGGCCAGAGAAGTAGAAGTGCTGTTGGAGAATTTTAAAAATATTGCGACGTCGGA
The DNA here is from genome assembly GCA_036517795.1 of Minisyncoccota bacterium. GTDB lineage: Bacteria > Patescibacteriota > Minisyncoccia > 2-02-FULL-40-12 > IGHO2-12-FULL-4 > JACPNK01. The sequence continues at coordinate 229 of DATDTF010000026.1, forward strand.
TGACCAAGAGGTGCTCGATATAGAGGAAAGAGAAATCCAAAAAGAAAAACATCCATCAACCTTGATTTTGTCAAAGCCCAAGATTGCGGTTCTTTGTTTTTTGTCAGTCGTTTTTTTGTTTTTAGGATTTTATAAGTTGAAAAGTAATTTGCAAACTCAGGTGGCGCAGAGCGGTAACAAGGCGGTTGAAAATCTAGAAACAGCAAAGGCTGATATTGAAAAATTTGATTTTGCTTCGGCGGCCGGTCACTTTGCTTTGGCTTACGAAAATTTTTCCAGCGCTTCTTCTGATTTAAATTTGCTGGGAAATTCACTCTCTTCTTTTTTGGGCGAGATTCCGGGATTTGGTAAACTTAAGTCAGCTCAAAACTTATCTAAAGCGGGGGCAAATGTAGCTGAAGCAGGCAAGACTCTCTCGTTGGCGGTTGATAGTTTTTATCGTTCTAATTTGGCTTCTGAAAAAAAATCTTTTTTGGACTTTATCACTCCGCTTAAAGCTTCTCTGATTTCGGCTCAAGGTCAGGTCAAACTGGCCGGCCAACTTCTGGCTGATGTTGACGAAAGTGCGATTCCGGAAGAAAAAAAAGAATCTTTTCTGGCTTTTAATTCCAAGTTGCCTGACTTGCAGAACTTTGTGGATGGAGCATTGAATTATGCCGGATTTTTGTCGGAAGTGGTGGGAGAGTCGGGGCCTAAAAAATATCTGATTCTTTTCCAGAATAATACTGAGCTAAGACCGACCGGCGGATTCGTCGGCAGTTACGCTTTGGCCGATTTTTCCAGAGGGTTTTTAAGAGACTTGAAAGTTGAAGATGTTTATTATACCGACGGTCAAGCCAAAAAAAATATCATTCCACCCAAAGAGTTGCAACATATTACTCCAAACTGGGGCATGAGAGATGCCAATTGGTTTGTTAACTTTCCGGACTCGGCGCGCAAAGTGATGGAGATGTACACCGAGAACGATGGTGGACCATTGGTGGACGGGGTTTTAAGTATTACTCCGGATGTTATCTTAAAAATTTTGGAAATAACCGGCCCGATCGAACTTCCAGAATATGGCCGGACAATCAGTAGTGAAAATTTTTTGGCGGAGATTCAGGAGGAGGTTGAATATGGTGACAATAGAGAGAAGCCAAAACAAATCCTTGTTGACTTTATGCCTAAGTTTATGGAGACGCTGGGCAGACAAGACAAGGAAAAATGGCTGGAGATTATTAGAATTTTGGTGGCAAGCATGGAGCAAAAACACATTCTCGCCTATTTTAAAAATTCTTCTTTAGAGAAAGCGGCAATTGACAACGGTTTTAGCGGGGAGATCAAAAATACAGACGGGGACTTTCTGATGGTTGTTCATAGCAATGTAAAAGGCTCAAAGACAGATGCGGTGATTGATAACTCTTACGAACTGGACTCTTGGGTTTCGGAAGACGGTTTCGTTGAACACAGTCTGAAAATCAAAAGAAAGCATAACGGCGGAAAAACAAAATTAGGTTTTTATAACAGGACTAACTATGACTTTGTCAGGGTTTTGGTGCCCGAAGGTTCGGTGCTGTCAGAGATAAAAGGCGATTACAAAGCCAACTTTAAACCGCTAATTGATTACGAAGAAAGCGGGGGATTTGTGACGGATACAGATTTAGAAAACTACGAGGAAAGCTCAAAAGAAAGTGGCAAAAAAGTTTTCAGCTTTTGGCTTAAGCTTGAACCGGGCCAATCTCAAGAAGTGGTTTTAAATTACAGAACTCCGATTGGGGTTAGCGATGGTAGTTATACTTTTTTAGCCCAAAAACAGCCCGGCACGGAAAGTGACGAGTTTAAATTTATTTTTCAGACTCCATCCGGTAAGAGAGTAACTTACAAATATCCCGAACTTGATGTTCAAGATGATGTGGTATATCTTGATACTTACCTTTTGAAAGACTTGGTTATCGGGTTAAAATTACAGTGAAATTTTTTAATAAACTTGGGATAGTCGGGCGAGCTAGCATACTGCTCGCTGTTTTTC
>DATDTF010000027.1:0-3727 GCA_036517795.1 Minisyncoccota bacterium
GTCTTGCCTTTATATTTTTACAGTCTGAAAGATGTAGCAAGGCATGTGGGTTTTCAGTGGAAGGCCGAAGATGCCGGCGGGGCGGAGTCGGTGGTTTGGTACAACCAGTGGAAAGAAACGGGCGACAAAAAGATTTTGCAGAAAATTTTGGATTACAACAAAGACGACGTGGTGGCGACTATGATAGTCAAAGAATGGCTGGAAAAGCAGAAGCCAAAGATGCAAAGGGAAATGCTACCTGAAAAGTAAACCTCTTAACTTTCGAAATTGCAAAATTTTAAAAGCCCTTTTGGGGCTTTTGTTTTTAACTCCAACTTGGAGAACGATTCATGTCTTGCTCAGCTTGGGCCAGCTTTTCTTTAAGTTCGGCTACTTCTTTCTCTAACTTTTCTTCCCGGTCGAGGCTTTCTGACCAGTATGTTGAAAGTAAATCATTTAAGTTTAAGAAAGCGTCAGTAATCGCAAGTATCTCTGGATGATTTCCTAACAAAGCCGGAATAGATATTCTGGTATTGAGACTACGAATCTTAGATTTGCTTAATTCTTGTTTTGACTTTTCTCTCGGTGTAAATTCTTTTTCTTTCACTATTCTTTCCTCTTTTCAACCAACTAGAGTCATCTTATATTAATAAGTTTGTTTTGTCAAGGGAATAGAACACTCTTGATTTTTTAAAGATTGCTGGTACTGTTTCTTTATGTCTCAAAGTTACGGGAAGAAATCTCTTATTATATTTCTTATTTCTCTCTTTCTCTTTTTTCTGGTCTATCCGGCCGGTTTTAACTCGGGAGCTGATTTTTTAAACTCAAAACTTAAACTTGAGAAAGCCGGTTTTAAAGTTCCTCACTTTTTCAACATTCCTTTCCGTCTCGGTTTGGATCTTCTGGGAGGAACCCACTTGGTTTATAAGGCTGATGTTTCAAACTTAGTTGCCGGCCAAAGCTCCACTGATGCTATGGAGGGGGTTAGAGATGTCATTGAAAGGAGGGTAAATATTTTTGGTGTGGCCGAACCGCTGGTCCAAGTAGAAGGCGACGATCGTTTGGTTGTCGAGTTGGCCGGCATCAAGGACATTTCAGAAGCGATCCGTTTGATAGGCGAGACTCCGTTCTTGCAATTTAAAGAAGAGCGTCCGGAGGTGGAGACAAACGCTATTTTAGAGGCCCAAAAAAAAGGCGATAAGCTGGAGCAGGATCCCTACTTTACCGATACTTCTTTGACCGGTAAATATCTTAATGGCGCTAGGGTTGTTTTTGGTGGAGGCGTAAGCCAGCTTTCGGGAGCGGAAGTTTCTTTGGAGCTGAATGAAGAGGGTGGAAAGATTTTCAAAGAGTTAACTGAAAAGAATCTTAATAAAAGATTGGCTATCTATTTGGACGGTGTGCCGATTAGCGCTCCGACCGTACAATCCGTGATTCCTGACGGCAAAGCTGTTATCAGCGGCAATTTTAACATCAACGAAGCTAAAGAATTAGTGGCTCGTTTAAATGCCGGTGCTTTGCCGGTGCCGGTGTCTCTAATTTCACAGCAAAGCGTAGGTGCTTCTCTGGGTCAGGAATCTTTGGTTAAGAGTTTGAGAGCGGGAATTATCGGACTAATTTTGGTAGCTATCTTTATGATCTTGTTCTACCGTTTGCCGGGTTTGGTTTCGGTTGCCGCCTTGCTGGTTTATGCGGTTTTTGTTCTGACTTTTTACAAGTTAATACCGGTTACTTTAACTTTAGCCGGCATTGCTGGTTTTATATTGTCTTTAGGTATGGCTGTTGACGCTAACGTTTTGATATTTGCCCGAATGAGAGAGGAATTGAGTCAAGGCAAGTCCTTAAGCTCTTCTTTCAACGAGGGCTTTAGAAGGGCTTGGCTTTCAATCAGGGATAGTCATGTTACTACGCTGATTGGCGCTATAATTTTATATTTATTTACTACATCCATAGTCAAAGGTTTCGCTTTAACTTTGGGTATTGGCGTGGTAATGAGTCTTTTTTCCGCAATTTTTGTGACGAAGTCTTTTTTGGGCTTTTTGATTGGTCCGTGGCTGGAAGGTAAAAAATGGTTACTGTAATTTTTTATGAAACCTATTTATAAAATAATGTTTTTCATTTCTATATCACTGGTCGTTTTGGCTGTGGCGGCGACTGTGATTTTCGGTTTAAACTTAAGCGCTGATTTTAAGGGCGGGACATTGATGGAAGTTCAATTTGTCGGACCCGAGGCGCCTAACATTTCAGAGCTTCAAGACTTTGTGAAAGAAAGCCCCGAAACAAGCAATGCGGTAATAAGCCCCTCCGGTGCCGGCTCTTTCATTTTTAGGCTGAAAGAAATTGACGAGGATGTTCATCAAAAAATTATAAATAATCTTAAATTAAAATTCACAAACCTGGAAGAAAAAAGATTTGACTCTGTTGGTGCGGTGGTGGGAGGGGAACTTAAAAGCAGAAGCGTCACGGCCATCGTTTTGGTTTTGGTTTTTATCGTTCTTTATATTGCTTTTGTTTTCAGAAAACTTTACAGCACTCTTTCCTCCTTTACTATGGGTGTGGCTGCGATTGTCGCTCTTTTGCACGATGTATTAATTCCCATGGGCATATTTGCTTTGCTTGGCAGGTACTATGGCATTGAAATCACGGCTGTGTTTGTTGCTGCTGTTTTAACTATATTGGGCTATTCGGTTTCCGATACGGTAGTGGTTTTTGACAGAATCAGGGAAAATGTTACGCGTTTCGGAGGCAAGAATAATTTTGGTCAACTTGTTCACGATAGCGTTTTACAGACCTTAACTCGCTCTTTGAATACGACGATTACGACACTTTTATCGCTTGTGGCCATTTATTTTTTTGGCGGCGAATCAATTAAATACTTTTCTCTGGCTTTGATAATAGGCATATTTTTAGGAGCGTATTCTTCAATTTTTGTTGCCTCGCCGATAGTGGTTTGGTGGTCAAAAAAGAATTAGCTTGACAAGCTTTTGTTTGTTTGATAAATTCTCCCTATCAACGGGGGGTTGACTTATTTTTAATATATTATATTATTGTTTTAACACAAAAATATGACAAGTTTGGATAAAAACATTAAGAAGGTTGTGGCTGGTCTGGTCAAATCATTGTCCGAAAGAAATCGGGACATTGTTTTGCGTCGTTTCGGTTTAAAAACCGGCAGTCGAGAGACACTGGAATCAATCGGTCAGAGTTACGGTATTACAAGGGAAAGAGTGAGACAGATTGAGGACTATGCCTTAAAGAATCTGCGTGCTGAATCTAACGGTTCAATGGCTTCTGCAATCAAGCCATATTTTGATTTTGCCTTAAACTCGCTTGTTGGTCATAGCGGATTTTTGTCGGAGAAAGATCTGTACGCTAAGTTTAGCGGTCAGGACAAAGACAATTCGAATAATTTGTCTCTTGCTTTTTTGCTTGCCCTAAATCCTGTTTTTGCCAGAAATTATGAAAACGAAAATTTTAACACTTTTTGGTCTCTCAACGACAGCTCCTTTGAATCAGCCGCTAAGCTAGTTGCATCAATTGAGAGTGCGCTTAAAGAAAAAAATACTTTGCTGACTAAGGAGGAATTTTATTCACTTTACAAAACCAAAGCTAAAAATAAACCCATCGCTCTGGATGCTTTTTTGACTTCCGTATCAGTATCTAAAAATATTGATAAAAATATTTTTGGCCAGTATGGTCTGGCCAGCTGGTCGGAGATTAAGCCCAGAGGTGTCAGGGACCGCGCTTA
>DATDTF010000028.1:0-29183 GCA_036517795.1 Minisyncoccota bacterium
TAGCACTAAAATTGATTTTTTAGAACACTTTACCGCCCGTTTCAACCAAGATGCCATAGAGGCAAGGGTTGAGGTTGGTAAACCATCCAAACACCATCGTTCCGGTTTTGTTTTTTATGCCGAAATTAATTTAAAATTACCGGGTCAGTTGTTAAGAGCAGAAGCCAGCCACCTTGAATTAAACTTTGCCATTAACGAGGTCTTCAAGGAAATAGAAAAACAGGTCAAAAAGTACAAAGACAAGAAGATAGAAAGCAGAAAGTAAAAATGTCATTTATTTCTAAAATTTTTGGCGATGCTAACGAGCGCTATCTCAAGAGCGCTCGGTTGTTAGTTGATGAGGTTAATGGAGTTGAAAAAAAGTTTGAGGCTTTTGGAAACGAAGAAATAAAATTAAAAACTTTAGAGTTTAAAGAAAGAATCGTTAAAGGAGAACCTTTGGACAGAATGTTGCCGGAAGCTTTTGCTCTGGTTAGAGAGGCCGCCAAACGAACAATCAACCAAAGACCATACGATGTTCAACTAATTGGCGGAAAAGTTTTGCATCAGGGGAAAATTGCTGAAATGAAAACGGGAGAAGGCAAGACTTTGACCGCAACTCTGGCGGTTTATTTAAATGCTATCGAAGGTAAGGGGGTTCACGTTGTAACGGTCAACGACTATTTATCTCGCAGAGACACGGCTTGGATGGGCCATGTTTACGATTTGCTGGGTTTAAGCGTGGCTTGTCTGAATCACGAAGCCAGCTATTTATATGATTCATCCCACATAAACAAAGAACAGGAAAAAGAGTTAGACAAAGAAAGGGACCAACTCGGTGGTTTTAAGGTTGTTCATGAGTATCTTCGGCCGGTCACAAGACGCGAGGCGTATTTGGCGGACATTACTTACGGTACCAACAACGAATTCGGTTTTGATTACTTGAGGGATAATATGGTCTTCGGTTTGGATCAAAAAGTTCAAGCCAAGGGACACAACTTTGCAATTGTTGATGAAGTTGATTCTATTTTAATTGACGAGGCGCGGACGCCTCTAATAATTTCTTCCCCTGACAGCGACTCAACCAAGCTTTATGAAACTTTTTCTAAAATCGTTCCGCATCTTAAAGAAAATGAAGACTATAATATTGATGAGAAGCTAAAAGCAGTTAGTATTTCCGAAGAAGGCATTGAGAAGGTTGAGGGTATGTTGAAAGTTGGAAATATCTATGAAGAAGGCGGAATACGCTACGTACATCATTTGGAGCAGGCTTTGAAGGCCCAAGTCTTATTTAAACTAGACAAGGATTATGTAGTCAAAAATGGGGAAGTAATAATTGTTGACGAGTTTACCGGACGTTTAATGCCTGGCCGTCGCTGGTCAGACGGTTTGCATCAAGCGGTTGAAGCCAAAGAGGGAGTTTCAATTCAAAAAGAGTCGCGAACAATGGCAACAATTACTTTTCAAAACTACTTTCGTCTTTATAAAAAACTTTCCGGTATGACCGGCACAGCCGTGACTTCAGCGGAAGAATTTCATAAAGTTTATAGCTTGGATGTTATTTTAGTTCCACCAAACAAAGAAATGTGCAGGTTGGATCAGACAGATCGAATTTATAAGACAGAAAACGGAAAATTTAGAGCGATAGTCAATGAAATTAAAGCCAGACATGAAATTGGTCAGCCTATCCTGGTGGGTACAGTTTCAATAGAAAAGAACGAACTTCTGTCAAAGCTTCTTGATCGTGAAGGAGTTGCTCACCAGGTTCTAAATGCCAAGAATCATGAAAAAGAGGCCGAGACTATTGCTCAAGCCGGAAAGTTTGGCGCGGTGACGGTGGCTACCAATATGGCCGGCCGGGGAGTGGATATAATTTTAGGCGGTAATCCGCCTAACCAGAATGAAGCGCAAAAAGTTAAAGAAGTCGGTGGTTTGCACGTTTTAGGCACAGAAAGACACGAGGCTCGCCGAATAGATAATCAGTTAAGGGGTCGGGCGGGCAGACAAGGAGATCCGGGTTCTTCGCAGTTTTTTGTTTCAACCGAAGATGACCTTGCCAGAGTTTTTGGCGGTGACCGTCTGAAAAATCTTATGGAAAGACTGGGTGTGGGCGAGGATGATGTTATTGAAAATAGGTTTGTCTCAAGAGCTTTGGAGCAGGCTCAAGCCAAGATTGAAGGTTTTAACTTTGACTCCCGCAAATATGTTTTGGAATATGATGATGTCATGAATCGCCATCGTACGGCAATTTATGAATTGCGCAATAAAATTTTAACAAGTCCAAGCAGTAAGGATTTAATTTTTGAATATTTTGATTGGCTGACTGATAGGTTGGTGGAAATGCACACCAAGTCGGAGACGGGGGAGTGGAACACCGAAGAAGTTGCTGAAACCATAAAAACTCTCACTGTCAGTGAGCAGAATGTTCACGAGAATTTGTTTGAATTTTCTAAGACCCAAGATGCTGGCGGTTTAAAAAAGTTTATTACCGACTTTATTTCCGAGAAGTATGGCGAGAAAGAAAAAGAACTCGGAGAGGAAGCCATGCGGCGCTTAGAGAGTTTGGTTCTTTTGAGAGTGATTGACGAATTGTGGGTTGACCATTTGGAGGCTATGGAATACTTGCGTGAATCTGTCCGCTTGCGCGCCTACGGACAAAGAGACCCCTTGGCGGAGTACAAAGTTGAAGGCCAGAGAATGTTTGAGGAGCTACTCAATAATGTTAAAGCTCAAGTTGCAAATTTGGTTTTTAAAGTCAGTTTTACAGAAAAGCCTAAGTCCGTGGAGATGCGCGAGGGCAGGGATAATTTTATTTCAGGCGAAAAAAAAGAAAAAAACGAACCGGTTATTTCAAAAGAATCTCAAGTCGGCAGAAATGACCCCTGCCCGTGTGGTTCTGGTAAAAAGTATAAGAAATGTCATCTCAACAGAAATAGCTAGATTTCAAGCCGTTACTTTGCTATCAAAAAGTGTCAGAAGTGGTGTACTAACTTAAATTTTTATTAACCTAATACCACCTATACCCGTGGATTAAGTAGTTCAAATATATTCTGAGATTCTAGCGATAGCTGAGAGAATTTATTTTTATAACCTTCTAGATTGTTCACTATTTTAGTAACGGCACCATCAACCTTGTCTGCTAAAGACGCATTTATAAAATCTTTTGATTTTCTGGTATCAATTCCACTATCTGTCACAAGATTAACTCCTAGTCCTAGTTTTTCAATCTGGCTAGCGACTAGCGGCTGATCTCCAAAGAACGGGATTGCTACCATGGGAACCTTTTTCAACACAGCTTCGTGGAAACTATTTCCTCCCGCATGGGTTATAAAAACACTAGCTTGCGATAGTACTGAAACTTGATCCGCGTAGGTCACCACTTTCCAATTAGATGGATAACTATTAAGCATAGATTTACCTTGACTAACAAACAGAACATTAATTTGCCTATCCTTCCATAATTCTGCCAGCCGACCTATAAATGTTTTTAATTTTTCTCTAACTGCTATTTGTTGGTTCCACAAATTATTCATTACTACTGTGCCGAGCGAAAAGTATACGAGCGGCCTGCTCTGTGTCTCTGGCTCCATTCTGCTAGCCATGGGTGTGTCTAAGTGTCCAACAAAATTGTAACTGCTAGACCGGCGATTAGTCATGAAGTCTATCGGCGTAAGAGCGGGATAGGACCAAATGAGATTTGTTTGTCCTGGGATGTGAAACCCATCCGAAATCGTCTCGACATGTGAGAGGTTAAGAGCCCCAGGAAATTTTTTCTCTATGTCGTCTGTAGCGGTAACATTCTTGGACAGACCCAGCTTCGTTTTTAAATAATCTGTATTAGACGGCCCCACTAAGGCTGGTATCGACGACCAATAGGGTACCCCCAGAATCTTTCCAGCAAGGTTTCCCTCCAATGAAAAGAAGTCATAGATTATTAAATCCGGCCTTTCTTTTTTTATTAAATCTAAACAATCGTCAAAAAGTTCTATTATTCGCGGAAAAGTCCAAATAGCAGGGTCAGTCTCATTCAAATCTGAATGTGCTAGTATCGTTACTGGAACAGTAACTCCTTTTAAGTTGGGCTGAATATTTTTCCAGCCGGTTATAACCAAATGAAAATCAAAATAATTCCGGTATTTCCAGATTAGATTTTTTAGAACGTTGAGATGTCCGTTAAACGGTGGGCTGAACAGTAAAATCTTTTTGGCCATACTCTTAAAAATGCTAAAATAGTACTATAGTATACGTCCAATATATCATTATGACTAATTTTTATCTATCGTTTCTGGGCTCTATTCTGACTCAGATTAAAAGTTCTAGGGACTTAGAATTATCAAAGATTTTACTGGGAGCCTATTTGCCAGGAGCCGAACTTGTTGAAAAGCCGGATCAAATGCCGGATATAGTCATTGAGCATGAGCACTCAGACATTAGTAGGTTTATTCAGGAAGAAGGCAGGGTGCATGTTTATGGCAATTGGGAGAAGGAATTTCCACTAGACTTTTATCACCTTCTTTATAGCGTGATAAGGGTTGAGTTACTGAAGCGCGATCTTTTTCCTGTTCATGCGGCCTGTATTGGAAAAGATGACTATACTTTAATCGTGGGACATACAGGAGTCGGTAAAACTTCAATTGTGCTGGAAATTTTGAAAAATAAGGACTTACTCTTGTTTTCAGGGAACAAAACGATTGTTTCTTTCAAGGGCGAAGGCTTGGAAGCTATTGCGGGGACGAAGACGCTTACGGCCAGGCAGAAAGACATAGGGCGGCACTTGGGGTATAAGATAGAAATTATTCAATATGGAAATAGGGCCGGCTTGGTATTTGGTAATAAAACCGACAAGTCTGGACCAATACGAGCCATTGTCTTGGTAAATCTCAATGATGGAGTGACTGAAAATAATCTCATAGAGCCAAGCAGTGCTCTGCATAGACTTTATCCTTATTTCTTGGATACCATAAACGCAGATACGATAATCGGGCAGAGTGTTTATGTCGGTACGCCTCCTATTGGGACGCAGGAAAAATTAGCCCAAAACCTAAAAGAGACATTATCTAAAATTCCGACTTATGCTGTAAGTGGGTCTATGGATTTTGTCTGTGATTCGATAATTAAGATATGAAAAAAACTAAAATTCTTTATGGTATTTGTGGAATTGGTAATGGCCATATATATAGGCAGCTTCCCATAATTGATCATTTCGCGAAAGGATGTGAGATTATGATTTTTGCTCATGGTGCTAGCTACAATTTTTATACTGAGTATTTTAAAGACAATGCATCAGTCCGAATTGTGTGGGTTGCAGTACCATTCTACGTTGGTGCTAAGGATGGCCTTAATTTTAAAGTGACGGCCGAAACATTCTTAGATAGAGAGCAGGATGTATTTAAAACAAATTGTCTTGCCCTAGATCGCGCTCAAAAGGAGTTGGACAAGCCGGACTTAGTAATTACCGACTATGAACCAATCAGTGCTCAATATGCATATGCACGTAACGTACCCCTGATAACTATTGATCAGCAGAGTAAATATCTTTGTGGTGATTTTCCTAGGGAACTAGGTGGATTTACATTTGAAGATGAGATAGCGCGCCTACGTATGTTCTTTCCTAGGGTCGACGCTCGTATAGCCTGTTCTTTTTTCAATGTTCCAATAAAAGATAATCCAGACAATGTTTCCGTGTACCCCCCAATACTGAAAGATTCCATAATTCAGCTACATAGAGACCCGATTTCAAATTCTTTTTTAGTTTACATTTCTGCTGCCAGAGAGTACGGACAAACAGCCGAAAATATAGTTGAGATATTGGCATTACAAAAAAATTCAAAATTCCATTTATTTATGCCCGAGTCCGAAGGATTCGTCTCTGAATACCCACCCAATATAAGCATTTATAAACATGGGGATCCCATTTTCTTAGATATTGTTGAGAGGTGTAGTGGAATTATCTCAACAGCAGGACATTCGTTGCTCTCAGAAGCAATGTATTTAGGTATTCCAGTTTATGCAATTCCAGTTTCACCGTACGAACAGCATATGAATGCCAAGGTTATTAGCGAGAATAGTTTTGGAGTCGCATATCCAAAAATTGACTCAAAACAATTAGAATATTTCATTGAAAACATTCCAAAGTTTGAAAAAATGATTAAGTCTGGTAAAAATATACTATTGAAAGGTGTTGGCCAAAAAGAAATCATTTCATTTATTGAGAAGAACTATTTTAAAGATTTAAAATAGTTCCTAGTCGTACAAAATCTCAAGAGATGTCACGGGGCGTAGGAAAAATAAAAGGCCCACGAGAAATGGTGGGCGCAGAGTAAAGTGCAGGAAGTATATAGTGGTTAGTGAGTCCGGAATATAATGTTGTCAATCTCGCGCAGTGTGTCGGGATTGACTGGCCAGAACACCGCAACGAGCATACAGATGGCAAGGATGTCGTAAATGGTCATAATTCTCCTTTCAGGAAAGATTGACTGAATAACTTCTTGCATCATAGCGTTGAATATATAAATTTGTCAAGTGTTTGTTTATCCTCACAGAGAACCAGAGAAAGCTTCTAAAATATGAAACATAGAGTGGCTGGAATAGTAATTAAAGATGGAGAAATTCTGCTGATGCACCGTGTTAAAAACGGGAAAGAGTATTATGTTTTTCCGGGCGGGTGTGTGGAGAGCGGAGAAAGCAGAGAAGAGGTTCTCAAAAGAGAACTGAAAGAGGAATTAGGACTTAGCATTGATGAATATGAATTTGCTTTTGAGTTTGAAAATGAGGGGCAAGCGGAAAGTTACTATTTAGTTAAAAAGTTTACCGGCACAGTTGAGCTGGGAGGTCCGGAAAAAGAAAGAATGTGTGAGGATAATCAATATTATCCCGAGTGGTTTAAGTTGCTTAAAGCTGTCGGCTTAAAGAACTTGTTTCCCAAGGAGGCTCTTAATCGTTTAAGGCGTCTGCCCGAAACCCATCCAAGTCCGGAATATTTTAAAGCTCTACCCAAGAAAAGAATGGCTAGCGGAGTACTTTTGTTTAACCAAAGAGACGAACTGCTTGTAATCAAGCCTAGCTACAAAGACCACTGGTCAATACCCGGTGGAGTGGTTGAAGAAAACGAATCTCCCAAGCAGGCGGCTATAAGAGAAGCTAAAGAAGAAATTGGAGTTGAGATAAAAGAGTGTCAGCTTTTGTGTTTGGACTATGTTTCATACGGAGAGGGAAAAGATGATAGTCTGCAATTTATTTTTTACGGCGGGGTATTAGAGGACAATAAAATAAATATAGACCAAGACGAGATAGAGGATTATAAGTTTTTAAAAATAGATGACGCCTTGTCTTTTTTGAGTAAAAAATTGGAAAAAAGATTATCGAAGTCTTTAGAGGCAATTAAAGAGGATAAGTTTTTTTATTTAGAAAGTCAGGAGTAAATGTAAAGAATAATGTATAACCCGGTAAAACCATACGGCGGTCAGATATATCAGATTATCAAAAAAACTTGGCGTACGCCTTATGTGGTTGTCAGCGACGGGCCGTACCCGATAATAAAGAAAAAATTTTTCGGGCTAGAAGTTGACCATACGGACGGCATCGGCACGAAAGGAATTTATCACTGGCAGAAAGGCACTTGGCGAAATGCCGTCTTAGACGCTTTGGCCATGAATCTTAATGATTTGGCTTTGGCTCGGGCCGTACCGTATAAACTGCAAAACCATATTATTTTGCCGGTTGAGGACGGAAGAATTTTAAAAATAGTCAAAGCGATGAGTTTGGAATGCCAAAAAAGAAAAATTGCCATAACGGGCGGAGAAAATTCTTTTCACAACGACGCCCAAGGCATGGATATAAGTATGACCGTTTCCGGTTTTATCAAAAAGATTAAACCAAATGAATTTCGGGTTGGTGATGTGCTTATCGGTTTTAGAAGCAACGGCTTGCATTCCAACGGCTTTACTCTTGTCAGAAAAGTTTTTGGCAAAAAGTTCAGACCCGATTTTATTAAACCAACCCGAATCTACCTGGACACGATTTTAGCTCTAGACAAAACATACGATATTCATGGCCTGATGCATATTACCGGCGGGGCGTTTACAAAGCTGAAGAAACTTTTAAATGGCGGGGATGCTGTAATAAACAACAAACACGCGCTACGCCCCCACCCAATTTTCTATGAAATTTTCAAGCGCGGCGTTAGTGAGCGGGAAATGTATCAGACTTTTAACTGCGGTATTGGTTTTATCATCTCTGTTCCAAAGTCTAAAGCCGGTAAAATTGTTTCTAAAACAAAGGAAGCTGACATAATCGGAGAAGTTGTAAAAGGAGATGGCCGAATCCAAATTGAATCTATGTTCAGCAAAAAATCGATTTCTCTGTAAATAGCTGTAAAATTGCAATCGGTTAGTTTTTAGGCTATATAAGTACTAAGATTAGCCGATTTTTTATTGGGTAAATTATGAACAGAAGACCATACGCAAAAGAAGATTTTCTCTGGACTCAATGGAGTCCGGAAGAAATAAGAAAAGTTGCCCGAGAAGCTGTAAGCGCAAAACGGTCAAGGTATGAAGAAATAAAAAAAATACCGGCCAAGGGAAGGACCTTTGAAAACACGATTAAAGCCATTGAAGATATTCGCGCTGAAACTATGCCAAAAATCAATTCTATTGATTTTTTGATGAATGTCAGTCCTAACAAAGAGGTTAGAGAAGTTGCCAAAAAGGCCATAGACGAAGTTGAGGTGGAGTTAGTTAAAATTGAGTATGACGACGGCATGTATAGAGCTTTTCAGGAATATGTCGCTCGAAAAGAAAAGTTAGAGGGTGAAGACAAAAAGCTTTTTGAGGACATGGCCAAGCGATATAAAAGAATGGGTTTTGCTTTGAGTCCGTCAGCCAAAAAGCGTTTCCGCTCTAACTTGAAAAAACTCTTGAAACTTGAAAGAGAATTCAGCAAAAACATAAACGATTACCAAGACCAGATTTTAGTTACTCGTGGTGAACTGGAGGGTTTGCCGGAGGCTTATATCGGTGGGTTGAAAAAAGACAAAGACGGTAAATACATAGTGACTTTGGCCTATCCGGACATTATTCCTTTTATGGAAAACGCAACAAACGAACAAAAAAGAAAAGAATTGGCGGAAAAGAACTTGCAAAAAGGCGGAAAGCAAAACTTAAAAATCATAAAACAGATTTTACGTTTGAGGCATGAAAATGCCAGACTTCTTGGCTATCAACATCACGCAGATTTTGCGACTGAATTAAAAATGGTTAAAAACGGCAGTCAAGCCAAAAAATTTGTGAGCCGTCTCCTCCTCAAGTTAAAGAAGGGCCTGAAGAAAGACTTGGCGGAGATGTTGTCGGCTAAGAGACGTCTGACTGGAAACAAAAAAGCCAAAATTGAATTTTACGATACTGCCTACTACTCAAATCAAATACAAAAAGAAAAGTTTTCGGTTGACCAGGAAAAAGTCAGAGAGTACTTTCCTTTGGAGGTGGTCCTCAAAGGAACTTTTGAAATTTACTCGAAACTCTTCTCTGTGGTTTTTGAGCTGGTCAACTCTCTCGCGTCATCGCAAGACGCGAGATTTAAGCTTTGGCATGAAGATGTTCAACTTTATGTTGTAAAAGACAAGGCTGGCCAAATCATGGGGTACTTTGCCTTGGATCTTTTTCCCAGAGAAGGAAAATATAGCCATGCGGCGGAGTTTGGTCTTGTGTCCGGCAGACAACTCGGAGAAAATTATGTCGCCCCTTTTTGTTCTATGGTCGCGAACTTTGCCAAACCAGGCAAAGATAGTCCGTCTCTTTTAAGCCATGACGAGGTTGAAACATTCTTCCATGAGTTTGGACATGTTATGCATGAAGTTTTAACTGTTGCTAAATATGCTTTTCATGCCGGCACTTCGGTCGCTCTTGATTTTGTGGAACTGCCTTCGCAGATGCTGGAGTACTGGGTTTGGGACAAGGAGACGTTGAAAATCTTGTCGGGGCACTTCAAAAATCATAGTGACAAGTTACCGCCGGAAATGCTTAAAAACTTGCTGAAAACAAAAAAACATATGATTAGCCTCTGGTCTGTCAGGCAGTTGGTTCAGACTTTGTTTGATTTAGAACTCCATCTTGGGCCGGATGGTTTTAAGAAAGTAGAGCATCTTCATCGGCAACTGACCGAAAAATATTTGGGTATAAAATTACCGAAGAATGCCATGTTTGCGGCTGGTTTCGGCCATCTGGTCGGCTATGATGCCGGCTACTATAGCTATATGTGGGCTAAAGTATATGCCGCTGATGCCTTTGCAAGATTTAAAAAGGAGGGTATGCTTAATTCAGAAACCGGCGCTGATTACCGGAAGTGTGTTTTGGAAAAAGGTTCAAGTGTGGAAGAGTCAAAATTAATAAAGGGATTTTTGGGAAGAAAACCAAACAATAAAGAGTTTTTGAAAGAAATATGTGGTGGCTAAAGTTGGTTTCTTGTTTAACCATTCGGGACCTGGTCATGAATGGGACTCTGCCAAAGGCGCAGTATGTCAAAGACAAGTATCAATATCGGCATTGGGACGACTAATATTTGACATTGAGACAATCGGCGAGGACTTTGATAAACTGGATGAGACGACCCAGGAATCTTTAACGCGTTGGATAAAAAAAGAGTCTGAAAGCGAGGAGGAATACAAAATTGCGTTTGAGGAGATGAAAGATGGCTTGGGTTTTTCCCCTCTGACAGGAGAGGTTGTGGCTATTGGGGTTTTGGATGTGGAAAAGAATAAGGGAGCGGTTTACTATCAAAACCCGGATAACCCTGGAGAATCTACGGAACAAGAAGGCATAAAACTTCAGGCGATGTCGGAAAAAGAAATGCTTGAAAGATTCTGGCAGGGGGCCGAACATTATGAAGAGTTTGTTTCTTTTAACGGTCGCGCCTTTGATGTGCCATTTTTGATGGTCCGTTCGGCGGTGCACGGTATCAGGCCAAGCAAAGATTTAATGTCTAACCGTTATCTAAGCCTTCAGAAATACGGTTCTAAACACATTGACCTTTTGGATCAGTTAACTTTTTACGGCTCGGTCCGGAAAAAGGGTAATTTGCATCTTTGGAGCCGGGCTTTCGGCATTAAAAGTCCTAAAGAAGAAGGAATTACCGGCGAAGACGTCGGCAAGCTTTTTAAGGAAAAAAGATTTTTGGATATTGCTCGTTACAATATCGGCGACTTGCGGGCAACTAAGGCCTTGTTTGAATATTGGGATAAGTATTTAAGGTTTTGAGGCAATATAAAAGAGCGTTTAACGCTCTTTTTAAATTTCAGTAAGAAGCTTTTGGCTGTTTTTTTCTGCTTCATTTAATTCTCTGATTTTGCTGTCTATGGCTTGTGAAAATTTAACCCCCGATCTTAGAAGTCCAAGCAAGACCTCTGTACTCTTAGAAACCAATTCGGCGCTTTCCCAGCCGGATTCTAGGTGAATAGTCGTTGCCGTACCTAAACCAACTTTTATGTTAGGCAAGTTTTTATCAGCTGTATTTACCAAATCCTGCAGAGACAAAAATTGTTCTTTAGGAATTCTACCCCTTATTACCTCCAGCCTCTTTTCTGCCGTTGGCAGGGTTTTTTCTATTCTTTCAATTAGAGTTTGACAGACTTTTAAGAGGTCAGCGTTTTCCATGTGCAGAGACTCAAGGCGGTTCTTTTCGGTCATATGTTTTTTGACCAAAAAATAAAGAACAAACAGAAGAATTATAATCAAAATTACCATTACCGCCGGAAGTGTTATCAAGAAGTTGCCCTCCTTTTTTTGTTTTCAAATAAACTTTGACAACTTGTGTTATAGTACTACTTAAAGTGCAATTAGTCAAGCCAGAATGGGGCTTGACATGCGACTAAGTTAGTATTATTCTTTTTACAGGATACGGTTAATTTAGGATGCGTATCCATTTTTATTGTAAGAACATTTAAAAAAAGGAGAAAGAGTATGCCGAGAGAAAAAGGTGATTGGTCTTCAAAGACCTACGCAGCAACATCAGACACAGTTAGGACTGTTGGTGGCGGTAGAGCCACTTACGAAGGTGAACGGCGGGCTCAAGAAGGGAAGGGTTTAGATCGTTTGGTTGACCCAAAGAGTTTTGACGGTGGACGAGAGTCCAACAATCTCCTTTTGCCCCAAGCGGATGGAAAGTTTTTACTTCAGTTTGGCACTGCTATGCCGGTCAAGTCCGATCTGGATACTACCGGCTCAATGGGCAACAATGTTGATATTGCTTTTCGTGTTCTACCCAAGAAGCTAGGTCTTTTTGTGCAGGGTCCGAATGCTGTGTTAAAGAGATATCATGTTCAAATTGCTACGGGGGTTGTCCAGGACAGAGATGACCAGTTTCCATATCAAGTAACACAATTTGAGCCGGACAACGAAATTGACAGACAGATGGGTTTGTTGGTGCCGAATCGTGCCGGTGGGGATTCAACAGAAGATTATCAGCTTGCTCTGTACTACACTGGCTACAGAACAAAGACAGCCATCAGCAAGTATGGTTTAAGGGGTTACAACTTTATTGCCGGTGATCAGATTGGCAGGGATATTCTGGGCAGAACCGTTACTCGAAGAGTGTTGGGCGGCCAAGTGGAGCTACCTAAAGGCTTTGAGACCGTCCAACTTGGAAAGAAGCTTTTAGAAAATTGGCATGCTTTTTACTTGCAAGTTTTTGATACCGATTATGTGACTAGTTGGTGGCGGCAGGTTCTTGGTCAAGACAGAGTGGTTATTCTTCCAAGAACGGAAGATTTGGCAGAAGTTGAGGCTGTGATCGTTGGCCTAACAGAGGGTGTTTTGGATCTAAAAACTTCTGTGGACTTTTTGACGGAGTCCGGCGTTGGCAAGACCGATGCTAAAAAGATAGTTGAGGCTGTTGCGGGGATCCCGCTCAAGGCTCAAGCTAATCTGAAAAACTTTGATAAGATTCCGATGGCGGGAGCGATTTTTGCCAGTCGTGACGACATTTGGCCAATTTCAGGTTCAGTATCAAAGGCTGGACCCAAAACTGGGAAGTCAAAGACAGACAAAAAGAAAAAGAAAGAGTCCGAGGAAGACTGGACACTCTAACTTCTTAAATGGGCTCGAATATCGCGAGCCCCTTGTTTTTAAAAGGAGGTGTCGGATGTCAAAGGTTTATGTTTTGACTGGCCTCGGCTTTGGCGACGAAGTAAAAGGCGGGACAACTCACCTGCTAACAGAAGAGACCGGGGCTCATCATATAATCAGAACTGGCGCGGCGCAGGCGCTACATAGTGTAACTACGTCAGATGGCAGAGAACATACTTTTTCACAGTTTGGCAGCGGCACCTTGTCTGGTGCCAAAACCCACCTTTCAAAATATATGGTTATTGAGCCATACGCCTTGCTTAACGAAGGCAGGGCTTTGATTGATCTTGGGATTTCAGATGTCTTTAATCGGATTACAATCCACGAAGATGCTCTAGTGGTGACTCCGTTTCAGGCCATAGCTAACCGTTTGAAAGAACTTTCACGCGGACTTAACCGTTACGGCAGTGTTGGCATAGGGATTGGAGAAACAGTTATTGACAGTGAGAAGCTTGGTGATGACGCAGTCAGGGCTAAAGATTTTGGCAAACCTTGGCTCTCCGATAAAATTGAAGCAATCAGACAGTTAAAACTTAGTGAACTTGGGCCGATTTTGGAAAATACAAAAGATTTTTCTGAAAGCGCCCTTTTAGAGATTAGCATGCTCAATGACCAGCGGATTGTTGGATGGGCAACTCAAGAGTTTAACTTTTTAGCTAGTTTAGTTGTTGAGACTGGCCATCTTGAGGATATCTTAAAAATTCCTGGTACGGTAATATGCGAGGGTTCTCAAGGCGTGCTTCTGGACAGATATTTTGGTTTTCACCCCTATACCACCAAAGTCAGAACCGTGTCTGATGCGGCAAAGAGTCTGTTGAGAGAATCTGGTTACAACGGAGAGGTCGTAAGTCTGGGTATTCTGCGAGGCTACTTTACTCGTCATGGCGCCGGTCCTTTTGTGACCGAAGACGCCGAGCTGACAAAAAAGCTTCCCGATGTTCACAACAGAGAACATAAATGGCAAGGCAGTTTCCGGGTCGGCCATTTTGATTTTGTAGCCGCCCGTTATGCTATTGAGGCTTGCGGCGGTCAGAAGGAATTTGACGGTTTAGTAGTAACCTGCTTAGATCGTTTGCTTGAATTTCCTAGTTTTGATGTTTGTGAAACTTACCTGTTGCCCGAGACTGAAAATCAAAATAACTTTTTTGATTTTAACGGGAAGGTCATTAGCGGTATAAAAGTTTGTCCATTTGGTTGTAAAAAGGAATGTTTAAAGTATCAGGAAGAGTTGGGGAGATTGCTTAGAAAATGCAGACCTAAAATAACCAAGTATAAAAAAGACTACGGACTTTTTCTTGATTTAATTGACAAGGGTTTGGGTGTGCCGGTTGTTATTGCTTCTTTTGGTCCGACAGAGAAGGATAAAGTTAAAATCGGAGAATTTGATTTGTAAGTAAAACAAAACAGGAAAATATTCCTGTTTTTTTGTTTTACCGGTAGAGTTTTAAATCTTTGGCA
The DNA here is from genome assembly GCA_036517795.1 of Minisyncoccota bacterium. Lineage (GTDB taxonomy): Bacteria > Patescibacteriota > Minisyncoccia > 2-02-FULL-40-12 > IGHO2-12-FULL-4 > JACPNK01. The sequence continues at coordinate 14,553 of DATDTF010000028.1, forward strand.
AGAAAACTCTGGTCAAAAATAATTTAGTGGCGAGTCTTCTGAAACCGGGGTCCCAGAATGTGCTATTTGAATCTACTAATCGGGAATTTTTTGTTTGCAACCCGTCTTGTCTTGGATAAAAACGGGAGTAGCCTCTGTGCATTAAACGGTATTGCAGGACATCGCGCTCCATCTCTCTTAAATAGACTTTTCTTGCGTCGTGCATGCCGAATAGTTTTTTACCATCCAGGGCTAGGTACTTAGAAAGGAGTTTTTCGTGCAACATTAGCAGGTCTTCTCTTCTGCCGAGCCAGACTCCGTGGAAAAGTAAATACATCCATGTAATTTCGGCAACAGCGCTGTCTTTCGTTGAGAAATTTTTTATGGCTAGTCCGTCCTCTTTTTCCTCAAGCCAGAATTCTGCAAATTTTGTCCCGCTAGCTTTTGTGGAGGCGACTCGTCCTAAAAGATTTTTTAATCTTGGTCTTTCACTGGGGTCTATGTCGGGTTTGACCAATAAGGCAATATCATGATCAGCATTGCTTAAGGCGTAGCCCTTTAACCGTGAGCCAAATATGATGCAGACAGGATATAGAAACCTGGAAAGTTCGGGGTCGGACTCAATTGTTTTTACAACAACTTTGGATTTCCTGATTTCTTTTTCTATTTTAAGGCTTTTTTTGTTTGAAAGTACGGCGTCAAGCCTCGGTATCTCTAAACCAAGTTTTGCGAGGTAAGCCGTGTCTACTATTCCCAGAGCTAGCCAGTGCGAGTAGATACTAATCAACTTGTCCCCAATTTCTTCTTTTGTCTGTAGCCAGAGCGTTCTTAGGGCATCTGAAAAGTTGCTGTGCAGGTCTTTGGCTTTTTCCATGCTCTCTTCTGCCAGTTCCTCTACTGCTTTGCCGATTGCTGTTATTCCGAGTAGCGCTTGAAGACTGTCAGATAACATAAAAATTTTTAAGTCCGTTGGTTTTAGCAGACTATTTCTGACTGCTTTGGCTATTAGGTTTGAGTAAAGACGAATTAATTCGTTGTAATCTTCCCTTTTTTGCCACTCTATTCTGGCTTTTGTCATCTTTGCCGATATCAAGTCTCGTTGTGGGCCAATTTTTCCGGTGTCGGTTTTTAAATTTTTTAACAAACCGTCTAGCCACTGCTGTCCGGATCCTTCTTTGGGTTCTTGGTTGAAGCTTGTTTCAATTGGAAGCGTGTCTATCGGTGGTTTCGCTTCAGGTATGTTAATTAGTTTTTCGTACTCTTTTGGCAAGAGCGATAAGTCAGCCAAAACAGGCAGAGTGTCTAGTATACTGTTTGCTAGAATTTGATTGTCGGCGCCTTTAAGAAGTTCTATAACCTCAAAGACGCAAATCAATTTCTTTTTTATTAGTTCTGGGATAAGGTGTGCCGCTTTGCAAACACGAGATACTTTGTCTGTGCCGAGGTCATCTTCTAGGACGTCACCATCAACGAAGTTTGCTCTTAGATCTTTTTCTGTAAGTAATTTGTGCCAGCTTTTTAAATATGAACTTCTAAATCTTTTTGCCGTCTGGGCGACTTCTTTTATTTTGCTACCCAGTCTTGCGGAGGGCAAAAGCGTAAAAGGTAGGTACAAAATAATTCGGGCGTTGTTATCATCCGCCTCAAGAAAGTCACTCAAACTTTGATAGAGTTGGTTTACTTGAGTCGGACTAACTATTTTTTCGGACAAAGCTTCGTCAACTTCCATTTTTGGGCTTCTTGTTTTTGAGAAAAATCCATCAAGAAGTTTGACTAACTTTTTACGTTCATTTGCTTGCCTTTTTAACTTTTTACTTTGCCGTACTTTAACCGGAAAGAGGAAACTTCTTTCCAGCCCGGCAAATAATACATGGGCCGGCGGCGGTGCGACTTCTATGTTTTTCAAAAAACTGTCTTCCGGCATCTTTGCTCCGCTGAAACTGTTTGACATACTATAAACCTTATTACTCCATTAGTCAAACTTAAAGTTGACACAATCAATTAAAAATGATATTGATATCAATAGAAATTTAAAAATTAAAGACAACAAACAGGAGACAAAAATGCCTTGCAATATTGGTTATAAAGTTGTTGCCAAAATCGTTATTCCCGTACCCCAAGTTCAGGAAATTAAAGAAGAGGTTACAGCGCCGGAAATTGATCAGGATCTGCTTGAAAAAATAGGCGAAGAGGATCTAGAATTTCTAGATTGGTTGAAAGAGTTTGACTCGAACCCTTTGCTTAAAAAAGCTCTTGAGTTGGCTAGAGAAAAGATTGAAGGCTCAAAGTCTTTAAAAACTTCCATAAAAGAAAATGGCCGACTGTCTATAACTGGCAAGTATGTAACAGCCAAAGAGAAAAGCGAAGTTGAGGCTATAATAAGCTCTCTTTCCAGTCAGTTTCAGATGGAAGTTTTGGCGATTGTGGCCCAGCTTCTTGATTATAGAATTTCTATGAATCAGGAAACTGTTGGCGGGGAGGTCTCTACGGTCATTGAAGGGGAAAAAGATGTTGACTCTGGTGTTAACAGGTATCTTAAGATCAGTAAAAACAAAGCAGGCGAAGGCGTTTTTTCCTTTGAACATTTTGAGTCAAAGAAGAGTCTGGTGACGGAACAGCAGAAGTTTTTGGCTCTTGCTCAAAAGCTGGGGATTAAGATTTCTATCTCCGAAGCGGAGCAAAAAGGCCAGCCTATCGCTCAAGGAACTTTGCACAAGCATTTTGTGAAAGCCTGAAACAATGAAGAAAAATAAAAAGGCAGAAGAAAAGAAAGAACCGGAAGAAAAGAAAAGTAAACTACCTTCTTGGTTTAATGAAAATATTGTCACACCTTTCAAGGCCGGTATCTCGCATACATTTCTTTTGCACGGCGAAATAAATGACCTGATACCTAACCCAGAATCTGAAGATGGGTCAGAAGAGCCTTACATATCTTTGAAAAAACTTTTGAGTAAAGTTTTTAAGAATAGGAAAATGGTAATCTTCTATAACATTGCTTCGGGTTTAAGTTTTCCACAATCTGAAATGAAAGATGAGTTTAAGAAGTCGGTTGGTTTAGAAAGCGAAGACGCTGACCCCAAAGACCCAATTGCTGCTGCCAAAGCCGGTCTTGCGGCAAAAAGAAATATGCCTCGTGATCCAGACACCTGCCTCATGCTTATTGAAAAGGTTTTGAAAAAACTGCCCAGTACGGTTGTCATCATAAATTCTATACACTTTATAGCTCCAAAAGGCGGCGGTGGAGTGGAACTGCTTCCTAACGAAAGGGCGAACGTTGAACGGATTAAGAACTGGAGTCAGGAAGAAGGGCTTCGTTCCAATGATTCAATTATTTTTCTTTTGACCGACCAATCGGCAAAAGTTTCTTCCGAACTGAAACAGGGTGGCAGCCAGATACATATTGCCTTAATTACTAAACCAGGCAAAAAAGAGCGCAAAGAATTTATTGGGAGTGTTGTGCGCAAGGGTGGCGACGCGGTTGACACTGAAGATAAATTTGCTTTCGCTGTCCCAAAAAACTTTGATTTGGACGAGTTTACTAACATGACTCAAGGTTTGAGCTTGCGTCAGATTCTTGAAATTTTTCTCCAGTATAAAAAAACCGACAAGCCCATTGATCCAAACTATATTAAAGAAAAAAAGAGAGAAATTCTTAATGCTGAATATGGCGATGTCATGGAAATTGTTAATCCAGAAAGAGGCTTGGAAGATATTGGCGGTTTGGAATATGCGAAAGATTTTTTCCAGGAAATAATTAAAGCTATTCAAAAGGGTGAGTCTAGGCTTGTTTCCATGGGCGTCACCTTGTCGGGTCCGCCGGGAACCGGCAAGACTGCTCTTGTTGAGGCGCTGGCTTATGAGGCCAAGTTTGAATTTGTTAAGGTAAAAAACGTGCGTTCAATGTGGCTAGGCGAGTCAGAGGCTAACATGGAAAGGCTTGTTTCCGGGTTGCGTTCGCTTGCTCCGGTTGTGGTAATGAATGATGAGGCCGATTTGGCTAACGCCGAAAGAGATGCGCCTAAGGGTGACGCCGGTGCTTCCGAAAGAATCATGAAAATGTGGATGGAGCTTTTGTCTGATCCCAAAATTCGCGGCCAGGTGATTGTTATTTCTTGCACTAACCGTCCTGACCGTATTGATCCGGCTCTTAAACGCAGTGGCCGTAGCGACGAAAGACTTCTTATTCCCATGCCTTCCCGTGGTGAGTTACCGGTGATCTTTAAGGTGATGTTTAAGCGTCACAAAATAGTTACCAACATAAAAGATTTTACCGCGTTTGCGGAAATGGTTGATGGGTTTTCTGGCGCTGATGTTGAAAAAATAGTCCTAAACTCTTTCCGTTTTGCTTTCCAAAAAAACAAAAAAGAAGTTGACGAAAAAACACTTACCGAAGCAGTTGAAGATTTTATTCCCAGCGCCAGCCAAGCAGAAATTGATCGCATGACACTTTTGGGACTATCCGAGTGCTCTTCCAGGAGGCTGTTGCCTCCTAACACCAAAGAGATTGTCGCGAAAATAAAGTCTCGGAGGTTGGTTGAAAACATGGATGCAATACTTGAAGAGATAAAAACCAGAAAAATTACCGAAGTTGATTAAAATTATTACCCCCCGTTTTTAAACGGGGTTTTAATTTGTTTAGTTGTTCTGGCCACTCCCTTGACTAACCTATTTAAGATGGTATTTTAGAGTCAGGTCTTAATGACCTTGAGACCTTTAAAAACAGAAAGAAAATAGGAGAAAAACATGGGTGGTGGCGGTTCACTTTATAACAGAGATGTAAGCGACAACCGTTACAGGACTAGTGCGGGTTATACCAATTTTGCTGCACAGACTATTTCCAGGAATAGTGTTGCAAAAGAACTTTTGCCATTTAACAGAAAGTTGATTTCGTCTTGCAAAAGCCCCTTAGTTTATAATTTTGATAACACCGGCTCTATGGATGCTCTACCCCTTATTATCGTTGACAAGTGGCCAATGGTGGCTGGGCAGATTGCGATGAACAAATACCTGAATGATGCCATGGTAAGCTTGGGTGTGACTGGAGATGTTGTTGGGGATTCTGCTCCTTTGCAATTTTGTGATTTTGCCCAAATTAAAGATCTTGATCCTTGGCTTTCCAAACTTTTTATAGAGAAGGGTGGGGGTGGCCAACACTTTGAGTCTTATGAGTTTACGGCTTACTACTACGCTTATCTTTATGAGATGCAAAATGCCGAAACACCGATTTTTCTTTTTACCGGTGACGAATCTTTTCGGGAAGAGTTGTCGGGGTCTGAGTTAGTAAGACGTTTTGGCGGACAACACAGTGACATTTCTGCGGAAACTGTTTTTGGAGACCTAAAAAAGAAATTCAAGGGAAATGTTTTTCTTGTTCATAGGTTTTATCCCGGCTACAATCTTGACCCGGAAATCGTTTCACAATGGGAAAGAGTCTTGGGTAAAGAGTCTGTCGTTAAAATTAAATCTGATCTTGCTATTGCTGATATTACTCTGGGTCTGATTGCAATTGCTGGCGGGGCCAGAACGTTGGAAGGTTATATAGAGGACATGAATAATAGACCGCTTGAAATGGGCGGTAAGAAATATGAGCCCCAGTCACCGGAGCGTATTGCCGAGGTGCGAGAGTCTCTGAAGTTGTTTGCCGAAAGCCGTGAAAAATTAGGACAGCCAGAAAATAAGAAAACTTCGGCTAAGCAGAATGCAAAAAAGAAAAGCAAGAAAAAAGAAGACGAAGATTGGACGTTATAAAAAAAGGGGGGCTATGTGCCCCTTTTAAAAAAGAGGAGAAACTTGGCCATGGGTAAAATCAAAAAACCGAAGCTGATTGTTACTTTGCCGCCGGTTTATCAGGATGAACTGCTTAGAAAAATAGTCTCGCATCCTTTAGTGGATGCAGTGCGTTACAACACAGGAATTGACTCGCTTTACTCTCCGGCCAAAACGATAGGGGTTATCAAAAATCAAACTGACCGTTTTGGCAAAACTCTCTATGTTGACTTTAAGGGTCAGCAGTTGCGAGTTGCTGAGTGGGCGAATCCGCCCCTTGGCGCTATCGTGCTTAATAACCCAATAGAGGTTGAATTACCGGCTAAAGTTTTTTTTCGTGGTGATGATTGTTGCGATCTGAAGGGTGTTGCAAATGGTAATAAAATATATGTAGACCCTCTGCCCAAACATCCGGTTGGCAAAGGCCAGGCCGTAAACATTTTGGCGAAGAGCCTCAAGATTAAAAATTATCTGACCAATAACGACTTTGACTACGCCGAAGCGGCTGTTAGGGTCGGGGTCAGAAATTTTATGCTTTCTTTTGTTGATAGCCTAGGGTACGTAGAGGCATTTCAAAATTTGCTGGAATCAAATTGTGTTGGCGACGAAGAGTCAAGAAAACTAAAGATTATTTTAAAGATTGAGTCTGAATCCGGTATGAATTTTATAGCTAGGACAGAACCGAAGCTTTTACAGAAATATCAGCTGATGGCTGCCAGGGACGATCTGATGATACAGATAGGCGGCTTAAAAATGTTGACTGCTCTCAAGTTTATTATAAAAAAAGACCCGGAAGCCATATGTGCGTCTCGTCTGATGCTTGGTCTTGAAAATGGGGATGTTTCTTTGGCGGATATATCGGACCTGGAATTGATGCAAAGTTTGGGATACGGACAGTTTATGCTTTCTGACGGTATTTCAAGAGAGCATTTTGAAAAAGCTATTAAATTTTGGCAGGAATATAAAGGAGGAGAAAAATGAAACGTGTTATTAAATATCTAGCAGCTTTTTACTTGATGGAAAAAGCCAGGTTTTTTAGTTCTAAAGAGTTTAAAATTAAGAAAATTGAGTATGTTCCTCTTGAAGGGAAAGACGGGGGAGAAATTCCAAACCTTTTAGAGGCTTGGGAAGTTGCTATGAAAAAAGCGGGGCAGTTTATAGCCGCTAATCACAGGCATTTTCATCACATTGATAAAATAGAAATATATCAACTTGAATCTTGGGAGCATTATCCCTCAAGGGCTGAATCCGGGAATATGATGGAAGTTAAACCTGTTTGACCTTTTGATCTGCCGGCTTTTGAAGCCGGTTTTATTTTTGATATGTTATACTCAACTAATGTCAATAACCTCTAAAAAATTTGAAGAGCTTTACGGACAGCTTAATCCGGAACAAAAAGAAGCGGTTGATCATATTGAGGGGCCGGTAATGGTGGTTGCCGGGCCGGGGACGGGCAAGACGCAAGTCTTAACTTTGCGGATTGCCAACATTTTGCTTAAGACCCAGATTAACCCGGGCAATATTTTAGCTTTGACTTTTAGTGAGAGCGGTGCTTCGACCATGCGTCGCCGTCTGGCGGAAATTATTGGTCCAACTGCCTATCAAGTTACCATTTCTACCTTCCACGGTTTTTGCAATAGTTTGCTCCAGTCTTATCCGGAAGATTTTCCTGAAGTAATCGGCCGCCAGCCGACAAATGAAATTAAACAGATTGAATTTATCCAGAAAATTCTGGACACCACTCATTTGGAGTTTTTAAAGCCCTTTGGTGAGCCGTATTTTTATTTGCCGGAGATAAGGCGCTCAATCAGCAGTCTTAAGAAAGAGGGTGTCAGTCCGGAAGATTTTCAGAGAATAGTTGAGAAAGAAAAAGAATTTTTTGGCAAGATTGATGATCTTTATTACGAAAGCGGGAAATACAAAGGCAAGATGAAGGGCAAGTACATTGATATGGAGAGAAGGCTGAATAAAAACAGCGAGCTGGCCTCGATATACTATAAATATCAAGAAGCATTGGCCGAGGCCAAGCTCTATGACTATGACGATATGATTCTGCAGACAGCCCAAGTTCTGGCAAAAGACCAGAATTTGCTCATCCGTTTACAGGAGAAGTTTCAGTATTTTTTGGTGGATGAGCATCAGGACACCAATAATGCCCAGAATAAAGTTCTTGAGCTTTTGAGCAATTTTCATAACCAGCCTAATCTTTTTGTAGTCGGAGATGAGAAGCAGGCAATATTTCGCTTTCAAGGCGCTTCGCTGGATAATTTTCTTTTCTTTAAAAAACTTTATCCTGAAGCCAAGCTCATTTCTTTAAATAAAAATTACCGCTCTGCTCAACCGATTCTAGACTTAGCTCATAACCTGATTATAAATAACTCAATTCACTTGTCGGATGAAGTACCGGAGATTAAAGAGGAGTTAATTTCTCAAGCGTTGCATCCCAAACAGCTGGTCGAAACTTATGAGTTTAAGCGTCCCGAAACAGAGACTATTTTTGTGGCTGAAAAAATAAAAGATTTGATAGGTCGGGGAGTGGTGGCAAAAGAGGTTGCTGTGATCTATCGCGACAACAAAGATGTTTTTGCTTTGGCTGATGTTTTAAGTAAATACAACTCACCTTTTCGGATAGAGTCCTCCAACAACGCTTTGTCTGATTACGATATCCGGAAGTTGCTTGATATCTTTGAATTTTTGAATGATTTTTCAAACGAAGAAAAATTGTTTTCCATAATTCACGCTGACTGGCTGGGCATTCCCGGTCTTGATTTGTATAAAATAGTTTCCCCGGGAGTCAGAAGGAAGATTTCCTTATTGGAGATGATGGCTGACGAGAAGCGTTTAAAAGACTTGAAGGTTTCCTCTGGTGTAAAATTAGCTGGTATCTCGGCGAAGTTGTTAGACTGGCATAAAAAAAGCCAGAACGTTTCTCTGGCAGAGTTGTTTGAAACTGTTGTTAGGGACTCCGGTTTTCTGGCGCATATTATGTCTGGTCCGGATTCGGTTTTAAAATTAAACCGTCTTAATGCTGTTTTCGGCGAACTTAAAAAAATGCTGGACAGCCATCCGGAGGCCAAGCTTGCAGACTTTGTTAATTACTTAAAGACCTTGGAGAAGTATAAGGTTGTCGTGAAAGAAGGTGGTCTGGGTTATACTCCGGATGCAGTACGTTTGATGACCGCTCACGGAGCCAAAGGTCTTGAGTTTGATTATGTTTTTGTTGTGAACGCTTTTGACGGCCATTGGGGTAATAGGAGAATACCCGAACTGATTAAATTGAATCTGGCGGATGTTGCTTCTTTGGCGTCCCCGTGCCGAAGTTGCCTTTTGTTGAGACGAAGTCCCAAAATATCTTTGGGGGCTTGTAGTCAAAAGACCTGTATCAATTTCGGGATCGGGACGGCAAACCTCGGGCTCACAGCGACCCAGAAACAACATCCGCCAGATTCAAAATCTAACCAGCTGAAAATCGACGATGAAAGGCGTTTGTTCTATGTAGCTCTTACCCGTGCCAGAAAAATGGCCTATATTTCTTATTCTTTACAAAGCTATGACGGGCGAGAGAGGACTCCTTCCCAATTTATTACGGAAGTTAAACCGGAATTGAAAAAAACTGGCGATTCCGAAATATATGAACAAATTTTTGACCGACGGAAAGATTTGTTGTATCAGCCAAAAACGGATAAAGGTTTTTCAATTTTTGAAAAAGAATATCTGCAGAGCCTGTTTTACAAAAGAGGCTTGTCGGCTACAGCGCTCAACAACTATTTAACCTGCCCGTGGAAGTTCTTTTACTTGAATCTTTTGCGTATTCCAAGGGCCAAGTCGCGCCATCAGATATATGGTTCAGCCATACACGCAGGGCTGAAAAATTTTTTTGACGGAGTAAACCGGGGGGAAGCCAGTAAAGAAATTTTGTTTGCCGGTTTTAAAAACTTGCTTGAAAAAGAATCACTTTCAGAAAATGACCTGCAAAATTTTTTGGCGAAAGGTGAAAGCAGTCTAAAAAAATACTTTGATTACTATAACGGCAGTTGGCACTCAAAAACTCAAAACGAATTCAGGGTTCACGATGTGTTTATCGGCGGTGATATCAAGTTGACCGGTTCTTTGGACAAAATAGAATATCTTTCCGGCGGTTCCGACGTGAATGTTGTGGATTACAAAACCGGCAAGACGATCAGCCGCAATGAACTTGAAAGCAAAACAAAAAATGCCACAGGGGACTACAAGCGTCAGCTGGTTTTTTATAAATTGCTTTTAGATCAGCATCCAAGCTTGAGAGTGAATATGGTTTCCGGTGAAATTGACTTTATTGAGCCTGACAGCAGGGGAGTTTTTCACAAGGAAAAGTTCTTGATAGATAAGAACGAAGTGGAGGAATTGAAGGAAAAGGTGTTGGAAATTTCTGACAAAGTTTTAAATTTTGGCTTTCAAAAAGAAAGATGCGGCGACAGGTATTGCGAGTATTGCCAATTGAGATTTAATTTGGTATAGTATTTTTTAAACAGGTTTCTTTTAAATTTAGACATAAGGAGAGCGAAATGTTCAGAGGGCAAGTAACTGGCGCCAGCGAGAAAGGTCAGAGACTTTATCAAGAGGACAGGTTTTTGGCTCTGGCACCAGAATTATTTGGCAACTTTTCGGGTTGGCTTTTGGCCATAATGGACGGTCACAACGGTTCGGAAGTGTCAGAGTTTTGTTTTAAAAATCTGCCCGATATTTTTTCTAGGATCTCAAATAACGGCAAGTTGAAAGTCGATGAGGTGATGCTGAAAAAAATTATAAGGTTACTGGCAAAGGAGACAAGCCAGATGTCTTCTGGCTCTACAATTTCTTTGGCTTATATTGACGAGGTTGCTTTAGTTGCAAGGGTTGCCATATTAGGCGACTCTCCGGTTTTAGTAAAGGATTTCACCGGCAAGATTATAATTAGTCCCGAGCATAACGTTAGAACCAACTTAACGGAACGGGAGGCGGCTATAAAAAAAGGTGCATTTTATGACCCAAGAGGTTATGTAAGCAACTCAAAAGGCTATACACAGTTATCAAGAAGCCTTGGCGATCAGATTTTCAGTGACTTTATTTCGCGGGAGCCGGAAATTTACTCTGTGAAGCTGGGACCTGAAAGCTTTGTCCTTGTTGCTTCTGATGGTGTTTTAGATCCTTCTCATGGCGATAGCCAATCTTTAATGGAGTCTATCGTTGGCCAAATTGAAAAAGGAGCGACTGCGGAAGAATTGGTTGACAACGCTATATTTACCAGAAGAATAGAAGACAATGCTACGGCTGTTTTATGGCGAGTGCCAAAGTAGCTGGCAAAAGGAGTATTTTATCTCCTTTTTTTTATTGCCTTTTTTAGCAAAGGTTCTAGTATGTAACTATGCTTTATAAAAAACCCAAAAATGATGATAAGTATCTTTGGACAAATCACGTTGTCGGTAAAATGCTGTACTATCGTATATCAGAAGGTTTGGTGAAAAGGGTTGTGCGATTCCCAAAAAGGATTGAAACGGGTGTTGCCCCGGAAACTATCGCTTGTATGCAGCCGACTGGTTCAAAAAATAGGCCTTCAGAGGTGTGGGCCATGTATCAAAGTATCGGCGAAAAGAAAAAGAAGATTATCTCTGCCTGGCGCTATCCGGGAGTCAGCAAGGTTGGCGAGCCGATACCGATTCCGGAGGATGTTTTGGGTGCTTTACAAGAAGAGGGCATGGATGTATAATAGTAAATAAAGAAACTTATTTTGAAGGAGACCGGAATGCTAACGCCAGTTCTTAAAAAAGTTGGAAATTTCAGACTTAATGAATTTGATACTTTACAGGCTTCAATTCAAGAGTCTTTGGTTTTTTCAAAACCTGGCAAACAGGTTAGGTTTTTTGATTTGAAGATGGCGAATCAGAACGATATAATCAGGCTGACTTCGTCCAGCGGCAGTATTTTTCTTCTGGAAGTTGTGGAACCGCAAAAACTTTTGTTGCTGGTTTGCGGCATAGCTTCCCCTTATCTCTATTCAAATTACAAACTTTCCTGTTCGTACTTGGGAGAGTGTCTTGCCCTAGGTTCTAAAATTGAAAACGGGGAAGACTTCTTATTTAGAAGTTTTTTGGCTGGAAACAGTGGTCTGCACAGGGTTTACCGTATTAAAAAAATTGAAATTTTAGAAAGCCATCAGAAGAGGTTGCCCACGAAGCAGGAACTGTCTTTGTTCTTGCATGGTCTGAACGGCTCTAGGGGCAGGGGTGAAGTATTCTGACTTGCATTGGAGCTGATTATTCCCTAGAATGGGTTTCATATGAAACCCATTTTTATTTTTCTAATTATCGCAGTTGTTTTATTGGTCGGTTTTTTCTTTTTTAAAAACAAGAAATCTGGTCCTGAAAATGTCTTAGCAACTCCTACACCAGAAGCAAGTTCACGGGAGACAACAAGTCCGACTCCCGTGGCCGAATTGCCGGAGAAAATTTTGGCTACAATGGAAACGTCTAAGGGCAAGATAGAACTGGAGCTTTATCCAAAAGTTGCTCCTAAGACAGTCTTAAATTTTATTACTTTGAGCCAGAAAGGTTTTTATGATGGCACGAAGTTTCACAGAGTCGTGGACGGTTTTGTGATTCAGGGGGGGGATCCTTTGTCTAGGACAGATGATCCGGCGGTCGGCACGGGTGGACCAGGCTATGCTTTTGAGGATGAAATCAATCCAAAATCTTTAAATGTTCCAGATGCGGTCATAAAACAACTGGAAGCGGCTGGTTACAAGTATGACTATAGTCTAAAGTCTCTGCCCAACTCCACGGGCGCTATCTCTATGGCCAACGCCGGTCCCAATACCAACGGCAGTCAATTTTTTGTCATAACCCAAGAAGATCAGCCGTCTCTTAATGGCAAGCACACTGTTTTTGGCAAAGTCGTTAAGGGCATGGATGTGGTTAGAGCCATTAAACAGGGCGATGTTGTTAAAAAGATCGAGGTAAAAATCTAGAGACAAAAAACCGCGGCTCAAACCGCGGTTTACTTTAAACTGCCGAATTCATAGGCGTCATCGTGCGGTGCAAGTTCAAAAAAATTATATTCGCCTGACAAGATGTGAAAGATTTCATGGCGCAGGGTATTCTTTTCCTCCAGAATATTGTATATGCCCTTTTTTTCTGTCGGTATTTCTATAAATATTTTTCTTGAAAATACTTCGGCAAAAGCGCTGGACTTAGGTTGCTGATAAGCCAGGTCACGAACCTGATAGATTTCCGGTCTGATGAATGTAATCTTTATTCGTTTTCTTTGTCTTTTGTCCGGTTTTTTCAACTTATGTGTCTGGGCGACGAAATTTTCGAAATCGTCAAAGGCTTTCTTTAGAATAGGGTATATGTAGACTTCGTTTACTATTTCAATGGGTTTGCCGTTGAAACTATCGCTGTAAAAATAAATACTATTACCATTTATTGTTTTTTCCAAAACAAATTTTTTTGTTATTTCAATATAAAAAAAGTTTATTCTGTAATTTATGCCCAGAATAAATTCGGGCTTATTGATTGTAACATACAGCCAAACAGATGAAGTGGCCAGAAATGTTAACAAAATAGTAACAGTGGTCAGACAAGTTTTTCTAAGCCAGCCGGGTTCGGGTAGTAATTTCATTTATTCTCTTTTCAAAGATCAAGAGCTTTAACTTTTCTGTAACATAAAAAATAAAGCTTAGCAATATGCTGGTTTTTTAATTTCCTAGTGGTATGATGGAGCTAACTTAAAAAACACCTTGTAAATAATGCAAAAAGGAAAAACAAAAATTACGCCGCAACATTTTTACAAATTTTTCCAGTGTCCGCATTGGATTTGGTACGACCTCTATGAAGATCAGGAGAAAAAGAAAGCGACACCACCCTTGATGCAGATGATTTATGAAGATGGTTTGAAGCACGAGAGGGAAATCATAAAATCCAGAAAATTTGAAGAAGTTGATCCGGCTATGTTTAAAGATTTGGATGAGGCTTTTTTGGCCACGGCGGAGTTGATGAAGAAAGGTAAGAATATTTATCACGGTGTTTTGATGGACGAACATTGGGTTGGCATCCCTGATCTTTTGGAGGTTCGGCCGTTAAGCGAATTGGGCGATAAAAAACTCAAGTCTCATTTTGGGGATTACTACTATGTGGTTTATGACATTAAAAATAGCAAGGACATCAAAGACGAACATAAATTCCAACTGGTTTTTTACAGCCTGATGCTGGAAAGAATACAGGGTGTCAGACCGCGCGAAGCTTACATAATAAACAGCCAAGGCGAAGAAAAGTCTTTTGTCATTGATGAGTTTTTAGACTATTTCCATCTGACTTTGGAAAATATTGAGAAGATTTTAGACGGAGAAAAGCCGCCGCCATTTTTAAAGAGCGGATGTAAGCGCACTCCCTGGTATAGTCTTTGTCTATCTGAAACAGAAAGCTGTCGAGACGTTTCTCTGATTTATCGTTTAAGCCAGATGGACCAGCGTCAACTTTATGATATCGGCATTAAAACAATAGACGATTTTGCTCATGCTGACTTGGAAGTTTTGCGTAACCAGCTAATCAGCTGGAATTTTGATAAATTGGTTCGTTTCCACAACCAAGCCCAGTCGTTGGTTAAAAATGAATCTTTGATTTTAAAAAAACCTGTTTTTCCGGAAGTAGAGACGGAGATATATTTTGATATTGAAAGTGACCCTACTCAAGACATTGACTATATGCTGGGACTTCTTGTTAAGAAGAAAACAGACAACAGTGAGCCGGAGTTTAGATATTTTTTAGCCAACGACAAGTCTGAAGAAGAAAAAATATGGCGAGAATTTACTAAATTTATTGAAGACTTAGAAAATTTTGTTATCTATCACTATGCTTTTTATGAAAAACAGAC
>DATDTF010000029.1:0-8243 GCA_036517795.1 Minisyncoccota bacterium
ATATTTTCTTTCAACTCACGGCGCCAGAAAAGGTCTGGTTGATACCGCATTAAACACCGCTCAAGCCGGTTATCTGACCAGACGTTTAGTTGATGTTGCTCAAGATGTTGTTGTCAAAGAAAAAGACTGTAAAGACAAAGATGGTTACACTATGTTGACAGAAGATGGAAAGCAGATAGGTGAATCTCTGGGCAAGAGGATAAAAGGAAGAGTAATTCTGGAAGACGTTTTAGACAAGGATGGCGAGGTTGTCATAAAGAAAGGAACTCTTATCAGCAAGGACTTGGCGGCAAAAATTGACACCCTTAATTTAGATAAAATAAAAATTAGATCAGTCATAACTTGCAAGGCCAAAGACGGCATCTGTCAGCACTGCTATGGTTATGACTTGTCTAAGAATAAACTGGTTGAAATTGGTCAGGCAGTGGGTATTGTGACCGCGCAAGCAATTGGTGAGCCTGGCACCCAGTTGACTATGAGAACTTTCCACACCGGAGGCGTGGCTGGCGGAGGCGACATTACTATGGGCTTGCCCAGAGTGGAAGAAATCTTTGAAGCTAGAACGCCCTCTGCTAAGGCTGTTGTTTCTGATGTTGAGGGACGAGTTGTGGAGATAAAAGAAAGTGTCCGCCAGCACTCAATCAATGTTGTTACAAGTACCGGTGAGGAGAAATCTTTTACCGCTCCTTTGGGACAGGTTTTATGGATTAAAGAGGGCGATGAAATTATTATCGGCCAGCAGTTGACTGAAGGACACATTGACCCCAAAGAGCTTTACGCCATCACTAAAGACATAAATGCTGTTGCCAACTATGTCATTCGCGAAGTCCAAAGCATATATTTTGCTACGGGCGAAGGAATCAACAACAAACATGTTGAGTTGATTGTCAGGCAGATGTTTTCTCGGGTTAGGATTATTGATGCCGGAGACACAGACTTGCTTCCGGGGGATGTTGTTGAAAGAAGGCAGTTCAGAGAACAAAATGATCTTGTCAAAAAGGAAGGCGGAACAGAGGCAACATTTGAATCTTTTATTTTGGGTATCAGCAAGGTTGCTCTCTCTACCGAAAGCTTCTTGTCAGCCGCTTCTTTCCAAGAGACGGCCAGAGTCTTGATTGATTCGGCTATTGTCGGCAAGGAAGATAAACTACGCGGTCTTAAGGAAAATGTCATTATCGGCCGTCTGATTCCTGCGGGAACCGGCTACAATGTTGACTTTAAAGATGTGCCGCAGGAACCGGTGCAGGAGTAACAGAAAGTTACTGCATGAGAGTACTGGCAAACCCTGCTTTTTCCGGACGCTCGTTTCTTTCCAGCGAAGAAACTCGCTCTTTGTGAGCTATGGATTCGGAAAGAATAAAATTCTTTCCGACCAGCTCGCCTCTTTTTCATCTTATTCGCTTTCAGCGAATGGGCTGAAAAAGCGGCTCGCGAGCAATCCACAGCTCACAGAGCCTACAAAAGCAGGGTTTGCCAGCACTCCCTAGCCATAACGAGACTCTTGACAGAGTCTTTTTTAATTGATATGCTTCAGAAGCAGTATCAAAAAAGAAGGAGAGCAAATGTTCAAATTTAATGTTGTAGTTGCGATGGAGAATGTGGGTTCTCTTGAAAGCTTCGGAGAAGCTTTCAAGGTTTTCTTTGAAAAAGTGAAAAAGTTGGTTGCGGAAGGTATGAGTTGTCGAGTACTGAAAACGACCTGTTGGATTGAATATGCGGGGGCAGTGATGTATTTTTACGATGCCAGAGACCTGGCCTACAAGGTAGGTGTCTTGAAAGGCCATGGGGAACTTGTTGAACCGTTACCGAAAGTTGACCCACAGGTTGTTGACATCGCTTTTGCGGAAGTAGGTCTTAAGCAAGCGGAACAACTTTTTGTGGAATTGGAAAATTTTGTGAAATTTGACGAGAAAGTTTTCGGAGCTTTAAAAAATTTGGCTATCAAAGACTGAAGTTTTGTATGATTGGTTAAAACGGGCGGCACAACCCGTTTTTTGTTTGCCTGACTTCAAAGGCTTACGTTTTTGCTTTTTTGAAAGCATTTTAATATGCTATAATGTACTTATGTCTAAAAAGAAAAACGGCAGAAGAATGAATACTGAAACAGCAGACTCCAAACCTCTTTTTGACCTGTCTCAAGAGACCAAAAACGGCATTTGGGGGGTGTTGAGTTTTGGCTTGGCAATCTTGGCGACTTTGGCTTTTTTTGATAAAGCCGGACGGGCGGGGGATATTTTTAACAGCTTGGCAAACTCACTTTTTGGCTGGGGAATGTTCTTGGTTCCGCTGGCCTTTTTAATTTTAGGAATCTCTTTTGTAAAATCAGTTTCCAGGAAAATTTATACCAGCGCTATTTTTGGTACCCTGCTTTTTGTTCTCACTTTCTTGGCTCTGTTCTTCATTATTGGCGAAGGCGACTTTCAAGCTCGGGTGGCGCAAGGCGGATATCTGGGTGTCCTGATAGGTTTCCCGGTTATTAAAGCTTTAGGTTTTACATCTTCTCTGATTGTTTTAATTTTGCTTTTGCTAGTCTCTCTTTTGGTTGCTCTTAATATTTCCGTAACCAACCTGCTCTTCAAAAAGAAAGAAGAAGAGATGCCATTGCAAGACAACGTTGTGGTGAAAAGGGGGACGGAAGTGGTGGACATGAAAGAGGAGTCAAGAAAACATGAACCTGCTCCTAAAACTGTGCCGGTTAAAAAAAGTACTGTTGACGAGGAAAAAGAGTTTGTTTTGAAAATGAGCAAATCAGGCAACTGGGCTCTGCCACCATTGGAGCTTTTGCATACTGACACCGAACAGCCTCGCTCCGGCGACATCAATGCTCATGTCAACATAATCAAGAGAACTTTGTCTAATTTCAACATAGAAGTAGAGATGGGTGAGGTTTCCATCGGTCCGACTGTCACTCAATATACTTTGCGTCCAGCGGTCGGAGTCAAGCTTTCCAAAATCACCACCTTACAGCCGGATTTATCTTTAGCCTTGGCGGCTCACCCAATCAGAGTAGAGGCCCCTATTCCGGGCAAATCTCTTGTTGGTATAGAGGTGCCTAATAAAAAGTTTGCCTTAGTCGGTTTGAGAAATTTAATTGATAACGATGAATTTAAAAAAGGCAGTGCGGTTTTGCCGATTGGTCTGGGCAGGGACGTGGCTGGTTTTCCGGTTTTTGCCGGTTTGGAAAAAATGCCGCATATGTTAATTGCCGGAGCGACCGGCACCGGGAAATCGGTTTGTATCAATGCCGTGATTCTTTCTCTTTTGTATAAACATTCTCCTGATATTTTAAAATTCATATTTATTGACCCAAAGCGTGTTGAGCTTACAGCCTATAATGGCATTCCTCACCTGATTACGCCGACAATTGTGGAACCCAAAAAAGCCGTCAATGCTTTGAGGTGGGCGGTTAGGGAAATGGAGAAAAGATACGAGTTGCTTTCGGCAGCTGGTTCCAGAGATATTTTCTCTTACAACTCCAAGATCTCTACCAAAAAGGACGCTGAACTTATGCCTTTTGTGGTCATAGTCATAGACGAGCTGGCTGACCTGATGGCTTCACATGGCAGAGATATCGAAGGTGCAATCGTCCGTTTGGCGCAGATGGCTAGGGCGGTGGGCATACACCTCATCGTTTCCACTCAAAGGCCTTCGGTTGAAGTTATAACCGGTTTAATTAAGGCCAACATAACCTCTCGCATTGCTTTTCAAGTTGCTTCGGGTATAGATTCCAGAACTATTTTGGACATGTCTGGCGCCGAAAAATTGTTGGGCAGAGGCGATATGCTTTTCCAAGCCGGTGACACGGCAAAACCAAGACGTATTCAAGGAGCTTTTGTCTCTGAAAAAGAAGTCAAAGATGTCGTTAAATTTATCAGGATGCAGGCGGAGCAGTCGGCGGAAGAGGGTACGGCCGAAGTAAGTAATTTGAACATTGAACCTGACGCGGTGGTGGCTGATAGCCGAGGCGGAGAGAGAGAAGACATGGGTGATGATATGTACTTGGATGCCAAAGATGTGGTTGTGCAAGCGGGCAAAGCCTCGGCTTCTTTACTCCAGCGCAGATTGCGGGTAGGCTATGCTAGAGCGGCACGGCTATTGGACTTGTTGGAAGAGAAAGGTGTGATTGGTCCGGGTGAAGGTGCCAAGCCGAGAGAAGTTTTCGTTGCTCGTTCCAATGTTGACATGAGTATAGGAAGAAACATTGAGCCGGATGACGGAAGTGTGGCTGAAGAAGAAAGCCGTGGAATATAGACAATCTCTTAACTTCCGAAGTTGAAACCAGAGGTTGTTCAGACCATAGGAGTTGTAATAGCTGAAGAGGCGCCGACAGAAGAAGAAATTTAAAGAGCAAAAATAATCAATTTAATCCCGATATTGCAATTTGCCGAGTTTTCACACGGTCTGCGAAGGTAAACCAGAAGGGACCGCAGACAAAGTCGGGGCTCGGGAATTTTAAGAAAGACAATATCGGCATTGGGACGTTATGGCAAAGGAAAAAAAACAAGAGTCCGGTTTAAACAAGGGAGTCGGCACCGAGAATAGTCGAAGTGTTGACCTAGCCATCAAAGAGATACAAGAAAAATATGGTGATGGCTCTATTATGAAGTTGGGCGATGCTAGAAAAGTTGATGTGGATGTCATATCCACGGGTTCAATCTCTTTGGATTTAGCTCTCGGTGTTGGTGGCATACCCAGGGGCAGGATTATTGAGGTTTATGGACCGGAGAGTTCCGGTAAAACTACTTTGGCTTTGCATGTTGTCGCCGAGATGCAGAAGATGGGCGGCGTAGCGGCCTATATTGACGCCGAACATGCTCTGGATCCGGAGTATGCCGGAAAAATTGGTGTAAAAGTTAAAGATCTTTTGATATCACAGCCGGATCACGGCGAACAGGCTTTAGAAATTGCCGAAACACTTGTCCGTTCCGGAGGCATTAGTTTGATAGTCATAGACTCGGTTGCGGCTCTGACGCCTAGAGCGGAAATTGAAGGGGAGATGGATCAACAGCATATGGGTTTGCAGGCTCGTTTAATGTCTCACGCTTTGCGCAAACTTACCGGCATTGTTTCTAAAACCAACACCACGATAATTTTTATAAACCAAATTAGGCATAAAATCGGTGTCATGTTCGGCAATCCGGAAACCACAACCGGGGGCTTGGCATTGAAATTTTACGCTTCAGTCAGAGTTGAAATCAGGCGGGCGGCGCAGATACAGTCCGGCGAGAAAATTATCGGCAATCGAACAAAAGCCAAAATAGTCAAAAACAAAGTGGCGGCGCCTTTCAAAACTGCTGAGTTTGATATTTTATACAATGAAGGCATTTCGCGTTTGGCCGACTTGGTAAACACCGGAGTAAATTTGGGAGTAGTTGCCAAATCCGGCAGTTGGTACAATTTTGGCGAACAAAAACTGGGGCAGGGCATAGAGGGCTCGCGCCAGTTTCTCAAAGAAAATCCTAAGGTAGAAAAAGAAATTCTCTTGGGTATAAGAAAAGCGGCGGCGGTTAAAGAGGTGTAGTTTGATGGCTGGCTAGCATTGCTTTTTTCGGACGCTCGTTTCTTTCCAGCGAATAAACTCGCTCTTTGTGGTCTGTGGATTCGGAAAAAGTAAGGGACTAATTATACTTTTTCCGACCAGCTCGTCACTTTTTCATCTTATTCGCCTTGGCGAATGGGCTGAAAATAGTGACTCGCGAGCAATCCACAGCCCACAGAGCCTCAAAAAGCAATGCTAGCCCAGCCATCTTTTGAGACTCTTCTCGTCTGCGGGACGTTCCGGGGAGGGCGGAGACTACGCTTTAATATATTTTGGCACCCTAAAAGCCCTTGTAAAACAAGGGCTTTTAGGTATTGCGCAAGCGCCTACTTTTGGGGTATAATATAAGTTGGAGTTTTGACTCTTGAAAACAAAAAGCCCTGAACTGTATGGTTCAGGGCTTCACTATTTTTATAAACTTGTAAAACAAAATAAAATTTGTTAATATCTAATTATGACTACAGTTATTATTCCCAAAAAAATGGCCGGAGAAGAGTTGGTTCTTGTTCCTAGACGCGAATACGAAAGGTTGCTAAAAACAAAAGCCATAAAAGAATTCAAACCAACGCCGACCCAAAAAAAAGCTTTGCTAAGGGCTGAAAAAAATCTTAAATCAGGTAAAACCTTGTCTTTAAATACTCTTGTCCGAAAATTGGGATTTACAAATTGACCCTAGTGTTTTTAAGACTCTCAAAAAATTACCTCGGCATTATGCCGAGGTAATTTTAGAAGTTATCAGGCTTTTGCCTGTAGATCCTTACTTTGGAGACATACAGAAAATGAAAGGCGAAATAAATGTGTGGCGACGGCGAGTCGGGGCATATAGGGTTTTTTACAAAGTTAAAATAACAGAGAGAGTTATTTTGGTTTTTTCTTTGGAGCGTAGAACTTCTAAAACTTACTGATTACTTTCTTGTTTGAGAACGGGTGTACGGCATCAGAGCCATGAAGCGGGCGTGCTTGACGGCGGCGGCGATTTGGCGCTGGTGCTTGGGGCACAAACCGGTTCTTTTGCCCGAAATAACCTTGAACTGACCCGTAGTAAATTTGCGCAACAAACGTGCGTCTTTGTAATCAATCGTATTTATTTTTTCCTGACAGCAAATACACATAATTAAAAAGGAATATCTTTAAGATCTACTTCTGCTTCTTCAATTTCACTGTCGGAAATAATCGGCTCGTTGATCGGTTCGTTTTCGTTGATGACCGGTATTTCTTCGTCTTCAATTTCTTTGGCCGTTATTGCCGGTTTTTGTGAGGTGAATTTCTGGGACATCGGGCTGGAGTTTTGAGAGTAACCATTGCTGTTACCAAAGCTTCTTGAGCCGGATTCGTTTGCCGTGCGCGGACCCAGCTGTATATTTTCGGCAACTACTTCTGTTCTGTAGCGTTTTAAATTGTCCTGTCCGGTCCAAGATCGCGTCTGTAATCTGCCTTCAATCATTACCAGTCCGCCCTTTTTTAAATATTGGCTGGCAATTTGAGCCAGTCTGCCCCACAAAGTGATGCTGTGAAATTCAACCTGCTCTTGTTTTTGTCCTGACTGGTTCGTCCAGACTCTGTTTGTTGCGACTCTCATGCTGACAACTTCTTGTCCTGTGGCGGTGGTTCGGCTTTCCGGGTCAGCTGCCAAACGGCCCACTAATATAACTCGGTTTAAGTTCATCGTCCCAATGCCGATATCGAACTTGTCTTTGACACACTCCGCCTTTGGCAAAGTCCCTTTTGACTTTATCCCAGCAAACAGTGTGAAAACTCGGCAAATTGCAATATCGGGATTAAATTAATTATTTTAAAGCTTTGTTATAACGTCTTCAATTTGTTTTTCAATTTCTTCGGGCTTAACTTCCTCTTTCGGTTTCTGGTCAGGTGCTGGGGGTGTGTGGGTTCTGATTCTAGGTCTTGAGGAAGTTTCTTTGATGCTTCTTAAAACTCTCTGATTTTCTTTGACTTTAAGTATTAGAAATCTAAGCAAAGAGTCATTGAGTTTAAGCTGATTTTCCAATGGCTTAATCGCTTCCGTTGGCGATTTAAATTCAACAACTCCAAAGAAAGAAAAGCGCTTGTGGTTGAGCGGATAAGAAAGTCTTTGTTTCTTAGGTTCTCGGGAATTTAAAATAGTGCCGCCAAGTCGGGAAATTACATCTTCTATTTCCTTTAACTTTCCCGCAGTTGCGCTTTCCTCTAGTTCAGGCACAAGGTGAAAACCGAGCTCGTAATTATTGTTTTTTTGCTGGGTGTCTTCCATTTTTTTTTGGTATTGTAGTATGCTAACAAACAATAATTTGAAAGTCAATTATACCTTGAAAACAAAAGAGGTTTGAAATGAACCCCATAAATTGGCTTGATAACCAGTTGCTAAAATTGTTTGATGCTTCGGCCAAGAAATTTCATAGCCTGACAGATAAGGATAACTTTTTTCTTGCCAAGACGGTGGTGTTGGTCTGGAGCCTGATTGATATAGCTGCCGGTTTGCCCATCAGTGCGGTGGCGCTGGTTAGTGTTTTTCTTTTTTACTCCATATATTTTTGCGAAGTTAAGGCTCAACGCGAAATTAGAGATGAGGCTAGTGACATGGCTGTAAGGGAGCGTCGCCGAGGATTATTTTTATGCAGGGTTTTTGCTGACGCTGTGTTTGTTTTCTCTCTTGGTAAATATGTACGTTGGCAGGAGGGTGGTTTGGATATGCTTCAGTTGATGGGAT
>DATDTF010000030.1:0-43939 GCA_036517795.1 Minisyncoccota bacterium
TTTGGCCTTTGCTCAATCAACAACTCTGGGGCTTTGGGTAATATTGGTTTATTTGATAATTCAACAGCTGGAGAACCATGTGTTGGTGCCGATTGTTCTGGGCAGGACAGTTGGTTTAAATCCGGTCGTAGTTATTTTGGCTTTACTCATAGGCTTTAAACTTGCCGGAATTTTGGGCATGATTTTGTCTGTGCCGTTGGCGGCAATTATAGTGGAGATTCTGGACGAGTTTAGTAAAAATAGGAATCATATTCATACAGAAGAAGGGGCGGAGCAAACACTGTAAAACAACACAACAAGGGCCTAGCAAATATATTTTTGTAGGCGCTGCAGGCTGTGGATTGCATAGCCATCGGATCTTACAGCCCATGCGAAGCATAAGCTGTAAGGACGATGGCGGGGTCCCGACTCTGGTCGGGAATCCACAGACTGCAACGAGTGAAGTTTTCCTCGCTGGGGAAAACGAACGTCCGAAAAAAGTATTATTTGCTAGGCTCTTTACCTGTATATGTCAAAACTCTACGTTGTAGCTACTCCCATTGGCAATCTTGAGGATATTTCTCAAAGGGCTTTAAGAATTTTGCGGGAAGTTGATTTTATTGTTGCCGAAGACACAAGAGTTACAAAAAAACTTCTTTTTCACTTTCAGATAGAAAAGCCACTCATCTCTTGCCATCACCACAGCTCTCAAAAGGAAATTGAGAGGCTTTTAGATTTGCTTAAAGCGGGCAAGAATGTTGCTTTGGTGACAGATGCTGGAACGCCCGGTATTTCTGATCCGGGCGGCAAACTGATTGAAGAAGTGTTAGAAACTTCGAATTTGGAGGCGGAGATTGTTCCAATACCGGGACCGAATGCGGCGGTTACCGCATTAAGTATTTCGGGTTTTCCTACTGACAGGTTTTTATTTTTAGGTTTCTCTCCTCACAAAAAAGGCAGAAAGACTTTTTTTCAGGAAGTTGCCGATTCTGAATATACGGTTGTTTTTTACGAATCACCTCACAGAATTATTAAGACTCTCAAAGAAATGTCCGAGCACGAGGATTTAAAAGAACGGCGAATAGTTGTTGCCAGAGAATTAACCAAAAAGTTTGAGACAATTTACCGAGGTACGGCATTAGAAATTTTAGAAAAGTATGAAAAAGAACTTGCCAGAGGAGAATTAACGATTGTCGTTGGTTAAATTTTGAGATAAGCTGTTTAAGAGATTATCAGATTTCTGTGGTTAAGATAACCTCGGTTTGCAATATCGGAAACTAAGAGGTATGTGAATTTTGCTAGCTTACTTTTTATGTCAGAAAAGTTTTATATCACAACCAGTATTGCCTACGTTAATGCTTCACCACATGTGGGGTATGCTTTGGAGTTGTTGCAGGCTGATGCGTTGGCCCGATATAATTTTTTGCTTGGCAAAGAAACCTATTTTTTAACGGGTACTGACGAGCACGGCGCTAAAATTGCCAAAGTCGCTGAAGCTGAAGGTAAAGATAAACAGAAATTTGTAGACGAAGTTGCCGCAAAGTTTCAACTGCTGGCTGATACACTTAATATTTCAAATAACGACTTCATAAGAACTAGTGACCAAAAAAGACACTGGCCGGCAGTCCAAAAAATCTGGAAAAAACTGGAAGAGTCTGGCGATTTATACAGAGCCAAGTATAAAGGTCTTTATTGTGTCGGTCACGAGGCTTTTATGAAGCCTAGTGAATTGAAAGATGGTGAGTGTGTTTTGCATAAACAAAAACCGGAAGTTGTTGAGGAAGAAAACTGGTTTTTCAAGTTGGGCAAATACAAAAAAAGAATAAAGGAAGCTATTGAAAATCAGGAAATGAAAATACTGCCCGAGCACAGACAAAAAGAAGTTTTAAATTTGCTTGATGACGCTGAAGATGTCAGTTTCTCCAGACCTAGCAAAGATTTGCAATGGGGAGTGCCGGTGCCGGGGGATGAAACTTCAACGATGTATGTCTGGTCAGACGCTCTGATCAATTACATTTCCGCTATCGGTTATTTTGACGAAACTGAACAGTTCGAAAAACTTTGGCCAGCCGACGTACATTTAATTGGCAAGGATATTTTGCGTTTTCACGCTATGATTTGGCCGGCGATGCTTTTGTCTGCCGGCTTGCCTTTGCCGAAAGCTATTTATGTTCATGGTTTTATCAATGTGGATGGACAAAAAATGTCTAAGACTATCGGTAATGTGATTGACCCTTTTGCTTTAGTTGAAAAATACGGAGTTGAGCCGGTAAGATATTTTTTGCTTCGCGAAATTCCTTCCGGAGAAGATGGCGACTTTTCTTACAAAAAACTGGAAGAAAGATACCAGTCGGATTTGGCCAATGGTTTGGGCAATTTGGTTCAAAGAGTTTTGACTTTAGTAGAAGGCAATATGCTGGGCGAGTTGAATTACAGAGCCAATTTGGAAGATAAGGGCGTGCTTGAGGCCTTAAAAAAGGCCAGAGAATCTTACGGTGAGAATATTGAGAACTTTAAATTGCACGAAGCGCTTGGAGATGTTTTTAGTCTAGTCAATTTTGCTAATGGCTATGTTAATCAGCATAAGCCTTGGGAACTGGCCGCCCCCGTGCCGAAGTTGCCTTTCGTTGAGACGAAGTCCCAAAAGGGCAAGAGGGACATGCTACCAGAAGGCAAGGTAATATCGGCAGCGGGACGCCCAGACCATTTTTTGGAAGTAATGACTAATCTAACCTTAGCTGTTTTAAACATTTCTTTTTTGATTTATCCATTTATGCCGCAAACCGCGGAAAAAATTCTCAAATCTTTTGGTTGGGGTTTAGAGCGCGGGTTGACTGAATTGGACCATCAAAAATTAGTTATTAAAAAAGGAGAAGTTTTGTTTCCGAGGCTAAACTAAAATGTTGATGCAGTAGAACCTGTCAATATTACTTTTTCCGAACGCTCGTTTTCCCCAGCGAGGAAAACTTCGCTCGTATCAGGATGTGGATTCTGTCCAGCAGACTGTCCAGACCCCGCCATTGAACTTACAGCTTATCCGTCCCTATCGGGACGAATGGGCTGTAAGCTTCAATGGCTATGCAATCCACAACCTGATGCGTCTCCAAAAGTAGTATTGACAGGTTCTACTGGAAACCTTATGTTTTTCGATTCGCATTGTCACCCACAATTTCCTCAATATGATCAGGATCGGGAGGAAATGATAAAAAGAACCCTTGATGAGGGTATTAAAATGATTGCTGTTGGTACTGATTTTGAAATGTCGGCTAAAGCGGTAGGATTGGCAAAAGGGTATGAAGGTATTTGGGCGGCTGTAGGTTTGCATCCCAATGATAACTTGCATGAAGAAGTTGATATTGAAAAATACCGAGAACTGTTGAAAGAAAAAAAGGTCGTAGCAATAGGGGAAATTGGTTTGGACTACTATCGGACAACTGGCGAGGAGCTGATTGCCAAACAAAAAGACAGATTTATAAAATTTTTGGAACTGGCCAGAGAAACCAACAAGCCTATGATTTTGCATTGTCGAGATGCTTATACCGATATGCTGGAGATGCTGGACGCGGCGGCGACTTTGTTCAGCGGTTCAGCAGTCAGAGGAGTGGTACATTCATTTACCTCAAGCTGGGAAACAGCCGAGAAGTTTTTGGAGAGAGGATTTTTGATTGGGCTTAATGGAATTATTACCTTCACTGAACAATACGACGAAGTTATTAAAAATGTTCCTTTGGACAAACTGCTTTTGGAAACCGATGCGCCTTATCTGGCTCCTGTACCGTATCGAGGCAAGAGAAATGAGTCTTTGTATTTAAAATTTATTGCCGAAAAGATTTCTAAAATAAAAGGCGAGACTGTGCAAAAAATAGCCGAACAAACCAAGAAAAATACGGAGGAGCTATTTGGACTGTAAAAAAAGACCACCATAGCGCGTTGCTCTGCGCTGTGGTGGCCGTCTGCTGTGGTTTTGGGGCTACTTTTTGGGGGTGACCATAGGAATGAATTCCCGCTTGGTCTTGAGGTTGAAATTAAATCCCCAGATTACATACTCGTAGGCTGGGTATTCAATACCCTCAATAACCCTTTTAGCCACCTTGATTCTTTCTTCATGACCGTGCCCGGTTTGAGATTTGGGTTTTCAAAGACCAGGGGTCCTCTGGCATCTTCCAGAGGAACCACTATGGAAACCCTTGGTAAGTTACGGTCGGCGAAGTCAAAGGTTCGGCCGGCGCCCACCCCTTTGATATCTGACAAATAGGTGTAAGCGAGGGCGTAACTTTTGCCCTCCTCAAACCCGTCGCCGTTGTTCATAATCGCCAAGGCGAGTCCGATCCCCATTGCCAGGGTTACTATCCCGGCAATGGTTATTGTCAAAATCTTATCTTTCTTATCTATATCCATCCAATCTCCTTGCATCTCCCTTGATTGTTTTTGAGGTACTTCAACACTGTTAATTATATCACACTTTTTGCTATAAATCAAGACTTTAAAAACCTTTGAAAAATGGGCATAATTAGAAACATATTTTTATGAACTATAACCCGCAGAAAATAGAGAAAAAGTGGCAGAAAGTCTGGACGAAATCTTTTGCTACCAAGGACCTTGTTAAAGGCAAGGAAAATTTTATGCTGCTGACCGAATTTCCATATCCTTCGGGCAATCTTCATATCGGACACTGGTATGCCTTTGCCGTGCCGGATATTTTATCGCGCTATCTGCGGATGCGGGGCAAAAATGTTTTATATCCAATCGGCTTTGACGCTTTCGGTCTGCCGGCGGAAAATGCGGCCATAAAAAACAAAGTCAATCCTAAAAAATGGACGGAGCAAAATATCGCTTACATGACCAAACAGCTCCAGTCTATGGGTGCGACTTTTGACTGGTCAAGAAAAGTTTCAACCATAGACCCGGAATATTACAAATGGACTCAATGGTTTTTTATCCAACTTTTTAAAAAAGGTTTGGCCTACAGAGCAAAGACACTGGTAAACTGGTGCCCCAAGGACAAGACGGTTTTGGCCAATGAGCAGGTCATTGACGGGAAGTGCGACCGATGCGGTACGGAAGTCGTTCAAAAGGAACTAGCACAATGGATGTTTAAAATTACAGACTATGCTGATAGGCTTGTTGGTGACCTGGAAAAGTTGAACTGGCCGGAAGTTACCAAAACAGCGCAAAAAAATTGGGTGGGTAGGTCAAGAGGAGCTGAAATTAAATTTTTGATCCCCAACTCTAAGGAAACCATAAAAGTTTTTACTACCAGAGCTGACACTTTATTCGGCGCTACTTATCTGGTGCTTGCGCCGGAACACTCATTGGTAACGAAGCTGACTACTGATGAAAATCTGGACAAAGTAAGCAAGTATCTTCAGGAAGCAAGAAAAAAAACAGAGCTTGAGAGGACTCATTTGGAAAAAGAAAAAACCGGGGTTTTTACCGGCGGTTATGTTATAAATCCAATCAACAAGGGAAAAATTCCAGTTTGGGTAGCCGATTATGTTATTGGCCAGTATGGTACGGGAGCAGTTATGGCGGTGCCGTCTCATGATGAAAGAGATTTTAGTTTTGCTGGGAAATATGGTCTGCCTATTAATATTGTTGTCAGACCCGCTGAAGAGTGGGATTTTAACAAAGCTGCCTATGTCGGTGAGGGTATTTTGACAAATTCGGGTAAATTCTCGGGTTTTAAATCTGAAGATGCCAGGGAAGAAATAGTTGAGAGTTTGTCAGTAGAAAGAATGGCGGAGCGCAAAACTAATTACAAACTTCACGACTGGGTAATCTCCCGCCAGAGATATTGGGGTGCGCCGATACCGATGATTAATTGCGACAAGTGTAGTTACCAACCGGTTCCGGAAAAGGAATTGCCGGTCAAATTGCCGGACTTAGAAGATTTTAAGCCGACAGCAGATGGGCGTTCGCCTTTGGCTAAAGTTAAAGAGTGGGTAAAAACAAAATGTCCCAAGTGTGGCAAGGAGGCTGAAAGAGAGACTGACACCATGGATACTTTTGTTGACTCTTCCTGGTACTTTTTGCGTTACGCTGATCCGAAAAATAAAAAAAGTTTTGCCGACGCTAAAAGGATAAAACAATGGCTGCCGGTCAAAACTTATATCGGCGGAGCGGAACATAATACTATGCATCTCCTCTACTCGCGTTTTTTTACAAAAGCGCTTTTTGACTTAAACTTTATTGATTTTGAGGAGCCGTTTCTGGTAAGACATAATCACGGCGTGATTCTGGGTCCGGACAGCCAGAAAATGTCTAAATCAAGAGGCAATGTAATTGATCCGGATGACTTGGTGAAAAGGTATGGCGCGGACACGGTTCGTATGTATCTGGCGTTTATGGGACCTTATGAGCAGGGTGGACCTTGGAGTCCCGGCAGTATTAGTGGTGTTTCCCGCTTTTTAAATAGGGTGTGGAAAATTTTTAACGAAAACGGGGCAACTAGCGACAGTGACGAGTTTAAGATAGTGTTAAATCAAGCCGTGAAAAAAATAGGGGAAGATATCAAGAACCTACACTTCAACACAGGTGTCAGCGAGTTGATGAAGCTTCTCAATGAAATGGAAAAGCAGGGAGGCTTGTCGGCCAATTCTCGCAAATTGTTTGTCAAATTGCTTGCACCTTTCGCGCCTCATATTTCCGAAGAAATTTGGCGCACCTTGCTTAAACAGAAAAAGTCAGTTCACTTGGAAAAGTGGCCTGAGTATGATGAAGAATTTTTGAAAGAAGAGTCATTTGATTTGATAGTTCAGATCAACGGCAAAGTAAGAGGAGTTTTGAAAGTTACCAGGGGAACAAAAGAATCTGAGGCGAAGGATTTAGCTGTTTCGTTTGAAAAAATCAAACCTTATCTGGTTGGTAAGGTTATAAAAAAAATCATTTTCGTTCCCGACCGCTTAATAAATATTGTTATCTAATGACAAAAAATATTGTTACAATCGGCGGGGGAACCGGAACTTTTGTTGTTCTTTCGGCTTTAAAAAACTTTGACTTCAATTTAAGTGCGATTGTTTCAATGTGTGACGACGGAGGTTCTACCGGTAAATTGCGGGATGACTATGGGGTTTTACCTCCGGGCGATATCCGACGCTCATTGGTTGCTCTTTCTTCGGCCACTAAATCTTTAAGAAAACTCTTTGATTACAGGTTTAAGGGCGGAGAGCTGGATGGTCATAGTCTTGGCAATTTGTTTTTAACTGCTTTGGAGAAAACCGAAGGCACGTTTCATCAAGCAGTTGCCACCGCCTCAGAGGTTTTAAATGTTAAGGGGCGGGTAATTCCGGTAACTTTGAACAATGTCCGTCTTCAAGCGGAGCTTGAGAACGGTGAGATTATAAGCGGAGAGACAAACATAGATATACCCAAACACAATCCTGAACTAAAGATAGCCAAAGTTTTTTTGCGTCCCGAAGCCCGGGCTAATCCGGAGGCTCTTAGGGCAATAAAAAAGGCCGATTTGATAATTATCGGTCCTGGCGATCTATACACCAGCATCATACCGAACTTTTTGGTTGGCAGTATTGCCAAAGCGGTGCGTTTCTCAAAAGCAAGAAAAATATTTGTTTGTAACCTGATGACTAAACATGGCGAGACCAACAGTTTTTCTGTTGTTGATTTTGTTTCCGCAATTGACCATCACTTGGGCAGGAATGTTTTAAATTATGTTTTGATTAACTCCAAAAGACCGGGTAGTATCAGGTTAAAGAGATATGCTGAAGAAAAAGCACAGTTAGTTGCCCTACCCAGAGACTATAAAAATCAGCTGGACAAAACCGAAGTTTTGAAAGCAAACCTACTGACCAAAAGCGGTTTAATCAGACATGATCCAAAGAAGTTGGCGAATCAGATTTTAAATTTGTTGTAAACGAGGCTTTGTATCTGCTGCTTTTTTACGAACGCTCGTTTTCCCCAGCGAGGAAAACTTCGCTCGTATCAGGATGTGGATTCTGTCCAGCTTAAGAAAGCTGTCCAGACCACGCCATTGAACTTACAGCTTATCCGTCCCTTTCGGGACGAATGGGCTGTAAGCTTCAATGGCTATGCAATCCACAACCTGATGCGTCTTCAAAAACCAGCAGATACTACGCCCAAGACCTTATGCAAGTCGTTAAAGTGGATTTAAATAAAAATTACGATGATGTAATTTTGGAAGCCTGCCATATTTTAAGGATGGGTGGAGTTGTGATTTATCCGACAGATACGATTTATGGACTTGGTGCGAATGCTTGTGACAGTTTGGCTGTTGACCAGATTTTTAAGATTAAAAAGAGGCTCTACTCAAAGCCTTTGCCGGTTATTGCCAGAAACATGCAATGGGTTGAAGCTTTAGCCTACCTTGATTCCCGAACCAAAAAAATGCTTGAATCGGTGTGGCCGGGAGCGGTTACGGCTGTTCTTCAGAACAGAAATCATCTATCTTCTTTGGTAACGGCCGGTGCTTCCTCCGTCGGTATTCGTATTCCGGACTTTGTTTTTACCGATAGTCTTTTGAGGAAATTTGGCTATCCTTTGACTGCCACTTCCGCTAATATATCGGGAGAGGAGCCGACCAACGACATTAACAAAATCATAGACAGATTTAGTCAAGCTGATTATCGGCCAAACTTGATAATTGATGCCGGTATCTTGCCTAAATCTAAGCCCTCAACTGTGATTGACCTAACATCACCGGATCCGAAAGTTCTAAGAATCGGGCCATCCAGACCAGACCAGCTGATTAAACTTTTAAGCCTTGGAAATGATAAAAAAACTCATACAAAAAGAAGTCAGGCGTCAAAATAAAGTCATAAACCTTATCCCTTCGGAAAACTATGTTTCCAAAGATGTTTTGGCGGCTTTGGGATCGCCGTTGACTAATAAATACGCTGAAGGACAGCCAAATAAAAGATACTATTTTGGCAACAGTTTTGTTGACGAGATAGAAAACAAAACCAAAGAACTGGTCTATCGCGCTTTTAAAATTAATCCGAAAAGCTATGGCGTTAATGTTCAGCCTTATTCGGGGAGCATTGCAAATATGGCGGTCTATTTAGCCAGTGTTAAAGTCGGTGACCGCATCTTGGCAATGTCTTTGGAGCATGGCGGACATCTCACGCACGGGCACCATGTAAGCTGGACGGGAAAACTTTTTAAATTTGAACATTATGGAGTAGGTCATGACGGTTGGCTGGACTATGGCGAGATAGAAAAAATTGCCAAAGAATTTAAACCGTCTTTGATTGTTTGCGGAGCTACCGCTTATCCTCGCCAACTGGATTTTAAAAAATTTAAAGATATCGCCGATGGTGTTGGTGCGTTGTTGATGGCTGATATTTCTCATATTGCCGGTTTGGTTGTCGGTGGAGCGCATCCCTCGCCTTTCCCTTATGCTGATATTGTTACCACGACAACACAGAAAACCTTGCGTGGACCAAGAGGGGCGATAGTTGTGTCTAAGAAAGAACTGTCCGAAGCAATAGACAAAGCGGTTTTCCCGGGACTGCAGGGCGGGCCTCAAATACATACAATCGCGGCCATGGGAGTTGCTTTGGGAGAGGCGCTCAAACCGAGTTTTAAAAAATATGCCAAGCAAGTTGTTGATAATGCCAAAAAACTTTCTGAAGAGCTTGGACGTTTGGGTTTTAAAATAATTTCTGGCTGTACAGATAACCATTTGCTTTTGGTGGATGTAACACTTTTGGGTTTGACTGGTAGTGAAGCCGGCAGTAAGTTAGAAAAAGCGGGGATTATTGTAAATAAAAACATGATTCCTTTTGATACTCGCAAACCTTGGGATCCTTCGGGTATTCGTCTCGGCACGCCAGCGGTGACGACACAAGGAATGAAGGAGGGGGATATGACTAAGATTGCAAGGAGAATCAAAGAAGTTCTTGGTCCAAGATAAAAATCAGAAGAGTATCTCTTTTTTGCGTCGGACTGTCGCCGCCAACTGCAAAAGAGACACTCTTCTGATTTTTATAACAAAACATGACAACTGTTGACGGGAAAAAAATTGCAGACGGAATTTTAAATAAATTGGCTGAAAGAGTCAGTAAGTTGCCGAAACCCTTAAAGATGGCGGCGGTTTTGATTGGCGACGACCCAAAGAGCAAAAAATTTTTAGAATTGAAAAAGAAGGCTGCGGGGAGTGTTGGCATAGATTTTAATATATATGAATTCTCTGCAGATATGAAAACCAGAGACTTGGTTTTTGAAGTTGAAAAAATTGCCCGGAATCCTGATTGCGAAGGTGTTTTGGTTGAATTGCCTATCCCGGAAAAAATTGATTCTGTGGCGGTTTTGAACGCCGTTCCTTTGAAAAAAGACGTGGATATTTTATCTTTTGAGGCACAGGAAAAATTCTATTCAGGCGATTTTTCAATTTTGCCGCCGGCTGTTGAGGCGGTGAAAAGCATCTTTGAATATTATAAAATTGAAGTCAAAAACAAAAAAGCGGTTGTCTTTGGACAGGGTGTTTTAGTTGGCAAACCGATTTCTTTTTGGTTGGAAAAACTGGGGAGTACAGTAGCGGTGATTGACGAGTTTACCAAGAATCCGGAAAATTATTCCAGAGAAGCTGACATTTTAATTTCCGGTGTCGGTAAAATAGGGTTGATTAAAGAAGGTATGGTCAAAGAAGGTGTTGTTGTTGTGGACTTTGGTCCCGATGTTGATTTTGAGTCTATCGGCAAAAAATCTTCACTCATTACTCCTCCTATTGGCGGTGTCGGGCCCATAGTTATTGCCGCTGTTTTAAAAAATCTTTTGAACATTGCTTTGTTAAAATAAAAGCCCGCCTTTTGCTTGGCGGGTCAGTTGATCTTTTAATTTTGAGGGCAAGGAGTTTTTGACTTACGAGAAAGTGTCGGCCTTTTAACGTTAGCGGAATCTTTTTTCATTTTTTCTTTTTCTTTTTCAATCAAATCTCTGACCTTAGCTCTGACTTTTTGGAAGTCGCTGGAATCAATCGTTAACTCTTCTACATTTTTTAGGTTAAGACTTTTTAGGTAAACAGACTGTTTGGCCAGATTCATTACTCTTTCAGAAAAGGCAGGGTGTGTGGCGAAGAACGACGTGCTTTGGGCATAGCCGAATTTGGTTGCCATTTTGTCAAAGAAGTTTACAAAACCGTCGGGGTCATAACCAGAGGTATAAGCGTATTGAACGCCCAGAGTATCGGCCTCTAGTTCAAAATCCCTAGACACACCTAGCAGTTCAAGAGAAAAAACGAAGCCAAGGGCTTGCAGACCATAATAAAGAGCATAAGCCGCGGCGCCGTATCCACCAGTGAAAATTATCATGGCAAGGTAGCCCAGGTTTAGGAGCAAGCTTCTCATTCCGGCCTTGCTCATAATTCTGTGACTATGTCTTGCGGCAATGTGGGCTAATTCGTGAGAAACAACTCCGACAAGTTCGCTTTCATTTTCGGAATAGGCGATTAATCCGGTTTCTACAGCAAGGATTCCCCCAGGTAGAGCAAAAGCGTTTATTTCCGGTTCTCCGACGAATGGCTCTCTGGTCATTTGCTTGTTAATGACAAAAAGCTTGAGCGGAACTTTCACGTCAGTTTCAATATTTTTAAGCAGTTTCTCAAAATATTCAATAACTTCCGAGTCTTTAACGATTTCATCTTCCCTAATGTCACCGTTTTTTATGGCTTCTTCCCAGGCTTGTTTGCCGATATCTATGTCCTTGCTCTGGTCATTAAAGACCCCGCCTCTCGCACCAATGTCTTTAACGTCAGAAAATTTTTCTTTTTTTATTTCTCCGCTTTGGATTGCGCTTAGAGTTTTCTGTTTTTCAACCGGCCAGTTAACCAACAAGTGGAGTTTGGCCAAGATGTTATCGTAGTAAACACTTTTTTGAAATTCCCGAAGAGCCAAAGTTCCATGGTCACCGTCTTCACCGATAACCTTTTCTATGTCAGCCAGCTCGCAGTGTATGTCTTTACGTCTTTGCTCTACTTCTGGTGAGTCTTTCTTTTTGTTTAGAGCACTCAGTTCTTTTTGAAGGGTCTTCTTCTTTTTCTTTAAATCTTTTCTTTGTTTCTTAAAGTTTTCAAACTCAGCTTTTTTAGCGGCTGCAACTTCTTTTTCTGCTGACAGTAAATCCATGTTACTGCTAGCCTCCTGATAGTGGTTAATGATGTCTACATACGGAGTTTTGCTTATTCTTTCTTGAACTGTTTGGGTTTGGGCCACGACCAAATCGCTGAATGTTACAGATGCCAGGAAGATGCTTAGAGTAAGAATGGTTAAAGTTTTTCTTAACAAGGAGTTTCCCCATTTTTAAAGGTTCAATTTGGCTGTCTGTGATTCTACGCTTTTACCCACAAACTGACAAGAGCAAAATAAAAAACGAGAAATTCTCGTTTTAGTCTTTGGGGGAGTAATAGCCCTTGCGATGGCGGGCGGTAAGTTTTTGCATCTTGCCTTTTGGGTCAGGCAGCATTTTTTTTACTTTTATCTCAATTTTTCTGAATTTGCCGTCTCTTTTAGTGTTGCCGGAAATATAGCCTAAGCTATATTGATTTCGTAAGTCGTCGGATATGTTCTGAAAAATTGACTTAAATTCTCCGGCAAATTTGGGTAGAAAAACTTCACCGCCGGTCAGCTCGGCGAAAGACCGTAGCCGGTTATCGGACATAGAAAGCTCCATTCTCTCCAACGAATCCATGTATTGGTCTTGCAGTGTTCTTATCTGTTGGCCGATGCTTACGGCATAAATTGACACTCCAGAATTTTGAGCTTCTTTTAAAACCTTGTCGTACTGGTTTTGACTGAAAGTATCCAGGCCGGTAGATATAAGTATGAGAGAAACTTTATCAGTCAAACTTTCACGATTTTCACTTACCAAGTCTAATACCGTTTTTATGGCATCTACCAAACAACTTTCGCTCCAAGCCGGTTGGCTGTTCAAAATGTTGCTTAGGGTGGACTCAAGTTCCCTTTTGTTTTGGGTGAAGTCTTGAAAGATTCCATTTTCTTTGTCTTGGTTTCCAGCATAAACCTTGCGATCGTACATTAAGATAGATGTCCAGTCTTCATCTTTCAGGCTTTTCAAAAATTCTATCGGTCCGTGCCAAACCTCGTTTTGGGAATAGAGGCTCATAAGGTAAGACTGTTTGGAGTAGTCAATCAGTAGAATGGTTGTGATTGGTCCCTCAACCGTAGAAAAGTTGGTGATATTTTGTTTAACCCCATCCTCGTAAACCTCAAAATCTTCAGCCTCTAAGCCGGTAATCAAATCGCCGCTTTTGTTTGTAACCCTAAGATTAACATTTACCACCTCAACCCTGCTTTTAAATTCGGACTTGTCTTTTTGAGCCCAAATTGGTTTAGCAAAAAATGCCAGTAGTAAAAAACAAAGGCAATATTTAAACTTCATTTATTTCACCTTGTTTTTAAGGTTCACAATCTAGAGAGATGGTCGCATAGAGTAGTTGTCTGTGTCAATTCCCTACGTGGTGCAGTATTCTTGAATTAGTCCGAACTGGCAAAGAGTTTGTAGATTTATTTGCGAAGTTCGTTAGATATAAATTTAGACATAAATTAGTTTTTGGTTGGAAACTTGACTTAAAAACTTTCTTGCTTTTTCTTCTTTCCTCTTCAAGCTAGGCAGATTCTTCTTGTAGTAAATTTGGGTAAAAAGTTTTAGTGACTCATATTTTGCAAATTTTATTTCCCAGATGCCAGCACTATTACCAGTGGGTTTTTTATGCAACAGCATCCCCTGGACTCCAAGATGTTTTTTAATCATTTTGTGCAACCATTTTATATGTTTTTCACTTGCAGATATGAATTTTGTATAGATTCTAGTATTTAAATATCTTTTACCTTTATAAATGTTATAGTTATCTTGGTAAGTGAAAATACTCCCGTCGCCATCTAGATGTCCTCTCAAAAAGTCTATGAAAAATTTGTCAGGAACCTCAATCGGACCAATTGTTAGACTCTTTGCCGGAGTGACGCCAATAGAAATAAGCCAGTTGTAAAATTGAACATTCCCGAACTGGACGCGATATGAAGGTCTTTTTTCCAAACCATGGTCGTATGTTTTAGCAATTTTGTTGTTTAATTTTAGGCAGAGACAGAATGTTTCCAAGAGATCTCTGTCAGAAGAGCGCATGGTTATATGCCGCCTGTCCTTAGACAGGCAACCATCGGTTACCAAAAGACCCACAGCATAAGCTAGGTCTTTTGTCCAAACCTTTTTAAAAGGTAATCTTTGTTTTGCCATTTTCTAAAGTGTGCCTGAGGTGGGAGTCGAACCCACATGGTCGTGAGACCACACGATTTTGAGTCGTGCATGTATAGCCAATTCCATCACTCAGGCACCAAACAACTATTTTACAATTCTACCATTTTTTAAGCGAATTTCAACCACAATTTTCCCATTGTAAAGTAAATAAAATCAAGTTAAAATAAAATTATTATGGCTCGGATTATAAATATCTGTAACGAAAAAGGGGGAGTTGGCAAGACTACAACGGCAATAAATTTGTCGGCCTATTTAGCTGCTCTTGGCAAGTACGTTTTGCTTGTTGATCTTGATCCGCAGGCCAACACAACTGGCGGTTTGGGTGTCAAAATGCAGGATGATCATTTGAGTATATATCACTCTCTGGTTGGTGACACGTCCCCAGGTTCTTATTTAAGAAAGACTTCAATTTTCGGTTTTGACTTGCTTCCAGCTTCCGCTGACCTGGCCGGTGCTTCTGTGGAATTGGTTAGTCTGGAGTCTAGGGAGTTCAGGTTAAAAAAAGCACTCAACTCAATTCGTACTCATTATGACTACATTCTTATTGATTCTCCACCCTCGCTTGGTTTGCTTACTATAAACGGCCTAGCTGCTGCCGAAGAGATAATTATCCCTGTGCAATGCGAGTATTTTGCGCTGGAAGGTCTGGGTACTTTGCTTAAAACCATTGATTTGGTTAGAGAGTCGCTTAACCCCCAATTGAAAATCGCCGGAGTATTGCTTACAATGTATGATAGAAGAAATCGTTTGGCGCGGGCGGTGGTTAGAGAAGTTCAAAAGAATTTTCCCGGCAGAGTTTTTGAAGCGATAATTCCCCGTTCAATTTCTTTGGCCGAAGCGCCGAGTTTCGGAAAAACCATTTTGCAATTTGACCCGGATTCCAAAGCGGGGAGAGCTTATCGGCAGTTGGCGGAAGAGGTAAGTAGGCTGGTGGTCTAAAATAAAACTCTTAATTTCCGAAGTTGAAAACCCGAGGTTAACTGGCTATCGAAGTCTGATGTCTAAAGGGACCGCAGACAATATCGGGCTCGTGAATTTCAGGAAAGGCAACGTCGGCATCGGGACGTGAAAAAACTATTTGGTCTTGGTAAGGGCCTAAACTCACTAATTCCATCGGGAAATAAAAACATTAGGCCGAGTGAAGCTCGGGAGAGTGTTTTTTATGTTGAGACTCACAAAATCAAACCCAATCCTAAGCAGCCCAGAAAAGATTTTGATAAAAAGGGCCTGGAAGACCTAGCTGGTTCTATTAAAAAATATGGAATTCTTCAGCCAATTTTGGTGGCCAAAGAAGAGTCAGATACTCCTCGCGGTTTGGATGTGCAGTACCTACTTTTAGCCGGAGAAAGAAGATGGCGAGCGGCCAGACTACTGAATTTGCCTCAAGTTCCAGTTATTATAAAAGATTCTGTTGGGGATGAGAAGATCAAACTGGAACTAGCTCTGGTTGAAAACTTACAGAGAGAAGATTTAAATGCAATGGAGGAGTCAGAAGCTTTTGGAAGATTGCAGAAAGATTTTAATTTAACTCAAAAAGAAGTCGGCGAGAGAGTCGGCAAAAGCCGGGAAGCGGTTGCTAACAGCATTCGTTTGTTGGAATTGCCAAGCGACATTAAAGAAAGTTTGAGAGCCGGCAAAATTTCACGCACTCATGCTCGGGCGCTTCTAGCCTTCAAGGATGAGGGCAAGCAAAGAGAGATTTACAAGCAGATTTTATCAGGTAAACTTGTTACCAAAGAGACGGAACAAGTGGCGGCGGAGCATTCCGGCAAGAAAAATAAGAAGACAGATGGCCGATTTAAAGAGTTGGAGAAGAATCTAAGCGGCACTTTGGGAACGTTGGTTTTTGTTAAAAACAGCGACAAGGGCGGCAGGATTGTCATAAAGTTTGCTGATTTAGAAGAGCTTAACAAAATTGTTAAGAATATCTTAGACTAACTTTCTGGCTGACAAAACTCTTTTGTTGCTTATTAGTTTTTGGATTACTTTCTGTCCCAAGTCCTGTTTTTTTAAAGCCAAAGTCATTTTTATTTCAGCTACTCCGCCAATTGGCGGATTGTGTTTTATTTCGGTGATGTTTATTCTCAAACTCCTCATAATTCTGCCAATTTCCTCAATTACCCCGATCTTGTCTTTGACGGTAACAGAAATGTGTAGGGGATAAGTATTGTTCTTTTCCAGTCCTGAAACTGTGTCTGGGCGGTTTAGTCTGAACCAAGATAAAATTCTCTTTTTTGCTTCGCTGGATTTTACGACTCTTAGCCAGTCTGCTGACGGCTTGGCTGTTTTAGCTTTAACAATTTCAACCATCTGTCCGTTTTTGAGTTTGTAATCTAAGGTGACAAGCTTGCCGTTAACTTTTGCGCCTCTGGTTGCATGTCCCAAGTCGGTGTGGACCGCATAAGCAAAGTCCAAGGGAGTTGACTCGTCGGGTAAATCTTTTATCTCACCATCAGGTGTAAAGACGAAAACGCGATCGCTGAAAAAATTGGCATGCAACGACTTATAAAACTCATGGTCGTCGGAGTTTTCCATCCATTTTTTTAATCGGGCAACCCATTGGGCTTCTTTTAAATCGGCTGCGTGGAGTTTGTTTTTGTTTGACTCGCCGTAGGACCAGTGGGCGGCGATACCGTTTTCGGCGTGTTCATGCATTTCCGGCGTGCGCAGTTGTATTTCAAGTATTTTGTTTTGTTCACAGAAAATTGTGGTGTGGATTGACTGGTAGCCGTTCAGTTTGGGCATGGCTATATAGTCTTTAATCAAACCCGGCAGCGGTTTGTAATTTTTATGAATTATGCCAAGCGCGCCATAACAGGATGATATGTCCGGCAGTATGATGCGCAGGGCGACCAGATCGTATACTCTGTTCAAATCCCGGTCATGTTTTACAAACTTTTTGTACAAGCTGAAGTGATGCTTTGCTCTGGAATGAGCGTTAATGGTTTCAATGCCTCCCGATTTCAATTTTTCCATTATGACCGGCTGAATCTTTTCCAGATATTTTTGCCGGTCAATATATTTCTCTTTAACCAGTCTGATGAATTTTTCATATTCTTCGGGGTAAGCGTGGGGGAAGGCCATGTCTTCCAGTTCACCCTTCATGTGTCCCATACCCAGTCTTTCGGCGATCGGACCATAAATGTCTAAGGTTTCTAAACTTATTCTTTTGCGTCTGTCGGTCGGCAGGTCTTTAATCGTCTGCATGTTATGATATCTGTCGGCTAGCTTAATAAGTATGACACGTATATCTTCGGCCATGGCGAAAAACATTTTTCTAAGTGATTGGGCGTCCCGCTCCCGAAGTTGACTTGAAGTTGCTAGCAAGTCCCTCTTCTCATTTCTTCCCGTTCTTTCCGTCTCTACTTTTGCCAGTTTTGTTACTCCTCTTACCAAGAAAGCCACATCCTTGCCAAAGTTTTTTTCTATATCTTTTTCCGTGACTTGAGTGTCTTCTACTGTGTCATGTAAAATACCAGCGGCGATAGTGGCACTGTCTAGTTTGAGGTTACAAAGTATTTCCGCTACTGATATTGGGTGTGTTATGTAAGGTTCACCACCCATTCTTAACTGGCCGTCATGAGCTTTTTTGGCAAATTCAAAAGCTTTTGTAATTAGTTGAAGGTTTCCGTCTCTATCTTCAAGTTTCGTTAGGACTTTTTGAATCATATTTCTTGTTTTTGAAGCTTTTTACTTTTGGAGGGTTTTCTTGCCAATGTTTTAGTGCCTCTTGAATCTCGGTCTCGTTTTCCGGCTTTTTGTTCATGATGAAGGTGCAGTCTGGCCAGCGACTGCAGGCATAAAATACTTTTCCTCGGCCTCTGGATTTTTTTTCTACAATATCACCGATATGCCCTTCGGCAAGCTCAGGATCTCGCCGTGCTCGACAATTTGGACACTTAAATCCTGTTTTGTTTAATATTTTTGCTATGCCTTTGCATTTTGGATAGTCACTGCAACCCAAAAAGTAACCGAAACGGCCGCGTTTGACGACCATTGCCTTTCCGCAGATTGGGCACACCTCGCCTTTAGTTTTTTCTTCCAATTCTTTGATTTTGGCCTCTTCTTCCGGCAGGGGCTTGGTGGTTTTGCATTCTATATCAGGACAAGCCATAAATTTGCCCATGCGGCCAAACTTAATGATCATTTTTTTGCCACATTTGGGACAGGGGATTTCTGTCTGCTCTTCCAGTTTTTCTACGCTGGCTTCCTTTTCTTTCAGATGCTTTTTAAAAGGAGTGTAAAATTCTTCAATGACCGGCACCCATTTTATTTTGCCTTCGGCGATATCATCCAATTCTTCTTCAATGTGAGAAGTAAAGTTGATGTCAACTATTTCCGGAAAATTCTCAACCAGCATGTCGTTAACTAGAAAACCTATTTCTGAAGGGTGGTATTTTTTTTCAATTTTTTCCACATATTCTCTGTCTTGAATTGTTGCCAGTGTGGGAGCGTAGGTGGATGGGCGACCGACTCCATGAGCTTCCAAAGCTTTGATTAGGCTGGCGTCGGTATAGCGAGGTGGCGGTTCAGTGAAATGTTGTAGTGGCAGTAAACTTACCAAATCCAGAATTTCTTTTTCTGACAGTTCGGGCAACTCCGACGTGTTAGTCGGAGCCCCGACCGAAGCGTCGGGGCTGTGCTCCTCTTCTGTCTCATCCATTCCTTCGGTGTAGGCTTTTATAAAACCGTCAAATTTTACTACCTGACCACTGGCGCGAAACGTCCAGGTTGTCTGGCTGTCCCTTTCTTGGGACTTGTCTCTGCTTGCCAAAGGCCTGTGCAACCTCGGCAGCGGGACGGCAGATATATCAACACTGGTTTGGTCAAAAACAGCCGGCTGCATTTGGCTAGCAATCGTTCTTTTCCAAATCAAGTCATAAATTTTAAACTGTTTTGAATCCAAGTATTGCTTTATGGTCTCCGGTCTTCTGGAAACGTCGGTGGGTCGGACAGCTTCGTGGGCTTCCTGGGCGCCTTTTGTTTTGGTGGTGTAGTGTCTTGGCTGGTCTAGCGCATATTCTTTGCCAAAATGTTCTCTTATCATTTCCTGTGACTGGGCTAAGGCTGACTCGGCCAGATTCAAACTGTCGGTACGCATATAAGTTATAAGACCGGTTTCGCCATGTTCGCCTATATTTATGCCCTCATAAAGTTGTTGGGCTAGCACCATGGTCTGTTTAGCAGACATGCCAAGTTTTCTGGAAGCTTCTTGTTGCAAGGTCGAAGTTGTAAATGGTGCGGCTGGATTGCGGGTTACTTCTTTTTTATTTATTTCTTTGACAGCATAACTGGCGCCGGAAAGCTCACTGGTTATTTTCTTTGCTTCATCCTCATTTTTAACGGCCAGCTTATCAATTGTCTTATCTTCCACTTTGTTTAGCTTGGCTCTAAATATTTTTTTGTCGCCTTTTTTTGTCAGGTCGGCTTCAATGCTCCAATATTCTTCTTTCTTGAAATTTTGTATTTCTCTTTCTCTTTCAACTACCAATCTGACGGCGACACTTTGCACGCGTCCAGCCGAAAGGCCATAACGTATTTTTCTCCACAAGAAAGGCGAGAGTTCATACCCTACCAGTCTATCAAGGACGCGTCGTGCCTGTTGGGCGTCAACAAGATTCATGTCAATGTTGCGCGGGTTTTTTAGGGCTTCCTGAATCGCACTTTTGGTTATTTCGTGAAAAACAATTCTTTCTACTGTCTTGTTTTTTGTGTTAAGGGCTTCTGTTAAGTGCCAGGCAATACCTTCACCTTCCCTGTCTTGGTCAGTTGCCAGGATTAATTTGTCGGAGCCTTTCAGGGCTTCTTTGAGTTCGGAAATAACCTTCTTGGCTTTGGCCGGTATGACATATTGCGGTTTAAAGCCGTGTTCAACGTCTACCCCCAACTTTGATTTGGGTAGGTCTCTAACATGACCAAAAGAAGCCATAACCTTGAAGTCTGGGCCTAGAAACTTTTGGATTGTTTTGCTTTTTGTGGGGCTCTCAACCAGTATAAGATTCATGGTGTTGTTTTAACCTATATTTCATGTTGTTTCTCGTTTTAATATTTACATTTAAACACCTAAGTGCAGTTGCGTATTTTCTATTCAAGTACAATTTACTGTTGGTGTAGAGGTAGTTTATTAATGTTTTGGCCGAGTTAGTTCGGTAGTTTATTCCGTATAAATATTTTTGGGCGTTTTTTGAATATGTTCCTTTGTAAAGACCGGAGTATAATTTAAATTTTGTAAAGAAATGGTCCCGTATAAATCTAAGGGTGTTTTCTCCACCCGCCACACTCAAAGCGGGGTAATTCCTTTTATCAAGCTGAATACTTCCATCTCCATCTACAACCCCTCTTATAAAATCTTTTACATATTTTGTAGGAACGGTAGGAACTATTTCTTTTAAACTTTTTCTGTATATTATACCAAGATTCTTTAAGTCATCTACAATCTTTTGGCTGGAAATACTGAAACTAA
Organism: Minisyncoccota bacterium; assembly: GCA_036517795.1. GTDB lineage: Bacteria > Patescibacteriota > Minisyncoccia > 2-02-FULL-40-12 > IGHO2-12-FULL-4 > JACPNK01. Next base: position 20,687 of record DATDTF010000030.1, read on the forward strand.
CAGCATTTTTAGTTTTAGTTACCGATAACTTGTGCTTGGATTTTAGTTCGTATTTTATTTTTTCTAAAATATCTCGGTCTTGCGTTTGAACCCCAAACTTTAAAGAGTCACTGTACCCTTTATAAGTACCTTTTATTATACATCCATCAGCAAGGATGAACCCAACTACATACGCCATATTGGGCGACCATTTCTTAAAATAACTTTCATTAATATCAAGTTTTGGTTTATCTGTTTTTCTTCTGAGAGCCAATCTTTCGCCTTGGGCTAAAACTGCGGGCCACGTTCTCTTTGGTAAAAGCTTTAAGATTTCTTCCTTGGAGCAGTTGTAAAAGTATTTTTTTAGAATTCCATTTTCCTCTGGTTGCCATATCTTGGCTGAAGGTAAATTTAAAGATACGGCTTTTGCAACTATTGTGGCCTTATTTCTGCGGGGAAACCTCTTGGACAATTCTCTTACGCGTAAAGAGGGGTATAATTTTTTAAGCAAAGCTATTTCTTTGGTAGACCAGCGCGAGTATCCCATAGGGTTAATTATACATAATGTAGGCGGTTCTACAATAATCAACTTATGTCAAAGAAAATCTGTTATTTCCTAAGTTTTTAATCTTGTCTTCCAGCTCCATGTCCATAAGACAAGAAACAACTTTTTCGGCTGGCTTTTTGCTAGTCCTTATAATTTCATCCAAACTCATTGTCTTTTCTCCTATTATTTCCAAAACATTTTTCTCTATCTCGTTCTTGGGTTTAAGCTGAAGTTTGGTCAGACTATGCTGAAAATTGTATTCTGTCAAAATATCCTCTGCGCAGGTTACAAGTTTAGCTCCGCTTTGAATGAGTGAATTAGGACCTCTGGATTTTGAAGAAAAGATTGGGCCCGGCACGGCAAAGACATCTCGTCCTTGGTCCAAAGCGCATTTGGCGGTAATCAAAGAGCCGCTTTTTTCATCGGCCTCTATGACCAAGACTCCCTTTGAAAGGCCGCTTATTATCCTGTTTCTTTGAGGAAAAGAATAATGATTGCCATGAGTTGTCAGAGCATATTCGCTTATTATTGCTCCACCCTTTTTGATTATTTCAGTTGATAGCTTTTGGTTTTCATAAACTATGGATTGTCCGTTGATACCTCCCCCCAAAACAGCAATAGTTGGGGCGTTGGCTTCAACAGCGGCTCTGTGAGCTAAACCGTCAATACCCATAGCCAGCCCGGAAACAATAGTTAGCCCGGCTTCGGCGATACTTTTGGCGATAATTGGCGCAACTCTCTTGCCGTAATCAGTGAGGGTTCGGGTGCCAACAATGGCAAAACAACTGTTGTTTAGGATTTTTCCGTCACCCTTTATATATAGTAGGAAGGGCGGATCAAAGATATTTTTTAAAAGTTTGGGATAGGCTTTGTCGTTTAGTGTGACGAGATGTACTGAATCCTTTTCTATTTTTTGAAATTCCTTTTCCGGATCAACTTTAGACTTATCGGGCGCGTCTTTTGGTAAAAAATTTTTGAGAGCGGGTGAATGCCATGCGTGTTCAAAATTTCCACGGAAATGATCAGCGATTTTTTGCAAAGAGCCTGTTTGAGCTGAAACAAGTATGTTTATGGCATTTAGATATTTCAGTTGCATTGTTTTTAGAACTTTGTTATTGAAGGATAATAAATTGGCGGTTTTCTTAATCCTGCCATGATTCCTGCGCAACTGGTTTGAATATCCCTCCTAAATCAGTTCAGCTGGCTTGTGGCAGGGTTCAGGAAACTGCTTGAGTCAATTTTTCAAGCCCTTCTTTAAATACTTTCTTTAGTTGTTCTCTCTCGCCGGGCGTGAACTTTGATAAAACAAAGTCGCCGATTAGTTCCTTTCTTTTTTGATCGGATTTTTGATTTCTGGCTAGTTTTAATTTTGAGTTTGCCAGACCTATTTTTAGGCGCTTAATATCTTCAGTTTTAAGATGGCCGATTATGGATTGTACGCCCTTGTGTCCGCCGGAACCGGAGCCCGGTGTCAATTTTGTAGAACCAAACGGCACATCCAGGTCGTCGTGGATAATTATGATGTTCTTTGTTGGCACTTTATAAAACAGCTTTAGCTTCTTGACCGCTTCGCCCGATTTGTTCACAAAAGTCTGCGGTTTGGCCAAGACTACTCTTTGGTCATTAAATTTTCCTACAGCAGTTTCTGCCAGCAACTTTTTTTCCAAAGCAAAATCAGAGGCTTTGATATTCTTTGCCAGCGTATCCAAAAACATAAAGCCGATATTATGTCTAGTTTCACTGTATTCTTTGTCCGGATTGCCCAAACCAACAATTAAGTACGCCATCTCTAAATTATATAGATACAATTTTTTTTGTACAGCGTGAGTCCGTTTACTCAATAAAAAAGCTCCGAAGTTTCGGAGCCGTTCTTTTTGTTTGTCTAATCTTGCAACTGTTTTGGTGGCTTTAGCTCTAGTTTGGGGTAGAAGTTCTTGCCGAATGATTTTTTCATTTTTCTATACCACCAGAAGTAGCGTAGGTTGTTATAAAGAGGTTTTCTCCAGTCGTCTTTGTCTGGCATATCTTTGGGATTCAGCAGGCATGGTAATAGAATCCAGCCAACTATGGGAATGCATACGAGGAGTACAGTTTGGAAAAGACCTGGCACTTTTGATTTTTCATATATCATCAGAGCCAATTCCTCCTGTTCGCCGACTTGCAGGCGATTTATTTGTTGTTCTGAAATACCCATTTTGTTCCAACATAATCTTTCAAAAAGGTAAGTATTTTTTTTAAGCAGCGTGCTGTAGTTTGCAAACTCTTTTGCAGTCAAGTTAGCTACCTTAAAGTTGTCTAACTTTTCCATTAAAACCTTGCGTCTGCAGGGCATGACAAGGTCTAGAGAAGTGTTTTGGTTTTTAGCAACAACCAAGCTTTGACTTTTTGTTAATGGGCTTTCTGACAGTTCCATTTCAGCCAAAACTCCAGTTTTCATGATTTGCCTCCTTGGCAGTCTTTTGTCAGTTGCACGTAGGGTAAACCATTCATGGTTGTTTGTCAATACTGATTTTGCGACGGATTTGCAAAGTTAGTCTAAATCTGTTACATTTTCTTATCTATGTTTAGCACCGAGGAGCCAAAGGCTGATTTTCAAAATAAAGATTTTTCCGAACGCAAAGAACTCCTTTCTTTTTTTTGGGAGGTTATCAGGATTGTGGTCATATCCTTGGCGATTATTGTGCCGGTGCGCTACTTCCTGGTCCAACCTTTTTTTGTAAGAGGCGCTTCCATGGAATCTTCATTTGAAGACGGGGACTATCTGCTGATTGACGAGATTTCTTACAGGTTCAGGCAACCCCAGAGAGGTGAAGTCATAGTTTTCCGAGCGCCGGAAGATAAGTCACAATTTTATATAAAAAGAATTATTGGCTTACCGGGCGAAGAAGTGCAGATAAAAGACGGCAAAGTTGTGATTTTGAATAAAAATAATCCCAAAGGTTTTGAACTGGATGAATCTTTGTATGTAGATGAAGGCGTAAAAACAATCGGTAATTTAAAAGTCAGTGTCGGGCCAGGCGAGTATTTTGTTTTAGGCGATAATCGTGAACATAGTTCAGATTCCCGAATTTGGGGTCAGGTGAACAAAAAACTTATTACTGGCAGAGCATTCTTTAGGGCTTGGCCTTTTGATAAGGTTACTAAGTTTTAAGAGGTGGATTACTAAAATATGGCAAAATTAAAATCGGTACAATCAGTAAAGGGCATGCATGATACTCTGCCCGAGGAGCAGGCTCACTGGAAGTTTGTTTACAAGAAAGCGTCTGTGCTGTTGGATGACTATGGTTTTGGCAAGATAGACACTCCCATTGTTGAATCATCCGATCTTTTTCTCCGTTCTGTTGGCGAGGAAACAGATATTGTCAGTAAGGAGATGTATAGTTTTAAAACTCGTGGCGGAGACGAGCTTTCATTAAGACCAGAGAATACGGCTGGTGTAGCCAGAGCTTATATTGAACACGGAATGAGTTCTTGGCCACATCCGGTCAAGCTTTGGTATTGGGGACCGATGTTCAGACACGACCAGCCTCAAGCTGGTCGATACCGACAGTTTTACCAGTTTGGTACGGAAATATTCGGAGATGATAATCCGGCCGCAGATGCTGAAAGCATTTTTGTTGCTTTAACTTTTTTAGAAAGTCTGGGTTTTAAGAATTTGACCCTGAAGATAAACAGTCTCGGTGATTCAAATTGCCGTCCGCATTATCTGAAAGTTTTAAAAGAGTTTTTAAAATCCAAAACCAAACAACTTTGTGTTCAGTGCAAGGTCCGTGTTAAAGAAAACACTCTAAGGGTTTTGGACTGCAAGGAAGAGTCTTGTCGGAATGTTGTCAAGGAGGCTCCCCAGATGATAGACCATTTGGATGAAAACTGCCGCAGTCACTTCAAAAAAGTAATAGAATTTTTGGACGAAGTTAAAGCTCCCTATATGCTGGATCCTTTTTTGGTCAGAGGCCTTGATTACTATAGCCATACTGTTTTCGAGATTGTTTTAGATGAGACAGCCAAGACTGTTGCTTCAGAAAATGAAAAAACCGCAGGCAGTGAGGCTGTGTTTAAGGGTTTGGCCTTGGTTGGCGGGGGCAGATATAATGGTCTTGTTAATCTTTTGGGCGGTGCAAAAACTCCGGCTGTTGGCTGGTCTGCCGGTGTTGAAAGAATAATTCTAGCAATGAAAATTTTGGGCTTAAAAGTGCCGGACACAAGACCACAGCCCAAAATATTTTTGGCTCAATTGGGAGATTTTGCCAAAAGGAAAAGTCTTGTTTTGTTTGAAGATTTAAGAAAAGCTGGTATTAGTGCCAGTACTTCGCTTGGAAGAGACAGCATCAAGGCTCAGCTAAGGATAGCCAACAGGCTAAGGGTAAAGTTTGCGGTAATCATTGGACACAAGGAAGCTTTAGACAAAACCGCAATTTTAAGGGAGATGGATAGTGGAATTCAAGAGACCATTCCGATGGATAGTATTATTGAGTCGGTGAGGAAAAGGCTTAAGGGCTAAACTTGTTATGATTGACGACGTTTTTTGTAGAATTATTAATAAAGAATTATCGGCGGAGTTTGTTATTGAAGATAAGGATTTTATCGTGATTGAAGATATTCACCCGGCGGCTCCGGTGCATGTCTTGATTATTCCCAAGAAGCATTTAGATATAATTCATGAAATCAGTCACGAAGAATTGGATATTTTAGGAAAGATGTTTATTGTCGCCGGCCAAGCCGCTAAGAAGCTTGGGGTTGAAAAGACCGGTTATCGTTTAATATTGAATCAGGGTCCCAATGCCGGCCAGTTGGTGCCGCATTTGCATTTGCATTTGTTGGCCGGTAAACCACTGGGGTCCAAGATTGTCAATTAATAGAAGGAGGTATTTTTATGGATGTAAAAAGAAAACCGAATGAGACTATAGGCAGTATGATGAGAAGATTTTCAAAGGTTGTGCAACAGAGCCATGTTTTGCCGCAGGTTAAGGACTCCAGATTTTACAAGAAAAAGAAAAGTGAAAGACAAAACAAGAACAGAGCGATTATGCGTGAAGAGTTGAAAGCTTTGCGCAAAAGACTGGAACGGCTTGGCAAGTACAGCGAAGAAAATTTTGAAGAAGAAAAAAGAAAAATTAAACAGAAGTTAGACTTGTAAAGTGCTGCAAGAACAAATTAAAAAAGAACTAACAGAGTCATTGAAATCAGGCGATCAGTTAAAGCGCTTGGTTTTGGGTACTCTTTTAACTGCTATCAAGAACCGTGAGTTGAGCAAGAGGACCCATCTTAGTAAAGATGTTACCGATACCATAGAGTTGGAAAAACAGAGCCGGCTCAACGACGAAGAGGTTTTGGAAGTCATTGTTAGTGAGGTTAAGAAAAGAAAAGATTCGGTTGAGCAGTTTACCGCCGGTGGCAGAAAAGACCTTGCTGAAAAAGAAGAAGCCGAAGAAAAGATCTTAAAAGCGTATTTGCCTGAACAGCTAAGCGACGAGGTGGTCAGGGAGGAAATAAAAAAAGCCATAGAATCGTCAGGAGCGAAAGAGCCCAAAGAAATGGGCAAGGTTATGGCCTTGGTCATGCCTAAACTTAAGGGACGTGCCGATGGCAGTGTCATAAGCCGCATAGCAAAGGAATTACTTGGCTAGGTTAGAACCCATCTCAACAATGTCCTTTCGCTCAAAATTAATCATTTTCAGCATGAAAAGTATTATTAAGATTGGTCCTGTTTAAAAATCATAATGCTGGACTTTAGTTTCAATAATTTCACGAAAGATAAAAGTTTTTCCAAAAACTTTTTTTATAAAATTATCGGGAAAACTCTAAAAGAACTTAACTTAGACAAGAAAAATCTTGGAATTTCCCTGAACCTTGTTGGTGCCGATAGAATCAGGCGTCAAAACAAGAAGTATCTTGGAAAAGATAAGCCAACCGATGTTTTGTCTTTTCCGTTGGATGAAATCCACTCCGAAAACAAGGGTCTTGTTTTGCTTGGCGATATTTTTATTTGTTTGCTATTTGCCAAAAGGCGCGCAAAGAGGGAAAATGTTAATATAAAACCAAAGATGGCTTGGTTGACAGTTCATGGCACCTTGCATCTGCTGGGTTATGATCACGAAAGATCTTCGAAGGAATCAGATAAAATGTTTTTGTTGGAAAATAAAATTCTTAAACTTCTGAATTTTGACCGTTGATTTTTAAATTTAAAAAATATTATCTATGTCTAGTTCTCACACCGTTGTCGGTATTGATATTGGCAATTCTTTGGTGAAAACAGTTGTGGCGGAGTTGGATCGGGAAACCCAAAATCCTAGGATTTTGGGTGTGGGAATCTCCGAGTCACATGGCCTAAGAAAGGGCGTGGTTGTTGATATGGGCGAGGCCATAAGGGACATAGAAGAATCTGTTAAAAAAGCTGAAACAAGTTCAGGTGTCAAAATACGCAGGGCTTATGTTTCTGTGAATGGCCTGCACATCAAAAACCAGTTGTCCCGAGGCGTTATTGCTGTTTCTAAAGCCGATAACGAGATTGCTCCTCATGATTTAGAAAGAGTCATTGATGCCGCCTCGATTGTCAGTTTGCCTGCAAATAGGGAGATTATACATATTCTTCCAAAAAACTATCTGGTTGATGGTCAGGAATATGTAAAGAATCCTTTGGGTATGAAAGGGGTCCGTTTAGAAGCGGAGGTTTTGATTATTGACGGCCTTTCTCCGTATATTAGAAATATTGCCAAGTGCTTAAACGCAAATGATATTGAGGTGGTTGAGTTTGTTTTTTCTCCTTTGGCCGCCAGTTATTCCGTGCTTGATAAAAACCAGAAAGAGCATGGAGTGCTAAACCTTGATCTTGGTGGCGGAGTTTCCACCCTTTCATTCTTTCACGAAGGTGAGTTGGCTTATGCCGCCACTCTCCCGTTAGGTTCAAGACATATAACCAATGACTTGGCTGTTGCTTTGCGCACTTCAATGGACATTGCTGAAACGGTTAAATTGCAGCATGGCTATGCCTGTGCAAATTTGGTTTCACAGAAAAATTTGGTTGGGCATGGCAAGAGAGACGAGATTGACTTGTCTGATATTATTGGAGAAGAAAATTTTGTCATACCAAAAAAAAATATCGCCAAAGTTGTAGATGCCAGAATAGGCGAGGTTTTTGAAATGGTGCAGTCGGAGATGAAAAAGATGCCACACTCCGGAATGATTCCTGCCGGTATAGTAATTACCGGTGGTGGCGCCAAATTACCCGGGCTTAGTTCTTTTGTTAAGGATAAATTAAAGCTTCCGGTAAGAATCGGAATAAGATATCCTTTTGAAGGTATGGCCGATCAGGTTGAGGATCCTTCTTTGGCTGTCGCTGCCGGTTTGATTCTGTATGGAATGGAAAAAGAGTACTCTAAAGCAAGATCATCTTCTTCTTTAAGTTTGGTAGAATATTTTAATCCTCTAAAAAAGTTTTTTTCCTGGCTTAAGAACTTCTCTCCCTAAAAAAGAGTAAAGTTAACAACTTATCCACAGGTTGTTATACCCAAACTTGTATTGGTTTTTGTTTTGTGTTAAATCAAGGTAAACTTTTGAATTAAAATAATCAATTTAACTTCCGATATTGCACTGCCGAGCTTTAGCAAACGTCAGCTGGGATAAAGTAATTAGGGACCGCTGACAATGTCGGGCTCGTGAATTTTAAGAAAGGCAATATCGGCATTGGGACGATGGCTCAACTAAAACCCCCTTTTGAAACATTTGCCAGGATTAAGGTCATAGGCGTAGGCGGAGCTGGTGGCAATGCTTTAATGCGTATGATTTCTTCCCGTATCCAAGGAGTGGAGTTTGTTGCTGCCAACTCAGATTTTCAAGACCTGCATAAATCAGGAGCGCCGGTCAAACTTCAAATCGGTAAAAACCTCTCAAGAGGTTTGGGCGCCGGCATGAATCCTGAAATCGGCAGACAAGCCGCCGCAGACGCCAAAGAAGAAATTACTGAAGCGCTTAAAGGCGCTGATATGGTTTTTATCACAGCCGGCATGGGCGGAGGTACCGGTACCGGAGCGAGTCCGGTAATTGCTGAAATTGCCCGAGACTTGGGGGCGCTGACCGTTGCTATCGTGACCAAACCTTTTTTGTTTGAAGGGGCCCAGCGTTCAAGGATAGCAGAGGGCGGCTGGAATCTTTTGAGGGATAAAGTTGATTCTATTATCACCATTCCCAACGACAGACTGTTGTCTATCATTGACCGTAAGACCCCGATATTAGAGGCTTTTGCTGTCGTCGATGACGTTTTGCGACAAGGTGTTCAGGGTATATCTGACTTGATTACGATTCCCGGCATAATCAACGTTGATTTTGCTGATGTCAAAGCGGTTATGCAAAATTCCGGTTCGGCCCTTATGGGTATTGGCCGTGCTTCCGGAGAGGACAGGGCAATTTCTGCGGCAAAGATGGCGATCAACTCACCTTTGCTAGAAGTTGCCATTGATGGTGCGAGAGGGGTTTTGTTTAACGTTTCCGGCGGCTCTGATCTTAGTATGTCGGAGATTAATGAGGCTGCTAAAATTATCACTGAAAATATAGATCCGAACGCGAAAGTAATTTTTGGTGCTGTGGAGGATGACAAGCTTAAAAAGGGAGAGATTAAGATTACTGTAATTGCTACTGGTTTTAACGGTGATGCTATCCAAGGAAGTTCCAAGTCTGCGAGCGTTGGTTTGTTGACTCAAGGACCGACATTGTTTGACGAGATTTCCTCCGGTAAAAAAACCAGTGATTCCACAGGTCATTCATTGGTCAATGGCCGCAGTGGTCAAGAGTCAAAAAGAGAATTTATTGACAGCTCTCTAGAGGACGAAGCAATGTTTGATATTCCGGCTTTTATCAGGAAAAAAATGAAGGAATAAGGTTATCCACAGCGTACATCTCTTCCTTTGTTATAGAATTGATTTGATGGTTTATCTGTTTAAGTTTTTGAATTAAATCAAACGACCACTTGGGTCGTTTGCTTGTCTCAATATGTCGCAATTTCCTATTTTTGAAGAAGAAAAAGGTTCAGATTTTTTTCCGCTAAGCGAGCCGGATGAAATAGCTAATGGTTTTGTTGATGATTCCGAAACACCTATTTTGTTGAAAGACAGCGAAGCCAAAACACATCAGGGTGAAGGCTTGGTTTGGCAGAGCCAATTTTCCGATGGCGATCCTTTTGATGAAATTATCTGGGACAGAAGAACGGCAAAAATTGTAAAGAGCGGCGGTCAGGTAGTTTTTGAACAAAAAGATGTAGAGGTTCCAAATTTTTGGTCTCAAACAGCTACTGACGTGGTGGCTTCAAAATATTTCAGGGGCAGGATTGGTTCGCCGGAAAGAGAAAAAAGCGCCAAAGAAATGGTAAAACGGGTGGCGGATACCGTAGCAACTTGGGGATGGAAAGACGGCTATTTTGATAATGAAAAAGATTACCTAAACTTTAGAAATGATCTGCGGTGGATACTTATAAACCAATTCGGAGCTTTTAACAGTCCGGTTTGGTTTAACGTCGGGGTTTATGATAAGCCCCAAACTTCAGCTTGTTTTATCCTTGCCGTTGAAGACACGATGCAATCAATTTTGGACTGGTATAGGGATGAGGGCTGGATTTTTAAATTCGGATCGGGTTCGGGACTGAATGTTTCTAAACTGCGTTCTTCCAAAGAAGCCCTTTCAAAAGGCGGTTTTTCTTCCGGTCCGGTTTCTTTTATGAAGGGGGCTGACGGTGTGGCTAACAGCATCCGTTCCGGCGGTACTACCAGAAGAGCGGCGAAGATGGTCGTTCTCAATGTTGATCACCCTGATATTAAAGATTTTATTTATTGCAAAAAAATTGTTGAAGACATGACTAAGGCTTTGGCGCGCAGTGGAATAAAAGATTCAATTACGGCTGATATTTTTGATCCTTATACTCTTTTGCCCTATCAGAACGCCAATAACTCCGTTAGAGTTACGGATGAGTTTATGAAGGCGGTTGAACAGGATGAAGACTGGGAGTTGAAGGCGGTATCAACAGATCAGGTTTTGGAAAAAGTTAAGGCCAGACAAATTATGGACTGGGTGGCTGATGCCGCTTGGCACTCCGCTGATCCGGGCATGCAGTATGACACAGCCATAAACTATTGGCATACCTGTCCCAACGCCGGCAGAATAAACGCTTCTAATCCGTGCAGTGAGTATATGCATTTGGATAATAGCGCCTGCAATTTAGCTTCAATTAATCTTTTAAAGTTTTTGAAAAAAGACGGCACATTTGACGTTCAGCTTTACAAAAAAGTTATAGATACTTTCATTCTTGCGCAGGATATTTTAATTGACAACTCTTCCTTTCCTACGGAAAAAATCAGAGAGAACGCCAGAAATTACAGAGAGCTTGGTTTGGGCTATGCCAATCTGGGAGCGCTGTTGATGACTTTAGGTATTCCTTACGACTCTGACGAGGGTCGGGCTTGGGGTGGGCTTTTGACTTCTATTTTAACCGGTGAGGGATACAGAATGTCGGCTGAAATCGCCAGAGCCGGCGGACCGTTCAGGGGTTATCAAAAAGACCGTCAGGGCATGCTGGATGTGATCGGAAAACATTGTGAAGCGGCAGAGAATTTATCTCATATGGCGGAAGTGGGCGGGATTATCGGTGACCAGAATTTGATATTTGAATCTGTTAATGTTTGGCGCGAAGCCTTACGGCTCGGCAGAGAATTCGGCTATCGCAACTCGCAGGCTACCGTCCTGGCTCCGACCGGAACAATTTCTTTTTTGATGGATTGCGCTACTACCGGAATTGAACCGGAGCTGGCTTTGGTTAAATACAAAAAACTTGTCGGCGGCGGTACGCTAAAACTGGTCAACCTGCAAGTTTCTACAGCTTTAGACAATCTTGGTTATCGGGAAGAAGAGGTGGGCAGGATTACGAATTATATTTTAGAAAAAGAAACAATCGAGGGTGCACCTGATTTGAAAGAGGCTCATTTGCCGGTCTTTGATTGTTCTTTCCGTCCGGTTAACGGGAAGAGGAGTATTCACCATATGGGCCACTTAAAAATGATGTCAGCGGCCCAGCCTTTTATCTCCGGCGCTATTTCCAAGACAGTCAACTTGCCGGCGGAAGCAACCGTTGAAGAGGTTAAAAATTCTTTCATTGAAGCTTGGAGGCTGGGTTTGAAGGCGGTAGCTTTTTATAGAGATGGCAGTAAAACAATCCAACCGTTAAGCACATCAGCAGATGAAAAAAATGATTTGGTAGAAAAAATTAACGGCCATACTCGCTTCAAGATGCCGGATGAAAGACCGGCCATCACTCACAAGTTTTCGGTTAACGGTCATGAGGGCTACTTAACTGTCGGATTGTACCCGGGAACTCAAAAGGTGGGGGAGACGTTTATCAGGATTGCCAAAGAGGGTAGTACGGTTTCAGGATTACTAGATGTGATTGCCACTCTGACTTCCATTTCTTTGCAATCGGGAGTGCCTTTGAAAGTGCTAGTCAGAAAGTTTAAAGATATGCGTTTTGAGCCTTCAGGATTTACCAATAATGAAGATGTGCCGATTGCTAAGTCAATTATTGACTATGTCTTCAGGTTTTTGGGAATGAGATTTTTGACTGAAGCTGAAAAAGAAGAAGTTTTCGGCTCTGCCTACCAGCCTTTGATTGATAACAAAAACGACAGTACTCCAAAACCTACGGCAACTTTAGTTTCTGCATCGGCTGGTTCATCTGTTCAGCAGGCAGGCTATCCAATTCAGGAAGCGATGACCGAGGCCAATGTCTGCGAGTGTGGCGCCATTATGGTCCGCGCCGGCTCCTGTTACTCTTGTCCAAACTGTTTTTCAACGACAGGAGTTTGCAATTAGTAACCCAGCTCTGATAAACTGTTTGGGATGCACAAATCGCAACTCTTTTTCATATTACTTTGCTGTTTTGTTGCCGGTGTGGCGCTTGGCTCGTTTCTGGCATTTTCTCAAACAACTTTGTATCTTCTTTTTATACCCCCTTTAATTTTGGTTGCTGTTTTTTGGCGGCGGAAGTGGAAGGTGGTTTTTGTGGCTTTTTCAGTTACAATTTTTTTGTTTGGCATTCTTCGCACTTTTGATGCCAGAATTAATACCACTTTTGTCAAAAAGTTTGCCGAAACTAACTTTGCCTCAACCCTTTCCGGCTATGTCGCTAGCGAGTTTCAAAACAAAGGAAGCTATGGCCAGTTTGTTTTTAGAGTGAAAGAGTTGAAGGTTCCCGATTTTACCATTCCCGAAGAACTTAACGAAAATATTTTAGTTATTACTGACTCTTACCCTCGTTATAAATTTGGAGAAAAGCTTTCTTTAGAAGGTAAAATATCTTTGCCCAAAAATTATAACGACTTTGACTACATATCTTATCTGGCGAAAGACCAGATTTATACGATTGCTTACCGTCCCAGTGCCGAAGTTGACGAGACGTTGAGACTCGGTCCCATAGAAACCCTTAAAGTTAAATTTTTCAGACAGATTTTCAGTTTTAAAAATAAATTTGAGAGTGCGATAGGTATGAGCGTCAAGGAGCCACACGCTTCTTTTCTAAATGGTATCTTGCTTGGTTCAAAACAGAATATTCCGCAAGAACTAAAAGACGACTTTAATGTTGCCGGAGTTTCCCACATTACGGCTATCTCCGGTTATAATATTACAATTGTCGCTTTGCTTGTTTCCTGGTTTTTGCTTTTCTTTTTTCGGCGTAATGTTGCTTTTTGGTTTTCAGTTGTCGCGATTTTTGTTTTTACAATCCTGACCGGCGCTTCGGCTTCGGTTGTCCGTTCGGCCTTGATGGGCGGGTTGGTTTTATTGGCTAATAACTCCGGCCGATTGTACGATTCAAAAAACTCTCTGGCTCTGGTCGCTTTTTTGATGGTCTTGGTTAATCCTATGATCCTGCGCTACGATATCGGTTTCCAACTTTCTTTTATGGCAACGATTGGTATTTTGTATCTTGCTCCTTTGCTTAAAAACTATTTTAAAAAATTGCCTCCTGTGCTTAATTTCGGTGAGACTTTTTTGATGACTGTTTCGGCGCAGATTATGGTATTGCCGCTTATCTTGTATTACTTCCACAACCTGTCTGTCGTTGCTTTGCCTGCCAACTTGCTTATTTTGCCTTTGGTGCCATTAGCAATGCTGTCTGGTTTTGTTACCGGAATTGCCGGAATGATTTGGTCTGTTTTGGGACTAGTCGTCGGGGCAGCAGCTTGGCTGGTTTCTTCTCTCATAATTTTCTTAGCCAGATTATTTTCAAATTCACCATACGCTTCTCTTGATGTTTTTATCTCTTGGCGCGTGTTGATTGTGGCGTATTTTTTTATAATTTTGGCGCTTGTTTTTTTAAAAAACAAAAAAGCTGTGAAAGAGCCACAGCTTTAATCTAACCCATCACTCTCCAGAGTAGTAAGTTTTTTCTATTTCTATAATGTCGCCGACAGCGGCATTAATTTTTTTTGCTGCCGAGCCTAGATTTATTGCCAGTTCGAGATTCCAATTACTTCCCAAATAGAAAAGAAATTCACCCTTTGCCACGTCGTCGAAAGTGCGACAAAATTTTGCATGTCCATGCCAGCAGTCGCATGTTAGTTTATTTCTAACTCTAAAACGAAAATTTTGGCCAAGTTTGTATTGCGCCGGGTTGTTGATTTTTATATTTCCGTACGGGTCAATAAAGACAACTTGGTCCGGTAAAAATTCCAAGTCTTGGAAGTTTTTTAATTTCTGTCTTACTAGACGACCTAATTCAAACTCCAAACCGCGATGCTGGCTTAAAAAAGCGGCTACGGGAGCAAAAATATCTCTGCCATGGAAGGTGTTGGAAATACGAATGGGTTTGGGAGTTAGCGAACTTTTGTTAAGCCTTTCCTCAACGGCCTTTGTGTCAATTTCCCATACCCCTAGCAGCTTATTGGCTTTGGCGGCCGGTAACAAAAGACCATTGTCTGGCCCTACAAAGAGGGCATTTTCAGTTTCAATAATAATGGGCTTGCGAGCTGACCCGACCCCCGGGTCAACAACGCCAACATGTATTGCTCTGCTGAATTTAGAAAAAAGCTTTGACATTTCCTGCAAGACGAAAGCACCCTCTATTAAATTAAAAGACTGAAGGCTGTTGGTGGCGTTTATTACCAGTGCTTCCGGGTTAATGTTGTTAATTACGGCTTGGAGCTGGGCAACAGCAAAAGCATCATCGCCAAAATCGGCGGTCAAAGTTATAATGTGTGACATCTACTCCTCCTTTTAAAGAACAAAACTGCCTCTTGTGCTGAGGCAGTTTTTGGATTCAGTCTTTGTTAGTTATCAAACAAAACACAAAAATTGGCTCAGCATAAGCGGTTTTTGGTAAGCCATATAAGACATGTTGTCAGCCAATTTTGTATTTTTTATCTTCATATTTTTATTATTTTTTCCCATGGTAAACTATTTTTTCCAAAGTGTCCATAAGCGGCGGTTTGGGCAAAAATGGGTTTTCGCAGGCCCAGCCGTTCTATAATTGCCAGTGGAGAGAAATCAAATTTTTCCGTGACTATTTTTTTAGTTTTATTATCGTCCCCGGTTTTGTAAGTTTCCACCTCTACCATAAGAGGCTCTTTTTTTCCGATGGCATAAGCAACGCTGACTAAGCACTTTTTGGCTAGTTTGTTCGCAACAATATTTTTGGCGACAAAACGAGCCATGTAGGCGGCGGAACGGTCAACCTTGCTTGCGTCTTTTCCGGAAAAACAGCCGCCACCATGCGGAATCAACCCGCCATAAGTATCAACCATAATTTTTCTGCCGGTAAGGCCTGTGTCGGCAACAAAGCCTCCTGTAACAAATCTACCGGTTGGATTTATTAACACTTGATAGTCGCCAGAACCAATTATCGGCTTGATCAGATTTTTTAAAAGTAACTTCCGTATTTCCGCTAACTCTATCTTCTCATCATGCTGACAAGAAACAACAATCGCGCTTACTTTTTTTCCTTCTACCGTGACTTGAGATTTACCATCCGGCCTAAGCCAAGAAAATTTTGCATTGTTTCTTCTAAGGTCTTCCAGACCTCTTGTTAATCTGTGCGCTAAGACTACGGGCAGAGGGAGTAATTCGGGTGTTTCGTCGGTAGCGTAACCATACATAATGCCTTGGTCTCCGGCTCCGCCGGTGTCTACTCCCAGAGCAATATCCGGTGACTGTTTGCTGATATTGACAACTATTTTCGGTTTATCTTTGTAGCCTATTTCCCGATATATTTTGTTGACTAGCGAGGGCACGTTTACAGAACCTTTGCTGGTAACCTCTCCGCCGACAACTATCAATCCGCTGGAACCGAAGGTCTCTACCGCCACTCTGCTTTTGGGGTCTTGCTCCAAAAATGCATCTAAGATTGTGTCCGAAATCTGGTCGCAGATTTTGTCGGGGTGGCCGGAGGTAACACTCTCGGCCGTAAACAATTTGGCCATAAAATAAAAAACCTTCCGCAAGGAAGATATAGTGTATCAGTGATCCAACATATCTTTCCCAACAGGGCTAGAATTAAGCACTTTACCCAAATTTTCTGCGGGCAAGTTGCTAGGTGATTTAAGGAAGCTAGTTCTCCCTTCGCCGAAGCGAATTTTCACCTTCTTGATATATATCAGTTGTCAATTAAGTAAATCTTAACAAACAAGCTGATGTTGTCAACAAAGAACTTTTTCTTTCGTCTGAATTTGTGCTATTGAAAAAACATGGCTGAAGAATACAAAAATATTTCTAAAAAAGAATGGGTGATTTTAGGGAGTCTGATTCTTGTTGCTTTTCTTTCTTTCTCTTTTGGTGGTAACGATGGTTTACTCCATGTTTATTTTCTTGATGTCGGGCAGGGAGATGCAATATTTGTGGAGACTCCAAGCGGCAAACAAGTTCTGATTGATGGGGGGCCGGATGAAACTGTTTTGCAGAGATTGGGCGAGGTGATGCCTTTTTATGATAGAACAATAGATTTAGTGATTAACACTCATCCAGATGCTGATCACTTGGCCGGTTTATTAAGTGTTTTAGAAAGATACAAAGTTTTGGCTATCTCTGAAACTGGCATGGCCTGCGAGACTTCTTTATGCGCCGAGTGGAAAAATTTAAAAACCAATGAAGGTGCGGATTTGATTAATCTTGTTCTTGGACAAGAAATTGGAGAGGGCGATAATTTCCGTTTTTTGGTTTTGCATCCTTTTGAGGACGAAACAGGTAGAACTTTCCCCAAAAGAAACAATGGGGGAATCGTTTTGAAACTTATCTTCGGCGCGCAGTCGGTTCTGCTTACCGGTGATATTGAAAAGCAGGTGGAGAATAAACTGGTTTCGGCTGGAGTAAACATAGATTCGGATTTTTTGAAAATCGCCCATCATGGCAGTAAGACTTCTACCACCGAAGAATTTATAAAAAAAGTCAGTCCTTTGGCAGCTTTTATAGAGGTAGGAAGGAATAATAAATATGGACATCCTACGGAAGAGGTTATGAAGAGGCTTGCAGATTTTAAGATTCCGTATTATCGTACAGATATAGATGGGACGGTTGAACTTGTTTTGGATGGCGAGAATTATAGTATTAAAAAAAGATAACTGGAACTTATCGGATAATACTTTTTCCGTCCAAGACCTTTACTGATTTTATGTCTGACCAATTACAACGAACCCTAGTCTTACTAAAACCCGACACGATCAACCGGGGGATTGTTGGCGAGATTTTACAGAAGTTTGAGAGAGTCGGCGCTAAAATGATCGGTCTCAAACTTATACAGTGCGATGAAAAAACCGCGATGTGCCATTACGGCGAAGACGTTGTCCGTAGGCGCGGTGAGCACATCAGAAAGCTGATGGTTGAGATGCTCACAACGAGTCCGGTTGTCGCTATCGTTTTTGAGGGTGTGGAGATAGTTGAGGTGGTGCGTAAACTTGTGGGAGAGACAGAGCCCAAGAAAGCCGCCCCCGGCACAATCCGAGGAGACTATGCTCACGTTTCTTATGCTTACTCTGACGCTAAAAAAATTGGAGTCTTTAATTTGATACACGCTTCGGCCAACCCGGAAGAAGCGAAAGCGGAAATCAGTGTTTGGTTTAAACCGGAAGAGTTGGTGAACCATAAGCCTTTATATACGAAATATATTTTAAGAGAAGATGACTAGGGTTAGTTTGGTGATTATTGCTTTTTCCGGACGCTCGTCCCGCTCCAGCGGCGGGACTCGCTCTTTGTGAGATGTGGATTCTGTCCAGCTTAAGAAAGCTGTCCAGACCACGCCATTGAACTTACAGCTTATCCGCCTTAACGGCGAATGGGCTGTAAGATTCAATGGCTAGCAATCCACAACTCACAGAGCCTTCAAAAGCAATAACCACCAAAAAACTAACCAAATAAAAACATGCAAAAACTTGACCCGAAACTGCATATTGTGGCGGCGACAGCGATTATTGTAAAAGATAATAAGTTTTTGATTACCAAAAGAGCCGATTGGGAAAAAGCTTTTCCCGGTAAGTGGACAGTTCCGGGCGGAAAATTGAAGTTTGGCGAATATAAAATGCAAAGAGTCGCTTCCGGTTTTCCCCAACAATACAACGTTGTGGATTGGTTGGTGAGAAAAGAAGTCCAAGAGGAGGTTGGTTTAGTTATAAACAAGCCCAACTATCTTTGCGATCTTGTTTTTGTCAGACCCGACGGCTATCCGGTTGTTACCCTTTCTTATTGGACGCACTACAAAAGCGGCAAGGTTAAGCTTTCAAAAGAAATGACAGACCACGCCTGGGTTACTCTTAAAGAGGCAAAAAAATATGATTTGATTGAAGGGATTTGGGATGAATTAAGAATGGTCGACAAATTATTGAGAACCTCTTAGTTCCCGATATTGCATTGCCGAGCTTTTGCAACGTCGATAAAGAAGAGTTAAAATACTATTGGAGACTGGACTAGTTTGAGGTGAAGATTTAGGACATTTAATTTTTTTAGGGAGTCTTTATAAAATTTCTCTGATGAAATCTCAATGTTTGGAATTTCTGACGGGAGATTTTGCGGGCACCCACTTGATTTTAGCTAAATTCTTAACCTCTGACTGGTCGTCCCAGTGCCGATGTTGCATTGGTTTAGTCTCACAAAAAACGCGAGATTTTTCTCGCGTTTTGATTTACTTTAGGGACAATACCAAAGGTGGAGGATGTTAAAGACAGGTTCAACTTCGGCATCGGGACAAGCTAAAGCTTGGAATAAGACAACCTCTTTTCTTCCGATATTGCAAACTGAGGTTGACTCAAGCATTGAAGTCGGATAACCAAAAGACCGTCAAAGGTCTCAAGAAGTCAGGCTCAACGCAAGAACAATTTCGGCATCGGGACGCTAAACTTCATCAAACAAAAATGGCGGTCTGAAAAAATGATCAGCAAGCAGTTCTTTGTAGATTCCTGAATCTTTGAGCCAGAGAACAGCGGCAACAGATGAAAGGAGAGCGTTGCCATCTTGGGGAGTGAAACATCGGCCAACAACTTCGTGGCCTCCGGAAAGGACTTCAATGGAGGGCAGACAGACCACAGTTTGATTTAGAATTCTTCCATAGTTTCCCCGGTCCCTGCCTCCCGAAAAAGTTTGGTTGTTTGTGTTTCTATATGTGACAGCTGTCAAAGGGTTGGCTCGGAACAGATTTTCCACTTCTTCTTTTGTGGTGAACCGTCTTGTCATAATGGAAAAATATACGGTGTGCATGTAGGGGTTGTTGAGAGTGTCAGCTGCTGTATGGATATCCAAGTTTATATCACCGAGAGTTCTTAAAACCCTAACTGCGTCTGCGGCTTGATGTGAGCCATAACTTGGATCTGTCGGTTCGCCCACCTCTACTCCGACGGTTGATTCCGATTGCGAAATGTCGCTTGCTCGTCGTCCGAGATAGAATCTGGCTCTAATTAGATTCTCATAGTTAAGCTTCCCTGTGTTTTCCGGATCCAAAGCCAAAGTTTTTAGCAAGACTAATACTTGATGAGTGTTACAGCTCACAACCTGCAGAAACTGGTCTTTGCCTGGTTCCAGTGCCGAGTCATTTATATTTAGGGCATAAGGCTTGCCAAATCCTTTTTCAGAACCTTGGGCGATAAAACCGAGTTTACTGGCAGTTTTTTCATAATACTTTTTCTTAAATTCTCTGGCTATGCCTTTATCGGTGCAGTCAATAATTATGTCTGCACGATTTAAGGCTTGGGTGAAGGTGTAGTCCGGTTCCAAGTGGTATCCTTCAAGAAGTTTTTTAAAACTGTCCAAACTTTCAGACGGAACCGCCAGCTTGGCTCCTTCGTGGATAAAACCAACAATAAAACCCCGATCTTTTAATAGTGGTAAGTGCTTGTGAAAAATAACCTCATCAATGCCCAAAGCTTTTCTTACTGTAAGAAAAAGCTTGATAAGAGGTTGTCCAATAGTACCTGTGCCAACTACCAAAATCCTCATTTTTGCTCCTTTTGAAGCGTTTTAAAAGATCTAATGCTCAAAATTTTAGGCCATTAAGTCCTTAAATACAATAGGTTTGGCATCCCTTGACTTTTTATATTCAAAAGGTTATAATCAATATAATAATAAGTCTTTACTTTTGCTTAGCGTTACGCTAGCTTAGTAGATTAGCAATCTAACCTTAAATTATGCAGAAATACCTGATAAGTAATAAAAAGTCTTTGTTTTCGAGTCTAGTCATTCTTTCTCTCATATTTTCTCTTTTGCCTCTAAACGGCGATTTTGGCGTTCAGAGTGTTAAGGCAGATGGTCCGAGATGCTTTTTGAACTGGGCTTCACCAACTTTAGCCGATGGCAGAGGAGTGAGACGAATCGGCGAGCTGTCAAATGTGGCTATTGAATTTCTGGGTTTCAGTCCGAATCAGACAGTGGTGCTTAAAAACACCAACTTAAACAACGGCGATACCCGTTCCGCACCGATAACCGTAGATGACTACGGCAATTTTTATTACTATGACCAGACTCCAATCAGAGCTGATGAGTATCTGCCTGGGACCTATAAGACAGAAGTTGTTGATGCTTGGCATCGTGTTTTGACTACTTGCGATAGAAGTTTCGTGATTTTGTCTAATGCCACCACAACCACCACAACTATTCCTCCAACAACCACAACCACAACCACGACTGTCCCACCTACAACCACGACTACCATACCGAGACAAGTTGTTTGCAGATTAACTTGGGACGCTCCAGTTTCAAACACTGGTCTAGGCTTAAGAAGGATCGGCCAGCTTTCTAACGTGGATATAGCCATCACTGGTCTTTTGCCAAACCAGACCGTTGTTATCAAGAATACCAATCTAAACAACGGCGATACCCGTTCCGCACCGATAACCGTAGATGACTATGGCAATTTTTATTACTATGACCAGACTCCGATTAGAGCTGATGAGTACAGGCCGGGAACTTACAAAACAGAAATTGCAGATCATCTGCATAGAGTTTTGGCTACCTGTAACAGAAGTTTCGTGATTTTGTCTAATGTTACAACCACAACCGTACGGCCTACAACCACAACCACTACCGTTAGACCGACTACAACCACTACCACTAATCCGCCAACCACAACTACAACCGTTGCTCCGACTACAACCACGACAACCGTCGCGCCAACCACCACAACCACCACTAATCCGCCTACCACAACTACAACCGTTGCCCCGACTACAACCACTACCGTCGCGCCAACCACCACAACTACAACCACTACTGTCGCGCCAACTACCACAACTACAACCACCACCACCACCACAACCACCACCACAACCACCACCACAACTATTGCTCCGAGATCAATCAATATAATTTTACCGGGGAGCAATATCGAAACCTGGGAACAAGGTGGAACTTATCCTATCCTTTGGCAATCCACGGGCGGGGTAAGCAGGATTCATATAAAATTTAGCCTATATGGCGGTGCGGTTTTTGATGTGTTGCTGAATAACAACCCGGGAACTTATGATTTCACTGTGCCCTATTACTATCCGACAGGTTTGGCCAAGGTTTACGTTATTGACAGGGACAATCCGGACGTTTTCTCGGTGAGAGGAATAAGGATTTCAGATTTTTCCTTCTCAACGCCCACTCCGACGCCTACTCAAAATTACTCATCTTTAGACTTGAGAACTTTTAATGTCAGAAATATCTCAAGAGGACAATCATCTTTCAGTCAAAGTGTTTCTGCTGAAAGAGGCGACGAGTTGGAATTTTTTGTCAATGTTTCCAACTTTTCTTCAGCTTTAGCAAGGGATGCTTGGCTTGAAGTCAATCTGCCGTCTTATCTGACTTTCACGCCCAACTCGCTGATTGTCAAGGGTAATCGTCTTTCAAATTCAAGTTTCGGCGGAGTTTTCTTGGGCAATTTTTATTCCGGAGATCAGCAAGATATTTTCTTCCGCGCCAGAAACACCGGTTACCAAAACGGAACAAATCAAATCTATGCCAACCTTTCAGGTTCTAACTTCAGTTCCACTACCAGAAATGTAACCACCTACTTAGATGGTGGTTTTACTCCGACACCTACTCCCAACTATTCCAGTTTCGTTTCTATCAGCAAACTGGGCAAGAATATTTCAAAGGGTGATACTAATTGGTTAAAAACAGTTCAAGCGGAACCGGGTGAAACCGTACAATTCTCAATCATGCTTACTTCTAACGGCGGTGTAACCGCAAGGAATGTCTATGCTAAAGACCTTCTTGACGGGTTGCTTGAATTTATTCCGGGGTCAGTTGCGATTAACAGTGCTACATCTTCTGACTCCCTGGTAAACAGCGGCAATGGTCTTTATGTTGGTGACATTTATCCTGGTGATGTGAAATTTGTTAAGTTTCAGGCGCGAGTCGCTTCAGCCAGCCGTTTTCCAAGGACTAACACGATTATTTCTAACAGAGCCGAAGTCAGGGGAGACAATATTTCAACGCAAAGTGATGACTCAAGCGTCAACGTTTTCAACCGCTTTACTAACCCCACTCCAACTCCGACACCACTTCCAACTAATCCTGTAATCATACAGCAAGTTGTCTATGTAAATTCTAATTTTGTTGATGTAATTAAACTTGGTAAGAATTTAACCGCCGGTCAGAAAACAGCTACAAAACAAATTACGGCTGCTCCTGGCGATGAGTTGGAGTTTCAAATCAAAATCACTTCAACCAGCTCTAAGAAGGTTAGCAAGGTTTTTGTCAAAGATTCTCTTCCTGAACAAATTGACTACATATTCAACTCTAGCCGTATGGAGAACAGTGTTTTGGATACAGACATTGTCAGGCAGGGTGTAACTATAGACTCCTTGAGGCCCAACGAGGGCAGGACTATAACTTACCGAGCTCGTATCTTACCGGCTGACGAATTTTCAGACAGAAAAGGCAAAGACCTTGAGGTTGAAAATTCTGTAACTGTAACCGGTGAAAATATGCCCCAAGTCAGCGATGAAGTTAAGATTATGATTGATTTACAGGAAACAACGAGGAATCTATTAGGCGGACTTTTGTCTTCTGGTGCCAACTGGCTCTTGTTGCTCTTGGCGGTGATTGTGGCATTGGTTCTGTTCTTTCTTCTTAGAGAAGAAAGGAAGAGATCAAGAAACGGGTATATTGCTCAACCTATCGCAATTAGATAAGCACTAAATAATTTAATTAGTTAATCAAAAAGACACCGTTCGGTGTCTTTTTGATTAACCTTGTTTTTGGTGGTAAATGATGTTATTATTTAGGCTGAAGTTTTA
>DATDTF010000031.1:0-7167 GCA_036517795.1 Minisyncoccota bacterium
GCGCCCACAAAAAATCCGCCCTACTTTGCGGATTTCCGTTAAACTTTTTCTTTTAATACCTTGAGTCTGAAACCTTGGCCATGAAAAACCCCTCCAGGTTCAGAAAGTTTATCCAGAACAGATTGAAGCATTGCCACCCAATCAACATCTTTCTGAGTAAGCATAACGTTGTTTGCTAGTGCCAGACTTTCTATAAGTTCTTTTCCTTTGGCGTTCGGATATTTGCCTGCGTAGTCTATTTTCTTTACGCCCGAAGAAATCAATTCATCACGAACACAAGGCAAACAAGGCGTTCCGATGATTCTAACGGTAGAACCTTCCAAACTAGTAGTAGCATTAATCCTTAAATTTGTTTCGCCGTGTCTGGTTCTTTCGCAATGGCCATCAATCAATAAATGGCCGATTTCATCGCAATGTTGATTGCCCGGCAAAGAGCCGTTATAACCAAAACCAATCAGTCGCTTGTTTTTTTCCGCACTGGAAGCAGTGCGAAGCCTATCGCAAGTCCCAAGAACAGAGTGTAAAAGTGTTGCCAGCCAAAAAACTTTGTCTCTAAGGTCATTGCGGTTCATAACTTCTCCTAAAAATTAGAAAGAACTTAATGATTTGTAAATTATTGGATAATCTAAAACAATAAGCAAGTGGAAGTCAAAAACTTAAAAATTATTTACGAGGACGAGAATTTCTTTGTAACAGACAAACCATCCGGAATTTCTGTCCACAAAACCGGTCCCAACGACCCAAACCTAACTTTGGTTGATTTGATTTTGGAAAAGTTTCCGGAAATTAAAAATGTCGGCGAGGATCCGCTTCGTCCTGGCATAGTTCACAGACTGGACAAAGAAACATCCGGCCTGATGCTAGTCGCCAAAAACCAAAAAAGTTTTGAGTACTTAAAAGATCTTTTTCAAAAAAGACTGATTAGAAAAACCTACCTTGCTCTAATTTACGGAAAACCAAAAAATAAAACCGGAACCATTGACTTACCCTTAGGCAAGATAGGCACCAAACAGACCACCAGAATAAAAGGCAAAAAAGACTTAAAAGAGAGAGCTGCAATAACAGAATACAAAGTTATTCAAGAATTTGTCGACTATTCCTTGTTAGAGGTATATCCCAAAACAGGCAGAACCCATCAGATCAGAATCCATCTTAATTCAATAGGCCATCCCATAGTTTGCGACTCAATTTACGGTGGCCGTAAAAAATATTGCCCACCGGAACTTGGCAGATTGTTTCTTCATGCTCAAAAACTTGAATTTACTGACCCTTCCGGACAACATCTGCTCTTAGAGGTTGATCCTCCAAAGGAATTGACTAACTTCTTAAATTCAATTACCATATCACAATCATGAACCTACAGACTTTCAACAAAAACTTAGCCAATAAGCCTCTCCCTGCCATAAGCGCCGGAGACACGGTCCGTGTTTACCAGAAAATAAAAGAAGGAGAAAAGTTCCGAACTCAAGCTTTTGAAGGCATTGTCATTGCACGAAAACACGGTTCCGAGCAGGGAGCCACTATTACCGTACGGAAAATGAGTGGTGATATCGGCGTTGAAAGAATCTTCCCCTTGCATCTGCCAACCATAGAAAAAATAGAAGTTTTAAAATCATCAAAAGTTAGGCGGGCCAAGCTTTACTACATCAGAGGCAAAAGCGCCAAAGAAACTCGCAGAAAGATCAAATCTCAAGAGCTTATTCAAGCTCCAGCCAAAAAAGCCCTAAAAGAAACTCCGTCTTCCTCTCCGGAAGACAAATTGGTAGAATCAAAATAAAAATAGTTTTTAGATTGCGGACGTGGAGAAATGGCAGACTCGCACCCTTGAGGTGGGTGTGCCCGTAAGGGCGTGGAGGTTCGACTCCTCTCGTCCGCACCAAGACTAACACTGTGGATAATTTTTACTTTATGACTCGTACCATACATGCTATCATGTATACTATGGTCTCAAAGTGGTACAAACTAAAACCTAAAGCTGTTTTCCTTCGTCGAAAAGGCTTTTCAATCAGGAAGGTTGAGAAATGTTTAAAAATTCCCAGATCAACCTTAAGTGGCTGGTTTAAAAACATACAACTAACAAAAAAACAAAAAGGGAAGTTGTACCATGAATGGAAAAACGCTTTAGTGAAAGCTCGCGTAAAAGCTGTCATCTGGCATAATGCCCAAAAACAAACACGGTTAGGTTTGGCTCAAAGTCAGGCTCAAGAGACATTAAAAAATATTAAGTTAGATGACAGTAATATCCTGGATTTAGCACTGGCAATTTTGTATTTGGGAGAAGGTTTCAAAAAAGCAATTGGAACAGGCATGGGTAATTCAGACCCTGCAATTTTAAGATTTTTTATTACTGCTCTCAAAAGAATTTATAATGTGCCAATCAAACAGATAAAATGCGCCCTCCACTTAAGATCAGACCAGAACCCAGACAAATTAAAAAAATTTTGGTCAAATAAATTAAATATTCCTTTAAAAAATTTTGGAGCAACATCAATTGACCAAAGAACATATGGAAGCAAAACGTATAGCAACTATAAAGGAGTTTGTGTGATCACTTGTAGTAACGTTGCCATACAACGAAAACTGATGTATCTTAGTAATCTGTACTGTAAAGAAGTTACAAAAAAGTATTGGGGCGCGTAGCTCAGTTGGTTAGAGCGTCCGCTTGACGTGCGGAAGGTTCACAGGTTCGAACCCTGTCGCGCCCACTATGAATTTTGATAGTGCTGTTTTTTACACAAATGACCTAGGTAAGGTGCTCGATTTTTACAAGGATATACTTGGAATAACTTTGGAATTCAAAGATGAGGAAAGATATCTGTCATTTATATTTCCGAACGGAGCAAGATTGGGTATAAAAAGAAAAACTACGGACAGAGAAATACCTGGTGCCCAGACAGTCATTTTTTCCGTAGAAAAAGATATTGAAAAATTGTTTGACGACCTAAAAAATAAAGTGCCTGTTTATAAGGAATTGCTAACTTACGAATGGGGCAAGAATTTTAGTATATTGGATCCGGATGGTAACAAGGTTGAGTTCATCCAAAGATAAGTTATGCCGCGGTAGCTCAGTGGCAAGAGCGCAGCCCTGAAGAGGCTGGCGTCGGGTGTTCGATTCACCCCCGCGGCACCAGAAAATCCCACAAAAACAACCGAAACTTATCGGTTGTTTTTATTTATCCACAGAAGATATCAACAAAATCCGAACCCCGTGCTATAATAAAGCTATAATACAAACTAGCATTGCGGAATCTTATCAACAAATGCGTAAAGACAAACAAAAAGCAGAAGAATTAAGACGAACCGGTAAAAGCTACAAAGCAATTCGTAAAGAACTGGGCATTCCCATAGCCACCCTAAGTGACTGGTTTCGAGATGTGTCCTGGTCTATTGAGATTAAAAACAAACTTGCCGGCGAAGAATCTCTGGCTAACCCAAACAAACTGCAACTAATGGTAGCGGCCACCAAAAAGAAGTTCGCCAGATTACACGAGGAATATCGTCTTGAAGCAATCAAAGAATTTACTAAACTAAAAAATAATCCTCTTTTTACCGCAGGTGTTATGCTGTACTGGGGTGAAGGAGATAAAAACGTAACTAATTCGGCAATCAGGTTATCTAACAGCGAACCCGGCATGATTCGTACTTTTTATATTTTTTTGATAAATGCCATGAAAATACCAAAAGAAAAAATCTCTATTAGCCTACTTCTGTATCCAGACCTCATTGATTCTGTTCAAAAAAACTTCTGGAGCACTGTAACAGGTATCCCTACTTGCCAATTCAGCAAATCTAGTTTTATTAAAGGCAAGCATCCAACCAGAAGATTGTCATATGGAGTCGGAATCATTCGTGTTGGCGGACGCAAATACAAAGAAAAACTTTTGAAATGGATTGAATTATGCAAAAACGAGTTTAATAGCCAAATTATTGCTTAAGATCAAAAAATAAGGTATAAAATAGAAAAACTGCGGGTATCGTATAACGGCATTACATTTGGTTGCCAATCAAAGGACAGGGGTTCGACTCCCCTTACCCGCTCCAAGACAGAACTCAAAGGTTTTTTAGAAAAAATTAAAGAAAACCTCATTGCGTCTAATCTCTAAAGGGTTTGAACTTGTGTTTTAACTCTGTTTTGTGTTACAAGAACCACAGTTCCAAGCTCCTTTCCAACGGAGAAATCAAATGCAAACAGTATCTAGCGAATTAATCCAAAACCTTCGTGTCATACTTGATTTTTTAACAGCTTCTACGCCAATAGAAAATTTGCCGGTTTGTGACGGAATTTTTCTTTTTGGTTCAAGCAAAACAGACCTAATTCCTAAAAGCGGGGCCAATCTTTTCAAAAAAGGTTTGGCCCGAAAGATAATTTGCACTGGCAAGCATACTTTGCGCTTAACATCCGGACCTATGGGTTTCCCAACAGAAGCAGAATGGTATGTTGATGTTTTAATTCGCGAAGGCATACCACAAGAAACAATCATTGTAGAGAATGAGTCAACCAACACACTAGAAAACATCTTATTCGGTATAGACACTTGTCGTAAACATAACTTTCACCCTCGAAGCTTAATCCTTTGTCCCATTCCGCCACTTTGTTGCCGATCATTGGCCACTTTCAAAAAACAATTTCCGGAAATTGAAGTATTTGGTCATACATTTGAATCTCCTGTTGAAACCTACTTGGCGCCAGACCGAATGAAAAGAATCTTTCGAGAATTTGAACGTTTTAAAGAATATTCAGCTAAAGGTGACATGGCTGAGGTAACAGTTCCTCAAAACATCCAAGATTCAGTTAACTTTCTCAAAAGCCATCAGTAATCTGCTGGCTTTTATTTTTTCAAACCCAGTTTGACTTGCCTACCCTAAATTTGATATAATGGTAGCATAAGGTCCCGAAAGGGATTTTTGTTATAAAAAGAGCCTATTGCGAGGCTTTTTTGCTTATATGAATATAAAAATCAACAAATTAATAGCCCTTTTCCTCTTTAGCTCAACTGTTTTGGCTTTTGTGCCAATGAATGCCAATGCGGCTATGTTTGACTGGTTAAAAGACGAAAAGCTAGCAAATGCTTCTTCTAGAATAATTTCCTTTGCTGGAATTGGTAAAGATTCGGGCATAAGCCTAGACATGGAAGAAGACAACTCACCGGCTTTTGAATTGCTGCAAGGAAGTTCTCTCATGGCTTCAAATAGTCCGCTGTCGGTCAAAAAAACTAAAAAAACAGAAAACAAAATCTACATCGTCCCGGCTTCGGCCTATTCTTCAACCATAGACCAGACCGATAGCACACCCTTCATTACAGCTATGGGTACCCATGTCAGAGACGGGGTTGTCGCTTCAAACTTTTTGCCCTTCGGTACCGTGATTAAGATTCCGGAAATCTACGGCAACAAGACCTTCATAGTTGAAGACCGTATGAACTCCAGATACTTCTACAAAATAGATGTCTGGTTTCCAAGCCGTGCCCAAGCAAAAGAATTCGGACTCAAGAAGATAAAAATTGAAATAGTCTCTTAGTGGCTAATCAAACTAAAAACCCGCTTTAAGCGGGTTTTTAGTTTGATTTTGAGTCCAAACTCTGGTTAAATTATGTTGATATAAAGTTTTCTTGTCCCCGTGGTGAAACGGATATCACGATTGCCTTCGAAGCAATTATTGGGGGTTCAAATCCCTCCGGGGACACATTTTAGCAATAAGATAAATCCGCCCATAGCTCAACTGGCAGAGCAGCGCCCTCTTAAGGCGATGGTTCCAGATTCGACTTCTGGTGGGCGGACAAAAAAACAGGCTTTCGGATGCCTGTCTCTAGTTGCAATAGCAAACATAACTATTGGCGTTGGGAGCATAACATTTTCTTTCTTCAGACCAAACCCGCTCCCGGCTTTTGATAAATTCTAAATACTTGGCAAAATCTCCAGATTCTCTTATGTCTTCCAATGACTCTCCAAATTGCCTAAGGTGTTCTACGATTTCTCTTATTCTGTCCTGAGCCTCCTGCGAAAAACGACACTCCATAACTTGCGCATAAATATCAAGCATTTGAAGTTTCTGCTCCAAAAACTCTTCCCAATTTTTTGCTTTCGGCAAAGAGTGTATTTGGTCGGATCTCTTTTTAAGTTCCGGGTTGGTTTCAATGTTTTTGTGTAATTCGTCATGACTTAAATATCTCATCGAATATCTCATCGCCAACTCCTTAAAAAATAAATGTGCTGTCTTAATGCTAATCCTGTTTCCTTATTCTGGCAACTTCCTTTTTTAATACTGATAAAAAAGACTTAAGCTCATCTTGAGTTGTCATTCTGCCAAGCGAAACGCGAATGTTGCCCCAATCACTACCTGTTCCAATAGCAGAAATCACATGAGATGGTCCGGTTTCTCTCGTAGTACAGGCAGAACCAGTGGAAACAGCAAAACCTTTTTGATTTAAAGCAAGCACCAGCATTTCTCCGTCAACCCCCTTGAAAGATGGGTTAACGTTATTAGGTAATCTTTTTTTAGCATCCCCATTCAATTTTGAATCTGGTATTTCTTTAAGACATCTGTCGATTAACCAATCTCGTAAATTTTCCAGCCTACCAAATTCTGCTTTCTTTTTGCTTTCTGCAATTTCCAAAGCCAAAGCCAAACCGGCAGCTAGAGCCACATTCTCAGTGCCGGCCCTTAATCCCTTTTCTTGAGAGCCACCAAAAAACAAAGGGGTGAGACCAATCGTGTTTTTTTTATAAAGACAACCGACACCTTTCGGTCCATATATTTTAGAGCCGTTGAAAGTCATCAAATCCACGCCTAAAGTATGGGGCTTAATATTTAAAAAACCGGCTGCTTGGCAGGAATCTGTATGAAAGTATGGCAAATCCGTATTATTATTTTTCCGCCATTCAGAAATTATTAGGCCGATTTCTTTTATCGGCTGGACTGTGCCAATCTCGTTGTTGGCCTGAATTATTGAAATTAAAATCGTACTTTTTGTGATTGCCTTTTTAATGCTTTCCGGATCAACTATCCCCTCTTTGCTTACCGGCAAATAAGTAACTTTAAAACCTTCTTGTTCCAGAACTTTGCAGGAATTTAAAACTGCCAAATGCTCAATCGCCGAGACGATGATATGCCTGCCTTTATTTTTGTAAAATCGGGCTACGCCCAAGATGGCTAGATTATCCGACTCG
>DATDTF010000032.1:0-8712 GCA_036517795.1 Minisyncoccota bacterium
TCCTGGTCGCGATACAATGCCGACCGAACCAAAACCGGCAGAGAACTGACTTTAGTCGTTATTTCCGATTCGGCAACCAAGCGGTCCAAATCAAAACCGGAAGGAACCGTGCTTGTTTCCGTTCTGGAACTTACCTTAACAACAAAGTTTTTCGCGCCCAAACTGCCGGAAGGAAAACTATCTTTCAGCTTCAGTTTAAAATTGACGGCTCCCTCCTGCCCAGATGACAATCTATTTAAAAGAGGCGAGACCGAAGCGTTCCATGTAATTGTTCTTGCGGCGCCGTCAAAAAATCCCTCGCTTTGCAAGCTGGAAAAGTCAAACATTGAGCCTTCCAATTTCGCGGAAATGGTTAGGCCCAAAAGATCAGCATTGGTGTTATTTGAAAATTTAATCTGATAGTTAAGCTCTCCGCCAAGTTGGGCCGCATAGTCGGTCTTGTCGTTAACCAGAATTTTAGTAGCTAGCGGCGGTGTAGAAATTGTCGTCGTTGAGACGGATTTTTCATAATCAATGAAGATGCCGTCAACTTTTCTGTACAAAACAACGGAGACTTGTTTGCTCTCCCTTTCCGAGCCACGCAAAATACCGGAGACAGTGATTCTTTGGCCTTCGTCAGGTTTTAACCTTTTTATTTCCCATGTGTCCTTGGCCAAAGAAGGAACAGGGGATAAGCGGGTAATAGAAAAGCCGTCAGGATAAGAAAACTTTAACTTGAGGTCGCTTAAATCTTCCTGTGACTCATTGCGATAGTCTAAAATGTAACTTATCTCCTGTCCGGAGACTACGTTAGGCGGAGCAACCAGAGTCAAAGAAACTGAAAGAGCGGAAATATTCGTCCCCCGCTCTGATTCTTTTTGAAAAGTAGAACGCACTCCTTCCGGAGAATAAACCAATGTGGCCTTAGCTTTTTTGACATCTCCCCGACCGCCGACAAGATAAGCAGGAAATTCCACAACAGCCTCTTGGCTCGGACCAAGGTCGTCCAGTTTTAAGTTTTCCGTTAAAAACTCGCTGCGTACACCTTTTTTGATTATCACCGAATCATCCGGATAAAAAAAGCTTAACTTCAGGTCTTTGAGGGATGTTTTATTGCGGTTAGCATATTTAACTTTATAAACGACTTCCTCACCGGAAGAAATCTCCGCTGGAGCTTCAATGTCAAATTCAACCTTGCCCTCGCTGAAAGAAGAACGGCCCAAAACAAAGAAGACGGCTCCCAGCACCGCCAAAAAAACGGAGAAAAGAATCAGCCATTTAGCCCACCTTCTATTGTTTCTCGGTTTTTGTTCCATAACAGGGCCAGACAAAGGAGTCACTTCAAAATTGTCCATCATGTTATTTTAACTTAAATCTGTTATATGGGAAAATTGTGAAATCAGTTCGGGTGATAAAAATTTTCTCGGACTAAGCGAATCCAAAAGACGGTTTATGTCCTCATTTTTAATTTCTTGCGAGTAACCCAACAAGTTGATTAGCTCCTTTTGCGTACCGACTAGATAATCTTTAACCTCCGAAAAATTTAGAACTCTGTTTTCCAGCTGGTCTAGAAAACTTAAAGCAAAACTCCACAAAGCCGAATCTTTTTCGTGGTCGTAGATAAGGTTGTTGAAAGTTTCCAAAATAAAAAGAGCAACGGCAGATTTAGAAAGCGATGATTTAATGCCGGCAAAAGTTTCAACGCTCTGGGCACTGGTAATAATCGGGTAATTCTTGCCCAAGACCAGCAAAAAATCAACAAGATTCAGAACATCCAAGTGCGGAGCCTGTCTGGAGCTTGGCTTTTTGATGCTTTTGGCGACTGCGGTTACCTTGCCAAAATCCTTGGTATACAAAGTAACCAGCTGGTTGTATTCTCCGTTATCAACTTTTTTTATTACGATTCCTTTGTAAAGCATACCGTATAACAAACAGAATGGTCGAAGCCTAACTGCTTTCCGTTGAATATGGCCGAGCAGTAATAAATAAACGAAGATTTCTGAAATCAAGGCCGGTAACGAAAATTAGGAGGGATGGTTTCGACCGGTCACCTAATTTTTGTCGGCTTGATGAAGAAATCAAGTATTATTTATCTGCGAGGTCCATCTCATAAGGAAAGCAGTTGGGCGAAGACCATTTATCATTTCTTAACCCCTAACCATACCTTCTTTTGCGACGCCAATTCAAACTCTTTTTGAATATCAAAGTGTTTGTTTTCGTCATGTTGTCCCAGTGAAAATTCTTTGAGCAAAGCGTTATTTTTTATAAAATCTCCCCAGCGTTCAATAGCCGACTTTAACTCTTCGTCTTCCGTATGCCACTGGGCGAAAACCTTGTCGCTAAAAGCATAGCCGACTTCTTTGCGCATATCTTGAATCTGTCTTACCAACTCTCTCGCCCAACCCTCGGCAGTCAGTTCCGGCGTAAGTTTTTCGTCCAAAACAATTTCGGAAGATAAGTCGTTCCGGTACAGCACATGCTTTACATTTAACTCGTCTTTGATCAGTTCTTCCAACTCCACCCCAAACCTCTCTCCTCTTTTGAGAGTTGCGCCAGCCAACGGTTGTCTGACTTTAAGTTTTTTATCTTTTCTCTGCCCCAAACCAAGAGTTATAAACTTTCTGACTTCTTCCATTTCTTGAGTTAGTTTAGAATCCCCGTTCTGCAGTTTATAATCTTTTGGAGAAGGATAATTGTGAAAGTGAACACTTTCTGTACCGGCAATCGTCCCCTTATGTAAGTCCTTATGAAGTTTTTCAGAGATAAATGGAGTAAATGGCGCGATCATCTTTGAAATCTCTAAAAGCAAGAACCTCAACAAAGATAAAGAATCTTTAAGCTTTTCTTCCGATTCCGGTTTTTGAAACTTAGATCTTGAACGCCTCAACCACCATTTGGAAAAATCGTCCACGACAAAACTCTCAATTCCCCGAGTAGCGGTCGTTGGATCATAACTTTCCATAGCCGAAGTGGCAGTTTCAACAGTCTGGTTTAGACGAGAAAGAATCCATTGATCCAGCAAGCTCGTTGGTTTTGTTTTGTGAAAGTTGGTTGGAAAATCCTTATTACTCAAGTTGTATAATTCAAAAAATCTGAACGAGTTCCACAAAGTCATGACAAAACCCCTCAAACGCAAGGCCACGTCGTCTAAAGAAAAAAGTTTTGGTTCGCCCGGATTGTTTACCGAGTAAAAATACCAGCGCACGGCATCTACACCAAATTTGTCCATAACCATCCAGGGGTCAACCACGTTGCCCTTTGACTTAGACATTTTTTGTCCTTTCTCATCCAAAACATGGCTGTAAGATAAAACGTTTTTGTAAGCCGGACCGTCTCCGAGCAGGGTTGAGACGGCGAGTAGGGTATAAAACCAGCCCCGAGTCTGATCTATGGCCTCGGTGATAAAATCGGCCGGGAAGTTTTTCTTAAAAACTGATTTGTTTTCAAAAGGATAGTGCCATTGAGCGTAGGGCATGGCGCCCGAATCGAACCAAACATCAGCTACTTCTTTAACTCTCCGCATTTTACCCTTGCATTTGGGACAACTTAAAAACACTTCGTCAATATATGGCCGGTGCGGATTCAAAGAACCATTTTCATCCCAAGGCAAGTTTTTAAGTTCCGCCTTGTAAAACTCTCCTTTTTTGGGATACAAATCTCTTTGCTCGCCGTTAACCACTTTGAGAAGTTTTTCTTCCGGCCAGCCGAACAAACTGCCGCTAAGCACCGCCAACGGATCGCCATGGCTGACAATCAAAATGTTTTTGCCTTCGTGTTTTCTGTCTGTCTCCAAGATAAAACTTGCCATTCTTTTTTTGACATCGTTCCAGCTTTCACCGTCGCCAAATTTATAATCTGAACTGGCAACAGGCCTCGGATGCTGTGCCAAGCAAAAAGATTCGCTCTGACTCTCGCAAACCGTCCCGTGGTTTATTTCCCTAAGTCTTTCGTCAAAATAGATTTTTGCGCCCGTCGTCTTGCTTACAACTTCCGCTGTTTCTTTGGCTCTCAAAAAGTGGGAACTGTAGATAAAATCTATTTTTGCTTTCTTCAGTTTTTTTGCCTCCTGTTCGGTATCTTTCCTTCCTTCATCGGTAAGAGGATACCTGTCGTTTTCCAATCTGGTATTTATTATCTTGTCGGCATTCTTGGTGCTGAAGCCGTGACGCATTAAGTAATAATTATTTTTCTTTCTGAATCGGTGTTTTTCTAAATCTTCAAACGAACCCGCAACTTGCTGGTGGCCATTAGCGCATTCCCAAATAGGCAAAGGCGTGCCCCAGTATCTTTCTCTGGAAATCGCCCAATCCTTAACTCCCCTCAACCACTCGCCAAACCTGCCATCTTTAAGGTGTCCGGGATACCAATTTGCTTTTTTGTTATTGCTTGTCAGCTTCTTTTCCAATTTTGACATCCCAATAAACCACGAGTCAGTGGCATAGTACAAAAGAGGCGTGCCACAGCGCCAGCAAAAAGGATAGTCGTGCTCGTATTTTTCTTCTTTGAATAATAAACCTTTTGATTTCAGATAATCTATGATTTTGACTTCGGTTTCAGTGTCTTTAACAAAACTGCCCGTTAGTTCCGGAACATCTTGGGTAAACTTGCCAAACTGGTCTACGGTATGGTGCTTGGGCAAGCCCAACCTCATGCCCAAGTTGTAATCATCCTCGCCATACATCACCGCCGTATGTACCACGCCCGTACCGTCTTTCGTAGTCACAAAATCAGCCGGATAAATTTTGTATGATTTTTGTGATTTTAATTTCGGAATCTCAAAAAGAGGCTCGTACTCAAGACCAATAAGATCTTTGCCTTTGAAGTGTTCTATCGCGTTGATCTTGCTTTGTATTCCCTCAGGTTGAGCTAATATTTGAACAACACTATTGGGTTGTTCAAATACTCTTTTAGACAAAAACAGGGTTTCACCTTTTGTTTCCGGAATTGAGTTTACAGCAACATATTCAATCTCCATTCCCACCGCTAAGGCCACGTTACCAGGAAGTGTCCAAGGAGTAGTTGTCCAAGCCAAAACAAAAGTATTTTCTGGAATAATCCAGTCCCCTATTTTCTGCCCTGATTTCAGTCGAAACTTAACGTATGCCGAATTTTCAGTGACACTTTTATAGCCTTGAGCTACCTCATGACTGGACAAAGGCGTTCCGCAACGAGTACAAAATGGCACAACTTTGTGGCCCTTGAAAAGCATTTTTTTGTCCCAAACTTTCTTCAGAATCCACCAGAGGCTTTCTATGTAGTTTGCATCGTAAGTAATGTAGGGATTTTTTAAGTCCAGCCAAAAACCAGTCCGTTTAGTGAAGCGCTCCCATTCTTCTTTATACTTCCAAACACTCTCCTTGGCTTGTTTGTTAAATTTAGCAATACCATATTCTTCAATTTCTTTTTTTGATTTAAGGCCAAGAGATTTTTCAACCTCAATTTCCACCGGCAAGCCGTGCGTGTCCCAACCTGATTTTCTCTCAACATAAAACCCCCGCATCGTTTTATAGCGACAAAACACATCTTTAAAAACCCTTCCGATAAGGTGATGGATTGCCGGCTTGGCATTGGCCGTCGGCGGACCCTCAAAGAAAATAAAAGGCTTTGATTTTTTGCGACGCTCTAAGCTGGCCTCAAAAACCTTGTTCTTCTCCCAAAAGTCCAGCACTTCTTCTTCTAATTTTTTAAAGTCAAAATTATCTGACATTGATTTTAAATAAAAAATTGCTAGAATAACTGAATGCTAAAAAATCCAGGGTTTTGGCTATTAACTTTTGTGCTCATTATCAATATAGTCTTGGGATTTGTGTTTGATTTCTATTTGAAATTTTGGTTTTTTGACTTCATTCTTCATTTTTCAGGAGGACTGGGAGCCGCTCTGTTTGCCAGATATTATTTTGCTGGAGACCTGAAAAACATTTCCAAATTTGGTACGCTTATTTTTTTAGTAAGCTTCGGAGCCGCCGTAGGAGTGTTCTGGGAATTTTTAGAGTTTGGGATTTCCGTCATTTCAAAGTGGACTGCCGGCTCCTTGATTGATTTCTTCGGCGATGTTGAAGATACCATAAGCGACCTGCTGATGGACACGCTTGGGGCATTTGTTGTGGCCACGTTACATCTTTTCGGGCAAAGAAAGACCCAAAAGAGTTAAGCCATTCCTTAGTACAATAACCGATGCCTGAACCAGCGTCAATCTTGACCTTTCTTTTTCTTTTTCAGCGCCAATAACCTTATGATTCTCGTAAAAACGGTTTATTTTCCCGGCTAAACCGGAAAGGTAGCCGGTCAGTTGGTGTATTTGAAGACTTTGGCCAACATCGGTCAAAACCTCTGGAAACCTGATCAATTCTTTGATTAAGCCAGCCTCTTCTTTCTCCCATATCGCCTTTTTGGCGATCTTTTTTTCTGTTTTAATTTTCAGCTCTTTGGCTTTCCTCAATATGCTCTGCATTCGGACATAGGCATATTGAATATAGTAAACCGGATTTTTGTTTGATTCTTCTTTGGCTAAGTCCAGATCAAACTCAACATGACTGTCCATTGACTTGGCTAAAAAGAAAAATTTGACCACATCCGCCGGTACCTCTTTAAGGAGCTCTTCCAAAGTGACAAACCGGCCGGCTCTTTTTGACATCCTAATCTGTTCTCCTTTTTCTATCAGAGTAACCAGTTGATAAATCAAAAATTTAAACTTTTCTTCCGGCAGTTTCATAGCTCTCAAACCTGATTTTATTCTGGCCACATCTGCGTGGTGGTCGGCGCCAAGTATGTATATCATTAAATCAAAACCTCTCTTCAATTTATCCCTGGCATAAGCAAAATCAGACAAGAGGTAAGTGGTGAAACCAGTTGATTTTTTTATAACGACGTCGCTGTCAAAACCAAAATCAGAAGCTTTGAACCACAAAGCACCGTCTTTTTCATAAGAAAGGTTGTTGACGTTAAGATTGTATAAAACCTTGTCTATCTCACCCTTACTTTCCAGTTCGCTTTCCGGAAACCAAACATCATGCTTCACACCAAATTTTGCCAGAGAGTCCTTGATTGATTTGGCCATCTTTTCTAATGCATATTCTTGAGCGGCAGAAACCAGACTTTCAAAGTCTTCCAAAGAGCCATGATAGGCTTTTTCTTCTTTAAAATCTTTTGCAATATCAAGAATGTACTCCCCCTGATACATCTCTTCGGGATAATCAACCATCTTTCCATGCAGACCCAAATATTTTCTTGCGACAGATTCGCCTAAAAGCCTGACCTGCCTGCCCAAGTCGTTTAAAAAATATTCTTTTGTTGTTCTGTAACCAAAGAAGTTAAACATTCTGGTCAAGCTTTCCCCATAAGCCGCCGAGCGACCATTGCCCAAAGTTAACGGACCGGTAGGATTAGCCGAAACAAACTCAATATTGACCTTCTTGCCCTTTCCGGTTTTTGTTGAGCCGTACTTTTCATTTTTTTTCAAAACTTGCTGAAGCTCTTCCCGCAAAACTTTTGGACCCAAGTGGAAGTTAATGAATCCGGGCTTAGCTGTGGTAATATCTGAAAATAAGCCAAAAAACTTTTTATCTTTTTTCAAATCAGCAATTATTTCCGAAGCAACATCCATCGGATTCTGTCCTCTGGTTTTCGCCTCAACAAGAGCGATATTTGAAGAATAGTCGCCAAAATCTTGCGGCGCAAAAGAGACATCAAAATTGACGCCTTTGTTTACTAATTTCTTTAATCTTTTTTGTATTTCCTCACGAATCATATGTATAATATCCAAACTAGGTATTGAACTTAGCGAGTACTGCTTTTTCCGAACGTTCGTTTTCCCCAGCGAGGAAAACTTCACTCGTATCAGGATGTGGATTCTGTCCAGCTAAGACTGTCCAGACCTCGCCACAGAACTTACAGCTTATGCTTCGCATGGGCTTTAAGTTCTATGGCTATGCAATCCACAACCTGATGCGTCTTCAAAATCAGTACTCGCTAAGTTCAATAATATCACTTTGCTTTTAACTTTGAAATTGGTAAAATATTGAAGAGTTAATGTGGTTTGATGGGTATCACTTTTGCAGACGCTGCAGGCTGTGGATTGCATAGCTGCTTACTTTATAGCCCATTCGCTTCGAATAAGATATAAAGTAAGCAGCGGGGTCCCGACTCTGGTCGGAAATCCACAGACTGCAACGAGCGCCGCATTTCTCGCTGGGAAATGCAAGCGTTCGGAAAAAGTGACACCCATCAAACCACTACACAAATATGCAATCAGATGAAAAACAAACAATTGAAATCGTAAAAAAAGTCACACCGGCCGTTGTCAGCATTGGTGTCAGCAAAAGCTTAGCTCAAGTCAAAGAAATGGCACTTGGCCCT
This sequence comes from Minisyncoccota bacterium, assembly GCA_036517795.1. Lineage (GTDB taxonomy): Bacteria > Patescibacteriota > Minisyncoccia > 2-02-FULL-40-12 > IGHO2-12-FULL-4 > JACPNK01. Next base: position 8,335 of record DATDTF010000032.1, read on the forward strand.
TTTGGACCCGGTCTTAGTCCTTTTTTGTTCGGCGGCCGCAACCCTGAAGTCAAAATCGACGATGAAGAAAATCAAAAAGTAAAAATCGGCGGCGGGTCGGGATTCATAGTTGACCCCGATGGAATCATTTTAACCAACAAGCACGTTGTTATTGACCAAGAAGCCGAGTATACAGTCGTCACAAACGACGAAAAAGAATATCCCGCCAAAATTTTAAGCCGAGACCCGGTCAATGATATAGCCATTTTAAAAATTGATGCTAAAAATCTTCCCACAGTTAAACTTTCCAATTCCAAAATTGAACCCGGCCAGACGGTTTTGGCCATCGGTAACGCCTTGGGTCTTTTCTCAAATACAGTTTCCAAGGGTATAGTTTCC
>DATDTF010000033.1:0-17571 GCA_036517795.1 Minisyncoccota bacterium
ACCGTCACTCCGCCAAAAGGCGGATTCTTCCCTGGTAAAAGCGGTTTACAACCCTAAGGCCTTCTTCCCGCACGCGGCGTCGCTCGATCAGGCTTTCGCCCATTGTCGAATATTCTCGGCTACTGCCTCCCGTAGGAGTACGAGCCGTGTCTCAGTCTCGTCGTTGGGGGCCGTGCTCTCACACCCCCTACCCGTCATAGCCTTGGTGAGCCATTACCTCACCAACAAGCTGATAGGACATAGGCCGCTCTTGAAGCCCCTTGCGGGTTTACTCTTGCGAGACCATCGGGAATTAGCCTGCCTTTCGGCAAGTTATGCCCGGCTTCAAGGTACGTACCAATGTGTTACTAACTCGTTCGCCACTATGCAAAGTATTGCTACTTTGCATCGTTCGACTTGCATGCCTTATCCACGCCGCCAGCGTTCATCCTGAGCTAGGATCAAACTCTCATAGTAATTCTGAAACAGTAAACCGTTTCAGAATAGTAAGTCTAGTTGACTGTAATAAATAACAACCTATTCAATTCTCAAAATGCTTTCCCTAAAGACAACCACGATTGAATCTTTAAAGATTCAATCGTGGTTGTCCACACCAATCCAAATTGTCTCTCAATTCATTTCAGACAATTCTAGCAAATAGAAAAATCGTGTCAACACCCGCAATTTAAAAATAAAAAGAGGTCAATGACCTCTAACTGACCGTCGCATCCATTATTTCTTCTATTCTATTTTTCCTGTCAGTTAATTCTTTTTCTGTTGGCAGTACCGGCACAACTTCAATATTTTTTCTGCTCCAACCCCGATACTCCAAACGCCTCTTCTTTATAGTCCGCCCAACCTCTTCAGCCAAATCTTTTAAATCGGGCAGGCCTTCAATTAACAACCAAGACTTGTCGTCAATCTTGCGCACAAACAACTTGCGCGATGACAATAACCACCACTGACAGTCATTAAATTGCGCCCTGAAAGAAGTCCCGAACCTGAACCAAAACATTTTACGGTCTCGGCTTAACGCCAAAAGAATATCAATAAGCTCTGACTCAAGTTCCAGCATAATCACCAACTCCTAAAACAAAGAACATATGCCGCAAGATTAATTTAATAATGAAAGTCAGTCAAACTGTATTAAAAAAGGGCATTGTGGGATGCCCTTAGTAAGATGTCGAAGTCTGATTACCTCTAAAGTGCTAATTGTTTGGAGGCGGAGGCGGTTGTGGCAAAGGCGGCGGAACAGGCTGTGGGGGCCTGCTACTGCTGTTGCCGTTACCGCTATTGTGTGTGTTGTTGGCGCTACCATTGCCAACATTTACAACCGGATCAGGCGATGGTTCTCTTGGTGGCGCAGCTGTTGGCGGCACAGTTGGATTACCTGCCGTACCACCGCTATTATTATTCGTAGATGCCTGATTCTGCGCCTGCCCCTGATTTTGTTGGTTACTATTATTATTGCTGTTAGTTCCTGTATTGCTGTTTTTGTTATCGTTACTGGCACTTGCGCCGCTGTTACTAGATGCACCGCTATTACTGCTTGAGCCGCTGGTTGCCGTATTAGTATTGTTAGCCGCGCTGTTTGCCGAATTACTGGCATTACTATTGCCGCCTTGCGCATTTGCATTACCGCCTTGCGCGTTAGAGTTGGCATTGCTACTTCCGCCTTGCCCGCCTTGAGCATTGGCAGTATTGCTTGCGTTTGAATTACCACCGCTCCCACCTTGCGCATTGCCTCCTTGGGCAGTACTTGAGTTTTTGTTGTCATTACTGGCGTTACCTCCTTGCCCAGTGGCTGTGTTATTCGCTGTGTTGTTACCGCCCTGCAAACTGCTGGCAACATCTATGACCGGATTGTTCTGGACATTAGCATTGTTGGTATTATTAAGAGCCGGGTTGCTCGTCAAAGTTTGGGTGAGATTAAAAACCACCCCGTCTAAATCTGTACCACCACGGCCTCGAAAAGCAGCTATACCGCTGAAAACCGAACTGGTTATGCCCGTCGTATAAAGGACAAAACGGTCAAGCTTAGTAAAGCCGTCGTTTTTCGGTCTTTGCAAATTGACAACATTTTCCAAATTCTGTTGATTTGTCTTTTGATTAAGAGACAAAAATTCCAAAAACTTTTCTTGTTGCTCAATTTGCTTCTCCTGCAACTCATGCTGTCTTCTCTGATAGATAGACATCTGATCAAAATATCGGTCAACAAAATGATCTCTGCTTTCTTTTTCTTCCTTAACTAAAACCACCATTTCTTGCTTAACATTAAATTTTTCTTCTGCTTCTTTTGTTTCTGTTTTTTTGACACCGCTGGTATCAATCACCTCGTTGCCGCACTGGGCATATTTGATGTTACCGTCTTTGTCCGCCAGTACTTTTACACCGGGCGCCAACATGCAGGGCTCGAAAATGCCTTTAACTTCCATGGCAACCAACCTTGGATTATTCAAGACTTCAATATGTAACTCCGGATGTTGCTTTGCTAAACGGTTAAAAAGTTCCGGATTGTCTTTTGGGGTGTAGACCCTGATTTTACTGACAACATCGCTAGTCTGCGCTGTGGCAAAAGGCAAAGTTGAAAAGCTGAAGATAAAAGCAAAAATCAGCGCAACAGATACGATAGAAAATTTCTTTCTCATCTTTTTCTCCTTTTTTGTTTGTTGTTTTTGTTTTTTTGTTTTTGGTTCCCGCCGAGTTGTCCGGTCAGTCTTCATTACTCTGAAATTATTTGCAAATACTCCAAAAAGTAAAATGCTAAAAACTGACATCGGCAAAAATTGCCCCAATTTCATAAAACCAGTCAGTCCCGCTTTTTTAACTTCTTTTTCCTGTTTTTCGTTCTTTTTTAAACTTACAACATGAGAGTTGCCATTTGTTTCTTTTCTTTGTTCCAAGTTTCTTAGTCTCACCTCAAAAAAATGCATTGAACTTTCGGTCCCAGAATACGCTTTTTTAATTTTTGCCAGCTCAACCGACTGCGTGGCTTCTCTTTTTTCCAGTTTTGCTATTTTCAATGATTCTTCTGCAAGCCGCTCTCTTAGAACGCTATTTTCTTTTTTAACTTCTTCAGAGTCGTTTTTGGCGACACGCAACACCTGTGTTAACGCAAATGCTCTTTCCTGATTTTGTCTTTGTTGTTCCGCCAAAGCGGAGCCCATCAGGACAATTTGCGTTTCAAGTTCTTCAATCTTTTTTTGCTTCTGCGTCAACTGGTCCGACTGGCTTGCCGCCGCTTGTTTCAAAACGGAAATTTCTTCAGCAATCAGTGAGTTGGTTTTTCTTAAGTCAACAATATTGCGGTAAAAAATTTCCTGCGCAACCTGATTGTCACAATAAATATTAAGTCCGGTTGTTTGCTGTTGCCCCCGCCTTCCCACAAAGGAAGAAGCAACATTCAAACTGCTGGACATAATAAAATTGGAAGCAATCAGATTACCGTAGCGCAAACCCATGCTGACAAAAGGAATAGAGTTAATAAGTTCTTTTTTTAACTTACTGCCTGTTTTTTCAAAAAAAGTTACCTCTGCCTTATCATAGCCTTCCTTAGTTAAAACAGTCCCTTTGTGGCCAAGCTCCGAAGAACCGGCAACCAAATATATCAACTTCTCAATTTTTTTATCTGTTTCCGAATTTTTCTTTACATATCTGACACCATTTTCTCCGTCCTTAAATACCGCTCCCTTAAGCTGAAACTTCTCCTGTCCCACATCGTTGATTTCTCTTGGTTCCCAAACCACTCTTCCGGAGTCAGGTCTCGGATAAAAAATAAAATGGCCGTCATGGCACAAAAGAAAAAATCTTTTTTCTTTATACTTTGCGAGTTTCACGACATCCTCCGACTTCGTAATCAAAGCAACCAATTTTTGCTCTCCCACAAGAACAAAAGAGTTGGCTTGCTTTGATTCTTTGTCAAAGTAATGAAGCGTTGAAGCAAGAGTTTCCAAAACTACTTTTTCTTTTCCATTGTCATCGGCGGTTACCAGCAGTCTCCATGAGTTACCTGTTTCAGCGCCGGCTTTCCTTAACTCCTTAAGCTCTTCCGGCATGGAAGAAATTACAACGGCGTATTCCGCTGACCTAGAGTCAAATTCGGACACAGTTATGTTTTTGCCTGCCTGCGCAGACAGGTCTTTTCCCTTGACTTCAAAAGGCAAACGTCTTAAAGCATCCAACTCGGAGATACGGTAACTGCTGCCGCCAAAAGCAAAAAAGTTAAAAAAACCAAAAATAAGAGAGAAGAGAAAACTTCTTTTCAGCATTCTTTCTCCTTGTTGTCAAAGATGCTTTGTGAGGAGATAGTATATTAAGTTGACAAGAGTGTCAAGTCGTCCCGATGCCGACGTTGCCTTTTTTGAAATTCACGAGCCCGACGTTGTCAGCGGTCCCTTTTGAATTATTTTCGCAAACGGTGTGAAAACTCGGCAAATTGCAATATCGGAATTAAATTGAATATTTTTACTCTTGACTCTTTCCTCTCCATTCCTTGATTTTCTTGTGGTCACCCGACAAGAGAACCTTTGGCACTTTTAGCTTCTTTTTTCCGACAACGAAAACCTCCGGACGGGTGTATTGGGCGTGATCCGCTTTTTGAGCAGACTCTTTTTTAGCAATAAAACCGGGTACCATTCTGGAAACCGACTCAATCACAGCCATAGCCGCCACCTCTCCGCCATTGAGAACATAATCGCCGACCGAGACAACTTCATCGGCAACACAATCGGCAACTCTTTCATCAACTCCCTCATAACGGCCGCAGATGAAAATCAGCTGATCCAGTTTGGCCCATTTTTTTGCCATTTCCTGATTAAAAACTTTTCCTCGTGGAGAAAACAATATTGTTCTTACTTTTTTGCTTTTAAACTTTGGCTTCAGACTTTTGACCGCTTTAAAAATTGGCTCCGTCTTAAGCACCATCCCGGGCCCTCCGCCGTATGGCCTGTCGTCCACTGTTTTATGCTTATCACTCGTCCACCTTCTTAAGTTATGCGAGTTTATTTTAATAATCTTCTTTTTTTGCCCGCGCGCCAAAAGAGACTCGCTCACAAAGCCCTTAAAAATTTCCGGAAAAATTGTAATGACATCAAATTGAATCATGTTTAAATTTGTGTTCTAATATAACACATCGCAGTTCTTTTTTAAATAAGGAACAAGTAAGGCATGCTTAAAATAGTTTTGATTTTACTCTTACCACTGCTTGGTCAAACAGCCAGTGCCGAACAGCAAAATAACCTTCCTGAAAATCAACAGCTAATTCTGATAAACCTAACCACCAGAACTTTAGAGTTCTATGGCCAAGATAAGCTAATTTTTAAGTGCAAGGTAAGAATAGGCAAAAAAAGAACTCCTACCCCGGTCGGTACGGGCTATATTTACGAAAAAAGAGAAAGACCGGTTTTTAGGTACGTTGACCCGGGACCACAGAAAGGAGAAATCATAAACTATGCCGAATGTGGCGATGGTCTAAAAAAAGTTATTCACTCCAAAATGAGAGCCTTGGGTATAAGAATTAAAAATACCGACCGTTACAGCATCCACTCCACGACCTGTAGCGAAACCATCGGCCAAGCTATTTCCAACGGCTGTATAGGCATGACTGTTCCAGATATGTTGAAACTTTACCCATTGGTTGAGAATGGAGCAACAGTTAAAGTAACAAAGTAACAAAGTAAAACAGCCAATTGGCTGTTTTTTAATAATCAAAACCCCACACCGTACGGTGTGGGGTTTTGATTTAAGCGTTCGCTCACAAATTACATGTCCAGCTCGCCCATAACGTCTTCAACGTTTTTGGTCTTACCGCCTGCAACTACAGGTCCTCTTCCACCCTCCGGCTCTTCAATGCGCAAATTAACTCTGGCATTGTTCCTCATGCCGATTATTCTGGCAAGAGTTCTGATAGCCTTGGCAGTAGAGCCTTGTCGGCCAATAAGTAAACCCATATCTTCCGGGTCAACTTTGACCGAAAGCAGGACTCCCATCTCATCAACCTGTCTGGTGACTGTAACATCATCAGGCTTATTGACGATGGCCTTGACGATAAACTCTACGAAATCTAAATCTTTATCTTTAGCCATACTGTTAATAATCTTTTTAAATATTAAACAATCTTTCGACCTGCCATCTCTTTCTTTCTGTGAGTGGCCTTAAACTTATAATATAATTCTATCACTTATTAAAACTGGTGTCAAGGTGTGGCTACCGGCTGTTCGACTGGAGTTTCAATGACCGGTATTTCCTCAATCACAGCCTCCTTGACTTCCTTTTGTTTTTCTTCCAATGCGGGCTTCGCTACCTGTTCCTCTTTTCCCTTTGCTTTCTTCTTTGCCTTCCAAGCTTGGACTTTTTTACCCTCAATGACTTTTCTGCCAACCAACAGATTATTTACTGTCGGCGAGGCTTGCGCCCCCTTTGATAACCAAAAAGACACCCTTTCTTTCTTTACGTTAACTTTGTCCTCATGAGGATTATATGTACCCAAAAGTTCCAAAAATCTACCTTTTGGTTTTTGTGTGCGCTCGGTAACAACCACACGAAAGTATGCTTGTCCCCTTTTGCCGATTCGTTGTAACCTTATCTTTAACATTTTTAAGAGATTATCATAAAAACTTTTTTTTAGCAACTTAATTAAAAAGAGGGTTCTACCCTCTACTTTTGCCTTTCTTTTTAAAATTTTCTACAAAACTCTTTATGTCGTTCAAGCCAACATACCGCCTATTCTCGTCAAAAGGAAAGAAGGTGGGCAAAGCGTTCTCAATCTCATTGTCCATAGAACTAAAACTAATCCCCGCTTCGTTAAAAACGACCATTACCTGCAAAGATTCAGGATGCTGGCTTGTTAACAAAAAGCCTACTGCTTTTTCATTTCCTGTCACAGCTTACTCCTTATTTGCAACTTATTAAGTACTCGATAAAAGGTACCACAATTTTAAACTTTTACCACCCCTTCTTCTTCAACGCTCCTTCCGCGGCCGCTTGCTGGGCTTCCTGCTTGCTTAGACCCTCGCCTTTGGCGACAAGCTCATCACCAAGAAAAACACCGACGTCAAAATGGCGCGCATGGTCCGGCCCCCACTCCTTAATGACCTCGTAAGTCGGGGTAATGCCAACTCTGTCCTGCGCCTCCTCCTGAAAGAGACTTTTTGAATCACGATATGTCTTCTGCTCAATTATTGCCGGCAACTCTACAATAATAAATTTGTTAATAAACTCCTCGGCTTTTTTGTATCCTTGGTCCAAATAAATCGCCCCGATTAAAGCCTCTATGGCATTGGCCAAAATATACTGTCTGGCTCGGCCGACATCTTTAGCCTCGCCACGAGAAAGCAGGATGTAATCATTCAAATTAAATTTCTCACAAATTTTTGCCAATATCACGGCATTTACTATCGCCGCCCGCCAGTTGGTCAGCTCGCCTTCAGGGTTGGGATAGTTGTTGTAAAGATAATCCGTCACCACCAATTCCAAAACCGCGTCCCCCAAAAATTCAAGGCGCTCGTTGTGGTCCAAATGCCACTTGGTATTTTCATTCAAATAAGAACGGTGCGTGAGAGCCTGAAGAAGTAAATCTTTATCCTTAAAATTAACACCTATTTTGTCCTCGAACTCGGATAATTTTTCTTTCAAGTTTTTCTGTTTTAGGTTTTAGGTTATAAGTTTTAAGACTTGAACTTACAACTTATAGCTTACAACTTAAAACAAATAATAAATTTTAGTTACTGTTTTCATCTTTTTCTGGTTGGCTTTCGTCAGCAACTTCATCGCCTGTTTTTTTCTTCGGCGCGTCATCTTTACCCGGTTCCCCTATTTCCCGATATATCGTTCCCAAAACTCCGTTGACGAATTTACCGGAAGCATCTCCGCCAAAAGTTTTGGCCAGTTCTATGGATTCATTAATAGCAACCTTTGGAGGAACTTCCTCTCGATTACCAAACAGCAACTCATAAATACCCAGTCTTAAAACATTACGGTCAACAATCGCAATTTGAGCCAATGGCCACTGCGGCGCCGCTTTTTCTATAATTTGGTCCAGCTCGCTGATGTGCTCCAAAACACCATTTATCAGATTGGAAATAAAAGTAGGGTCTTCAATCCCGGGACCAAACTCTTTGACATTTCGGTCAATAATTTCCGACAACATTTCTTGATGCCTGCCACGAAAATCCCATTCATATAGGGACTGCATTGCGATACTCCTTGAGAGATGTCTTGATGCCATAGGCCTATTTCTTCTTATGTTTCTCTTTCTTCTTCAGCTCTTTAGCCAAAACATTTATCTTTTCTTCACCTTTGTAAAATCCGCAAGATGGACAGACTGCGTGAGGCAGTTTCAGCTTACGGCATTGATTACAGGCAACAAGCCCTAATTTTTTTAGGGCCAAATGGCTTCTCCTTCTTCCTTTTTGTCCACGCGTAGAATGCGCTCGAGGTACTCCCACGTCCCAATCCCGATATTGCCTTTTGTTGAGATCCCACATGTTGAGCAGGTCCCTTCTTGTGACTTGGTCCCAAAAATATAAAGACAATACCTGTTTTATTTATATTTAAAGTAGATTAGCACTTTTCCCAAATTTTTGCAAAAAAATGAGGTTATCCACAAAAAAGGCTTGTTGTTGGAAAAACTGTGAATGCTAAAATGAGAGTATGAAATTCGTCCATCTCCACACCCACTCTCACTACTCTCTCTTAGATGGACTCTCAAAAATTGGAGACTTGGTAAAAAAAGGCAAAGAAACGGGAATGGACTCCATGGCAATTACCGACCACGGCAGTATGTATGGGGCAATTGAGTTTTACCAGAAAGCAAAGAAGGCCGGCATTAAGCCGATAATCGGCTGCGAGATGTATGTTACCGAAGATATGAATAGCCGTCAGCCATCAAGCGACAGAAGAGATTATTTTCATCTCGTTTTACTGGCCAAAAACAACCTCGGTTATCAAAATCTGATTAAGCTTGTAACCGCCTCTCACCTTGAAGGTTTCTATTACAAGCCTCGGATAGACAAAAAACTACTGCGCCAACATAGCGAGGGCCTGATTGCGCTTTCGGCTTGCTTAGGAGGTGAGTTGTCCCGCGCCATAATGGCCAAAAACCCTGACAAAGCAAAAAAAATAGCTTTGGAGTATTCGGAAATTTTCGGACCGGGAAATTATTATATTGAAATCCAACAGCATGAAAATACACCCGAAATAAAAATAACTACCCCAGAACTGGTAAGACTGGCCAAGGAACTTGGCCTGCCTCTGGTCGCCACCCAAGACTCCCACTACTTAAACAAGGATGATGCCCATGCCCATGACGTTCTGCTGGCGGTACAAACCGGCAACAAACTGGACGACCAGGACCGTCTGACCATGCGGCATGACGATTTTTCTCTGTGCAGTCCGGAAGAAATGGCCGAAAAATTTAAAGAGTGGCCGGAAGCAATTGAAAACACACAAAAAATCGCCGACCAGTGCAACGTTGAACTGACTCTGGGCAAATTTATTTTCCCCGACTTTGCTCTTGAACCGGGAAAAACAGCCGACCAGATGCTTGATGAATTAACCCTTAAAGGAATGCTGGAAAAAGGCTTGAATAATAGACCCGAAATTGAAGAAAGAAGACGCTATGAACTTGAAATTATCAACAATAAAAAATATGCACCCTATTTTCTTGTAGTTGCCGACCTGCTCCGCTTCGCCCATGAATCTAAAATTTATACCACGGTGCGCGGTTCGGTGGCCGGTTCTCTGGTTGCCTATCTTTCCGGCATCACCAATGTCAACCCGATTGATTTTCAGCTGCCCTTCGAAAGATTTTTGAATCCGTTCCGGCCTTCAGCGCCTGATATAGACATGGACTTTGCCGACAACCGGAGGCAAGAAGTTATTGAATATGCCAAGAAAAAATATGGAGCCGACAAAGTTGCCCAAATTGGCACATTCGGCACCATGCTGGCGCGCGGAGCAGTCCGCGATGTCGCCCGTGCCCTAGGCAAACCCTATGAAGTCGGCGATAGAATCGCCAAACTTATCCCCATGGGTTCCCAAGGCTTCCCAATGACCATCGTTCACGCTATGGAAATAGAACAGGACCTTAGAAAGATTTATGAGACAGACACCGAAGCCAGAGAGATTTTGGACATAGCCAAAAAACTAGAAGGCACTGTTCGTCATGTGTCAGTCCATGCCGCCGGTGTGGTCATAGCCCCCAGACCTCTTACTGATTATGTCCCCATTCAATTTGACCCGAAGGGTGAAGATAATCTTATCACCCAGTATGACATGTATACTGTCGGTGAAGACGGCGTCGGTCTGACCAAGCTTGATTTTTTGGGCATAAGAAACTTAGCTATTTTAGAAAACGCTGTCAGATTGGTTGAAGAACATCGCAATATTATTATTGATATTGAAAAAATCCCTCTTGACGACAAAAAAACATTCATCATGCTCGCCAAAGGCGAGACCGAAGGCCTCTTCCAACTGAACGGCGATGGTATGACCAAGCACCTTATGGACCTAAAGCCGACGACGATACATGACATCAACGCCATGGTAGCTCTTTATCGTCCCGGACCTTTAAACAACATTCCGGAATATATCGCCCGTAAACAAGGACGCAGTAAAATTAAATATTTTCACCCAAAAGCAGAAAAATTCCTTGCCAAATCATACGGCATCTTGGTTTATCAGGACGATCTTTTGTTTACCGCCCTAGAGCTGGCCGGTTACAACTGGGAGTCGGTGGATAAATTCCGAAAAGCGGTGGGAAAAAAGATTCCAGCCGAAATGGCCAAACAGCATGAAATCTTTGTAAAAGGCTGCCAGGAACATAGCGACATGACCAAAGACCAAGCCGAACAAATATGGAACTTATTTGAACCTTTTCAAGGATACGGTTTCAACAAAGCTCATGCCGCCTGTTATGGTCGTGTCGCCTACCAAACCGCTTACATGAAAGCTAACTTCCCAGCCGAATATATGTGCGCCGTTCTGACAGCCGAAGCTGGTGATACTGAAAAAATAGCCGAAGTCATTGACGAGTGTCAACGCATGAACATTCCGGTACTGCCTCCGGACATCAATGAATCTTTCAAAGATTTCACGGTTTTGAAACAAACCGACGGCGACAAAATAAGATTCGGCTTGCTGACAATAAAAAACCTCGGCGAAGGAATAGCGGAAGCTATTATTACCGAAAGAAAAACAGACGGACCGTTCAAAACCATTGACCAACTGACGCGCAGAGTAAAAAATAAGGATCTCAATAAAAAATCTCTGGAAAGCTTGATCAAATGCGGAGCGCTGGATAATTTAGGTGAAAGAAATTTATTTTTAAACAATGTTGACCAGCTTCTGACTTACGCCCGAGACAGTCAGAAACAGCATGCCAGCGGACAAACCAGTCTTTTTGGCGACCAGCTCAACGTTCCCCTGCCTCCATTGCGTCTCTCGCCCGCCAGTCCGGCCTCTTCAGCTGAAAAATTAGTTTGGGAAAAAGAACTGCTTGGACTTTTTGTTTCAGGACATCCATTGAGAAACTATCAAACACAACTAGGTCTAGAACAAGGACTCACGGCAATAAAAGACATCTCCCCCCAAAAATCTAGCATTGTAAAAATAGGCGGTATTGTAACCAAAGTTCAGAAAATCGTAACCAAAACCGGCAAACCCATGCTCTTTTCATGGCTGGAAGATCTGACATCTAAGATAGAGGTGGTGGTCTTTCCGGGCATATTAGAAAAAAATCCCGCCATTTGGCAGGAAAATTCAGTGCTGGTGGTAAAAGGCAAACTTAACGAACGCGACGGCTCACCCAAAATTTTGTGTGACGAGGTCAAATTACTGACAAACTTTGCTTAAAGAGTTGGTGAAAGAACAGCATTAACAATTTTGATAGCCTCATCCAAATCAGAAACTATAAAACCGGAAACTTCACGAACCATTGCATGCCAATGGACGTTATCTTTTTCCATAACCACAACAATCGGCTTCCTATAAGCATCCGCCCAGGCAATTTCCATAACTGAACCAATAGATACGCTTTTGGCTCCCAAAAAGTTTACCAATACCATGTCGCAACGCATTGTATCCATTCTGTCACGGCAAGTAATTCCTTTTTGGCAACTCAAGGGGTGTTCTTCGTAGGAGTCTTTCACTTTACTCTCTCCGGCAAGATATTTTTTACCGCGCATCGGAGAAACAGCTTTAATATGTACCGGCAATTTACCGGCAACATACTCCCGCCAGTCTGTACTTTCACCATAGGAAACACCACTAATCGGACCGGCGCAATACAATAAAAATTCTCTCATCTCTTTAATCCTTTTTTTGATTTTTATAAGGGCTGGTTAACTCACTATCACATTTGTAACCGAAACTCAATTTTGATATCATCTTCCTATCGTTATGGAAGACAAATTAAGCAAAATTCGTCATTCTCTTGCTCATGTCATGGCCGCCGCTGTGCAGGAAATTTATCCTGACGTTAAGTTCGGCATCGGGCCCGTAGTTGAAAACGGCTTTTTTTATGATTTTGACTTTCCTACTCAAGAAGGTAACAAAACCCAGCTGACGGCTGAAGTTTTACCTGAAATTGAAAAAAGGATGAAAGGAATAATAAAAAAAGGCCTGCCCATAGAGCAAGAATTTTTTGACATTGAAAAAGCTCTGAAAGACTCAAAAGTCGCCGGACAAGTTTACAAGAAGGAACTCTTGGAAGAAATCAAAAAAGGCGAACGCCCCGGCCCGGAATCCGATGCTGAAAAATCAAAAGACGGAAAAGTTAGTTTTTACAAAATTGGCGGCTTCGCAGATTTATGCAAAGGCCCTCACGCAAAAAACACAAAAGAACTTCCTGCTGACGGTTTCAAGTTAACTCGCATCGCCGGCGCTTACTGGAAGGGAGACTCTTCAAAACCGCAGATGCAAAGAATTTACGGCGTTGCTTTTGGTTCAAAAAAAGAGCTGGACGCCCATTTGGAGTTTTTGAAAGAAGTGGAAAAGAGAGACCACAGGAAACTTGGCGCCGAACTTGACCTTTTTACTTTTTCAGAACTGGTCGGTCCCGGCCTGCCGCTCTGGACTCCAAAAGGAACTTTAATGAGAGACCTCTTGGACAATTTTGTTTGGGAATTAAGGAAAAAATACGGATATGAGAAAGTTGACATACCGCATATCACCAAAAAAGACCTTTTCGAAAAAAGTGGCCACTGGGAAAAGTTCAAAGACGAATTGTTCAAAATAAATACGAGAGAAGGACATCTTTTTGCAATGAAACCCATGAACTGCCCGTACCATACCCAAATTTACGCGCGCAAAAATTTCAGTTATAGGGAGTTGCCCCAAAGATACGCCTCAACCACCAAAGTGTATCGCGACGAACAAACCGGAGAACTTGCCGGTCTTTCCCGTGTTCGGGCAATAACTCAAGACGACGCCCATGTCTTCTGCCGCTTCCCGCAAGTCAAAGAGGAAATGACTAAAATCTGGGAAATTGTCGCAGAATTTTATAAAGCCGCCGGATTCAAGTTAGAAATCAGGCTTTCCCTGCACGACCCAAAGCACATGGAAAAATACCTAGGAAGTGAAGAGATTTGGCAAAAAGCTGAAAACCAACTTAGAGAAATAATCAAAACAAAAAAAGCTAAAGCCACAGAAGCCAAAGGCGAGGCTGCGTTTTATGGGCCGAAAATAGATTTCATGGCAAAAGACTCAATCGGCAGAGAGTGGCAGGTTGCGACCATACAGCTTGATATGAATCTGCCGGAACGCTTTGACTTAACCTGTATAAACGAAAAGGGAGAACGCGAAAGAATTGCTATGATACACGCCGCCATAATGGGCTCTATCGAAAGATACCTCTCCGTTTTGATTGAGCACTTCGCCGGGGCTTTCCCGATCTGGCTATCCCCAGTCCAAACTGTCGTTATTCCTGTTTCAGAAAAGTTTGAACCATATGCAATTAAAGTTTCCGAGAAAATCAGAGAAGAAGGAATAAGACTTGAGTTAGACTTAAAAAATGAATCTGTCGGCAAAAAAATAAGAGAAGCAGAGCTCCAGAAAATTCCCTATATTCTGGTTGTCGGAGAAAAAGAACAAAAATCCAGATCCGTAGCAGTCCGTCAGAGAAGCAAAGGCGACTTGGGGCCGATGAAGCTTGATAAGTTTGTGGAAAATATTAAAAAAGAAATAACAGAGAAAAAATAAAGAGCTCATATGAGCTCTTTAAAACAGAGAAAAAATCAAACCCCAAAACCCGATTACATAGGCCACATGAAAAATGTTACCAATCATCAGAGTATACAGCCCCCTGCGCCAACCTGTTGAACCGCAAAAAATAACACCAATTGTCCTGCCGCCCGGCCAAGGTTCAGCACCCAGGATAAACATGGCTATGTGGCCGCCGGCCTTTATTTTTTTAAAAGTTTTACTATTCTGGTCAGTTGCTTTGTTGAAAGTCCTAAAGAAATATTCCAAAATCCGTTCTAACAGTCCTTTTTCTTCCAACTCCTTTTTCACTTCTTTCCCTAGTTTGATAGCTTCCTGAATCCTTTGGTCTCTGGCTATCTGATAAGCAATAATTTCAGGGACAGCCTTTCTTCGGAACCAGCTCCAGAACCAGAACCAGCCACAAAGCTCTCCCAAGGAAAAAAATACTGTTATCAGAAAAAGGGTTATCCCAGAAAAACCATGGCGCTGAAGGAAAGGGACAATCACAAAGTCAACATTCAATATCAGCAAGAAAAGGTAAAACAAATATTCCTTGTGCCACTTAAACACAGAACGATCCTTTTAAAAGAACGGTTTATAAAATCATAATCGTACAATCCATGCCCAAAAGCAAGACAACAAAACTAATCACCATCCTTGGCCCAACCGCTTCGGGCAAAACTGCCCTCTCTTTAAAATTGGCTAAAAAATTTTCCGCAGAAATCATTTCCGCTGACTCAAGGGCGATATACAAAGAATTAGATATCGGTTCAGCAAAACCAACCAAAGATGTTACAAGTTATAAGTTACAAGTTACAAGCAAAAAAAGAAAAGATTATTTTGTTAATGGTATCCCCCACCATCTGATTGACGTTGTCCCGCCAAATAAAACCCTAACTCTTGCCCAATACAAAAAACTCGCCCTCGCCCAAATTCACGTCATCGCAAGACGTGATAAGGTGCCGTTTTTGGTTGGCGGGACGGCTTTATATATTTATTCTATTATAGACAACTGGCTAATTCCGGAAGTGCCGCCGGACAAAAAGTTAAGAGCAAAACTGGAAAAACAGCCGTCCGAAAAACTATTTAAGATGCTCATCAAAAAAGACCCCCAAGCCAAAGAACTTGTTGACTCCAAAAACAAACGCCGCATTATCCGCGCTCTAGAAGTTATCGCCGCTACAGGCAAGCCCTTTTCACAACAAAGAACAAAAGGAGAGCCTCTTTTTGATACTTTAATTTTAGGGATTAAAAAATCGCCCGAAGAAACCAAAAAAGCCATAGCCAAACGAACAAAACAAATGTTAAAAGCCGGATTAATTGCTGAAGTTAAAAACTTATTAAAAAAAGGCTACTCACCTAAATCGCCCGCCCTCTCGGGTATCCATTACAAAGAAATTATTGATTACCTAAACAAAAAAACTTCCTTGTCAGAAACAGTTACTTTGATAAACAAAAACGACGAACAACTTGTCCGCCGCCAAATGGCTTGGTTTAAGAAAGACAAAAGAATTAAGTGGGTAAAAAATCAGAGAGAAGCTGAAAGGTTAGCAAGTCTTTTTATTAAATAAAAGTTTTTTGAATATTCTACTCTGAATCTTTTTTGTATTTCCGTGCCGTAATAGTCCTAAATATGAGTTAAGCGTTTCTAGATTGTGCTTGGTTTCTAATAATCTAAACATTCTTCTCTTTGTTGAAGTTCTTAGGACTCTATAGCCAAAGAAATTTGTCCAACCAAGAAAATCAATACCAGAGTTTAAGGTTTTAATGAATATCTTGTTTGGATGCAATTCAAGGTTGAGGTTATTTTTTAAGAACTCTTTGATTGGTTCAATTGTTTCTTCTAGCTTTTGTTTACTTCTTGATAAGACCACAAAGTCATCCGCGTATCTCAAGTAATATTTCGCTTTCAGTTTATGCTTAGTAAATTGATCAAACTCGTTCATGTAAATATTTACAAAAAGCTGAGATGTGAGATTGCCCAAAGGCAAACCTTTCCCCAAACCGCTAGAGAAAAAACTGACAATTACTTCTTTGAGCAGCCAAATAATTCTTGGGTCAGGAATATAGCGTTTCAAAATATCTAAAAGAACTGGTTGGTCTATATTGGCAAAAAACTTTTTGATGTCGCATTTTAGAATCCAGCATGTGGTAGTATTGTTTTTGCTTACTTTATAGCCAAACTCTCTAAAACGATTAATGGCTTTGTGTGTACCCTTATTATTTCTACAAGAAAAAGAATCGCTGATAAAAGTCCGATTAAAGAATGGGTATAAAATTCTATAAACCGCATGATGTAAAAGACGGTCACGAACCATTGCTTTGTGAATATTTCTAGGCTTAGGATCATTTATATTAAAAGCTTGATATTCTCCATGCTTGTATATATTATTAACCAAATCGTAATGGAGAGATAAAATATTGTCCATCAAATTTAATTGAAATTCCTGAACATCTTTTCTTTTTCTCTTGCCTTTGATAAATTCTTTCCAAGCACTAAGCAAATTATCAAGTCCGATTACTTCTTCAAAACTATGACTAAAAACAACCCTTCTATGCCCCCCCCCCCAGCGTTACTTTGCCGATTTTGCAAAAGTTGATTTTGGTTTACAAGATTTGGCATAGTTGTTGGATTCATTTTGATAAGTTAACAAAATTCGGCCTTGGTTCAAAAATAGAGTCTTTGTTTATTGAAACAATTCAGAATATTTTTTCTGCTAGCTACAAAAATAAAGACGTTAAGTCTGGATACTTGAACAAGGCATCTGATGCTTTTGATCTCCTGAAATTCTTACTTCAAATTATGTGGGAAATGGAGATATTAGACAATAAAAAATACATAACCCTGTCCTGCCATTTGGAAGAAATCGGCAAAATGCTCGGTGGCTGGCTGAAACAAACAAAAACTCCACAAAGGAGTTTTTGAACGAAGAGAGTTTCGAGACAACCTGATTACCGGAGTTCCACTCATTCGGATTCGAAACGGGATTAGCGTTGACATACCACTCGCGATAGTTCGAGTTCCAGTTAGCATTCACCGCCCAGATTATCGTATAAAGTGCCTCCCTTAACACTGCCCCTCGAATACTCTCGGGACTGTATCTAATTCGGCATCTTGATATGCCCCAACACTTTATACCAAGTATCTTGGTTTTTAGAAGCTCATAGAACAACCATTATTTATCGCTCCAGAATTCGGCCGCCGAAAGCCGTAACCGTCGGCAGATTCGCCTAATATCTAGAAGCTATTATAAGTTAAATTTATTTAAAAAGAAAATGGCCCCGATTTTTCATCGGGGCCAAGGACCAAAAGTCCAAAAAACCAAGAAACTTACACTTGCGAGACAACCTGCGCACCGGAGTACCACTCAAACGGAACCGAAACGGGATAAG
>DATDTF010000034.1:0-13242 GCA_036517795.1 Minisyncoccota bacterium
AACATCCTCATGCCTTACAAGTATGCCGTCTGGCAGCTTAGCTTCGGGTTCCAGTGTAAAAACCATGCCTTTTTCTAAGACACTTTCATCAAACCCAACTTCAGGATACTCATGTCTGCCGGTACCTATACCATGACCCAAGTCTGACGGCACAAAAGAACTTTCCGACAGTCCAACTCTGACAAATTCATTTTTGATTATATTTAAAATGTCTTTTGACTTGATGCCGTGAGTAATTATTTGAGAAGTGTTTGAGACAACATTCTTTAATAAGTTATAGTTTGACCTGTACTTTTTTTCAGCGTCTCCAAGAAAATAGCATCTTGTAATGTCTGAAAAGTAGGTCTGCTTCTCTAGGCCGAGATCAATACAGACAACGTCATCTTTTTGTATTTTATAATCAGTAGGAAAACCGGCTGTTGTTTTTTGGAGGCGCTGGCCGGAAACAATGCTTAGATGCCCAAGGTTGTAGCCACTTTTTTCAATTTCCTGTTTTATCTGTTCTGCGATCTCCTGTTCAGTTTTACCGATAAATTGTTTTAATCCCAAGCTTTCCAAATATTTGCGTGTATAACCACAGACCTCTCTTAAAATTTCTATTTCAATTTCGTCTTTTGTCTCGTATATCTTTCTAATGTCTTCTTCCATATTTACCAACTTTTTTTCAGCCAATAAAACCAGTTCTTTATAGGGTGCGTTGCCTCCATAACCAATAGTTTCAAAATCTTTAACAAAGGTTTTAATGCTCGGCATCATGACTGCTTTTTCCGGAGTACCAATGATCTCGGCTGGTATATTTTTAAATAAATTTTTTGCTTCTTCTGTGAACCACTGTGGAATAAAAATAAAAGCATCTTTTTTGGTGACCAAAAGATAGGTGGAATCAAAAACATTTTCGCCAAGAATCCAAGGCAGAAAAGCCGGATCTTCTTTTTCGGCATTATAAATCAAAAGACAATCAACCCCCTGTTTGTCCAAAATAGACCTTATCTTTTCAAGACGATTTGTATAATAATTTTTAGGTATTTCCACTATGTTCTTTTCCATTGTGTTATTTTTCCGGCTTTAATTTCAACAGAATCGGCTGGACGCAATCCGGCCAATGTTTTTTTTGTAAGAATTGAATAATGTTTGGATGCATCAAGAGCATCGGCTATATCCCACAGGTCTTTTTCTGAAGTAATCCAATTATAGCCAAAACGTGCCAGATTAAAAGGCTGGGAAAAACTTCTCATAGTTTTTTTGCCGTCATCGGTGAAGTACTCATGAAAAAAAGACATGGCCAGTTCTCTGATATCACGATAAATCGGCTCTCTATAGCGTAGCACCGCGTGATTTGTCTTGCTGATTGCCCCCCATTTTCCTCCACTGGTTGGCGGATTTTGAAACAAAGCCACAACATGATCAAGGTCATGATCTACCGACTTTATGTCCAAAAGAATCGGTTTTTGTCCGTGAAACCACAGCGCTGTCGCCGCAAACAGCGCTCCTTCCATACAATGAGCCTTTTTTTCTCTAAGCATTCTTCTTGGCGACATGCAGGTGTCCCCTTTTTCTTCAAAATTTATATGTAACTTTTCCAAAAAATCCTGGATTTTTCTTGGAGTTGAAAGTTTGCGGAGTATAGAAAGCTCTTTTGAACTCAAATTTATGAAAGGACTAAGCATGGTTATAAAATTTCCAATATTTTGGATTTTGATTTTTGTCCTCTTAAAATTTTAATTCTTGACCTGGGAATGTCAAGATAATCAGCCAAGATTTTAATAACCGCCGAGTTGGCCTTACCCTCTATTGGCAAGGATTTGGTTCTGATTTCAAAATTACGGTCGTCAATTTTATTGACTTCTTCTTTTTTAGAACCCGTTTTTACCTTAACTGATATCTTCATTTTTTGGCACGAAGTACTTAAAAATTAAATAGGAAAGAAGCCCGAGTTGTATCGTTGGCGTAACCCCCGTATTTATAAAAGGGACAATCGGCATGACTTCGCCATAAGCCCAGCGACCGGTTTTTAAGGCATACAATTCAATAATTATCGCTGCAGCAAAACCAAATAGCAAAGAAAACCAAAGCCTATTCCGGAGATATAAAAATTTTAAAAATAAAACCCCAAGAACAGAGACAAAAACAGCATCAAAAAAAGCGGCTCTTAATAAAATTAACTCGCTGATTGCCTCATTTTTGTAATGGAGGTAAAGCGAAGAATGCAGATTTTCCCAGACCAAATTAGACAAGAATGCGCTGACAAAAATTAACAATATTTTCTTAACCATTGGAAACAATCTGATCCGTTTTTCTTATAAATATAGCCAGGACAAAAAGCAGCGTTGAGGTAATTGCCGAAATAATGCAGTAAAAACAGATAGCTTTGATGATAAAAAGTTGAAGAAACAAAAACCAAAGAGTGGCTACAAAACCGGCGGTTGGCAGCGTTTTTAGCATGCTCAAAACTTTTTTGTTGCTCGTATCAAAATATGAAATTGAGAGAACGAAAACTATAAAATAATATCCTGCTCCCAAAAGAGAAACCGGAATACCGGCAATTTTGGCATAACTGCTGGAAGTTACTTTGTCACAGCCTGAAAAAATAAGGCATGGTAAAATGCCGTTATTATAGTGCTGAATAGTTAAATAAGTAGCATCAAGGAAACCGATTAAGCTGAAAACAGCAAAACCGGCTAGAAGCCACTTGGATGTTCTGCTCATTGAGTGGTGGTTGTATTTTCAGTTGGCTGCGCTTGTTTGATGAGTTCCGCGAATTCTTCGTAGCTTTGAGGTTGTATTTTTTTGCCATTCAAAAAGAATGTCGGGGTTGCGTTTATTTTGTTGGCGATGCCGGAATCGTAGTCTTTTTTAACTTTGTCTTTTGCTTCTTGGGAGTCTCTGTCTTTTTTAAACTGGTCAAGATTTAGGCCCAGAGAACCGGCGTATTCCAAAAATATGTCGTCAGCGTTTTTCTTTTCAGACCAGTCTTTCTGGCGGGAATAAATCAAATTGTACATTTCCCAGAATTTTCCTTGTTTGCCGGCGGCTTCAGACGCATAAGCGGCTGGTTTAGCGTTTGCGTGTTGCTGTAAGGGGAAGTGTCTGTACACAAACTGAAAATCCTTACCATATTCAGCAACAAGTTTCTCCACTAAAGGATGATAAGCGGCGCAAGCAGGACATTGAAAATCTCCATATTCAACAAGAACAACTTTTGCCTCCTTGTCCCCTTTTATCCAATCATCTGGCAAAACAGAGCCAAGAATCATTGCCTGGCCGGTATCAGAAGGCTTGTCTGAAAGTTTCACCATTCCCCATACCGCTCCAATAAGTAAAATAAAAATTACGCTCCACATTAAAGAGCTTTTTGTTTTGCGGGCTTTTCCAACACTCTCCCGCTTTTGATTTTCCTTGCTTTTGTTGAGGTCGTATTGTTCTTTTTTAGTAAGGTTTTGTTCTGACATGTAAAGTAAGGCGTTAGCCAAGAAAAACTCTTGTTTGCCGATATTGCACTGCCGAGCTTTAGTGACTATCGCATTCAAATAAGCTCTTTTAATTATACCAGAAAATCTCTTTTTTGCAAGCTTTCACTATTCCAAATCAAATCTTATCAAAAATACGGACAAGGATAAAGTGTTTGACAAAATAAGGATTTATGCTATTTTGTATCTGGAGGTGAAAGTATGAAATTGAAAATTGTTGAATGTCCTTGTGACAACAAGAATCCTCACAGAAAGTTTCAGGCCATAGATGGCTCTGGTGAGTCGGAAGGTTTTTTCTCAATAGGCGAAGGAAGGCTTGTGCTGGAGGCATTGGAAAAGTTAAGAATCGTTACTTTGAAAGAAGCCCAGTCTGTACAAAAGGAACTGCTTGCTTGTGGCTTGGATGAAAACCGTTCCGATCCGACTTTAAAAGAGATGACGGTCAAACTAACAAAAGAATACCCTCCGGAATTGCACGAGAAAGTAATAACGGCAAACCTTGAGGGAGGCCTAATCTCTGAAGTAGAGGCAGAAAAAATACGTAATTTTTTAAAAAATCCTACACAGGCGTAACTGGTCAAATCATTCGGGCAGTCCATTTCGGACTTTGCCCGTTTTTTTATTTTAATTTTATAAGAACAAGTTTTTTGTTTCGATTCCAGCTTTTTATCTCGGCTTCACGTTTTAATGCTTCGCTTCTGGTTTTAAGTTGTTCAGTATGTAAAACCCTGATAACTCGCTTTGATTTTGTATAGTGTCCACCCTTACCATTCTTATGCTCATCAAATCGTCGCTTAACATCAGTAGTTATACCAGTATAAATACTTTTGTCACCACATTCTATCAAATAAATGAAATACATATTTGCTCATTCTAAAATAGACCTTTTATCGTGAGTTATTGGAAACATTAATATCACCTCTGTATGACGCTTATAGAATTCTACACAGGGTCGGGTTTTGTCTCTAGTATATTCTGATACTAAAGATTTAAAAGTAG
Source organism: Minisyncoccota bacterium (assembly GCA_036517795.1). Lineage (GTDB taxonomy): Bacteria > Patescibacteriota > Minisyncoccia > 2-02-FULL-40-12 > IGHO2-12-FULL-4 > JACPNK01. Next base: position 4,467 of record DATDTF010000034.1, read on the forward strand.
ACGGGATCTGCCGAACTATGTTACTATAACTTCCCATTAGCGTGGTATGTGCATATAAGCCTCCTTGGATAATACCATGACTCAAATCCTGAACTGCCTCACGATTTGTATCACTTATTGCCACACAGGCTTTATATTCGTTTACATTCTCATCGTAAACTCCATAAAATCTGTTACCTTTCAATGGCACTTTTTGCTCTAATTCCCAAAAAGCTTTTCCTGCCACAGAAGCAGGTTGTCCGTTTTTAGCAACATAAGCGACCGGAATATCTTCAATAGTTTTTGTTTGGAATGTCTTCATTTTTTGCTGCGGGTTTAGAAACTATTTAATTAAATCTCGCCAATAATGCTATAGAAACTATCGAAGTGGCAATTCCTACTATCTCTCTAAATCCTAATGTTTCTTTAAAGTATAAACCTCCTATAACTACCAACAACAAAGAGGTAGATACGGAGTAAATAAATCCTATGGAAGAAAGCTTAATATATTTTAATACATAAAACCAACCAAACGCACTGACTGCATATATGCTGAGTCCCAACAAGAGAAACTTAATCTGACTAGGTTTAGATGACCCAGCGGATACCTTTAAAAATGAATCGCCAAGAGTCCCCCAAGCTGCCAATAATATTGTGGCTAAAATTGGTATAAATTTCATAAAATCCGTGGCTGGTCACCTCGGGCTAGAGCTCTTGAGTGGTCAAGCCCAGTAAGGGTTATTTAGACTAATGACATTCTACCACAACGACGCTCTTTGAGCGGTGTTATTTTCAGTGCTTTTCAAAAAAATCAGAAATAGCCCTTGGCAAGGCAATAGGATTATCAACCAAACAAAATGGATTGCCTTTTTGAAGAGTTTCGAGCGTATGAAATCCCCACGTTATTCCTATTGTGCCTATACTCATCTTTTCTGCCTCACGCATATCACCAAGGGTGTCAGTAATAAATACGCAATCATTTGAATTTATGTCGTATTTCGCAAATACCATTTTCATTTTCTCTACCTTGCTTTGATGTACATCATTGCCCATTACCCAATCAAAATGATTTATCAGGTCGTGAGCTGTTAAAAATTCCTGGATGGGGCTTGTAATAGTAGAAGAGACGACCACAAGAATATATTTTTTTTCAAGTTCGTTGATTACCTCCTTCATGCCTGGAAAAATTTTAGTCTCCTTTTTCATTCGCGTAATATATTCCGCGAAAAAATCGATATCTAGACGGCAATCCTTTGTATGGACTTCGGCTGGCACTTCCCAGTCATTTATGTTACCTTCAAATGCTTTTCGATAATCCTCTTCATTTGAATGGGGGCAGATAATTTTGTGTGTGTCGAACGCAGGCTTAAAAGAGTCTATTATGACCCCATCAAAATCAAATAGGATTAACTTTTTAGGCATGTTAGATTATTTACGCTCCTTGAGCTCCATTCTTCTCTGCTGCCGGGCTTGGATTCGGACCAAGATAAACGGCTTCAAAGGCCGCTGTCCTACCATTAGACGACCCGGCAAAATCAACTGTCGGCAAAATCAACTAATCATCTTTCGAAATTGCGTTGCCGAGTTTGCACACTCTAGAGCATCAAAAGCCCGGCAATTTAAATCCTCCTGAACAAAATATTGTTTATTTTTTCTAACAACTCAATAGTAGCTTTCACCGAAGAATTGTCTGTGTTTGTGAGACTTAGTCTGGAACCATATTGTTTAACCAACGGTGTCAAAAACTCATCTCCCCAAGAAGGAGAAAAGGTAACCACTCCTTCAAAATCCAACTCAAGATTTTCTTGTTCGTTCAAGCTGGTCAGTTGAGATTGAAAAGCAGCCAAAGCCTCCCGCCCAGATTGCCGAGATACCAACAGATTCCCGAATTTATTCAAAAACACTTTCATATTAAAATGTTATTAATGCTAAACATCCCCTAAACGGACTGGTAATTGATCCGATGTTTAAGTCGGCACTATCCTTAGCCAGAATTAATTCAGCATCTCCCGTTTGAAATAAAAGGCCAATTGGGTTTTCAGAAACAACTTTTCTGACAAATTTAAGTCCATTACCTCTACTTTCCGGTGCACGGCCTGACAAAATTTCGGTAAAAGCCACTTCTAAGGCTTTTTTGTCATTGTTTAATTCGGGTTTTACTCTTTTCAGAGTGGCTAAAATACCAAGTCCCCTATCTGCTAACATTACCACTTTTTTGTGTGTGTCATAGGCAAAAAAAATCCCCGGAACATCAGGCCAATTGCCAAGGTTGTGGTCAAAGGAATTGTTGCCAATCTCTCCCGCCACAGCCACAACTAGGGGAAATATCGCTGACGACTCCTGTGTTTGACTAAGTACATCTTGCATTTCGGTTAATCTTGTCTGAAACGCCGCACTGTTAGGACAATAAAATTTCGGAGACAAGTCTGTCTGTTTTAAAACCCATTCTTTGGCTAAACCAAAAAGATCATTCAAGAAAAGTTCTATTTGAGACCTATAATAGTTTCTGTGCCCGCCCGGGGATTTAACAGAAGTTAACTTTTGTTTTTGGTCCCAGCGGCGTAGGGTATCTATAGAAACTCCCAAAATACTGGCAGCCTCACCAATTGAAATTAAATCATCTTTTATCATACAAAAGTAGTATAGCAGATTAAATAAATCTATGCAAGGCTTTTACAAATCTATGCAAAGCATACAAAATGCTTGTTTTTAGAGAATTTCAAAAGAACTAATGACTAGGACCAGAAATTAGCAAAAAGAGAAACAACACCCAATAAAATTATATTTTGTATTTATTGTTGGGTGAGTTCGGTAATGGCGATTTCCAAAGGCAGTTGCGGGATGGGAGATATCTTCATTTCCTGCTGGACTCGCATCAGGGTATTGAGCAACTTCAAAATATCTTTTCCTTCAAGACTTGCCGCCAAGGTATTTATTTTGGGATCAACCGTTGGTGTTCGATTTGCTCTGGCTACTAAAATCCTGCGAGTATAGCCAAGGAGACCCTTAACAAAATTATCTAAATCCAAACCTGATTCATAAAGATAATTAACCAAACTGACCGCTTCGCCTGTTTTTTTTGTTTGAATCAGGCCGAGAAAATCGTGGAAAATTTTCATGGGGATAAAACCCAAAACTTCTTTGATCGCCTCCTCGTCAATTTCTTTGCCTTTAAAGGCGACCAGTTTTGAGAGATTGCTTTCAGCATCGCGCATAGAGCCTTCTGACTGGAGGGCGATAAGCTGTAAAAGACTCTCATCAATTTTTATTTTTTCAATAAGGCTGATACTCTGCAATTTTACAACAACTTGTTCTGTGCTTAGTTTTTTAAAATCAAATCTTTGGGTTCTGGAAGCGATGGTTGGCAGAACTTTGGAAGCTTCGGTTGTGGCTAAAATGAATATGGTTTTGGCAGGCGGTTCTTCAAGAGTTTTGAGCAAAGCGTTTGAGGCCTCCTTGGTCAGCTGATGACACTCGTCAATGATATAGATTTTGTGTTTGCCTCTGGCTGAAGCGAACCTGGCCCCTTCGCGCAGAGCCCTAATTTCGTCAATTCCTCTGTTGGAAGCAGCATCTATTTCAACCAAATCAAAAGCTTTCCCCTCTTCAATTTCTTTGCAAAAACTACAGACGCCACAGGCGTCGCTTTCGTCGCCTGTGCTTCTCAACATATTTTTTTCGCAGTTGACCGCTTTAGCCAGAAGTCGGGCAATAGTGGTTTTACCGGTTCCTCTGGGACCGGTAAAAAGATAAGCGTGGGCTACGCTGTTTGTCTTAAGAGCGCCTTGTAGGGTTTGGGTTACGTGTTCCTGCCCGACAACTTGAGAAAAGGTTTTGGGACGATATTTACGATAGAGCACCATAGAAGTAAGCCATTAAATGAGTAAATCTCCTAACTTCTGATATTGCAAACCGAGGTTGTTTAAAATTTGAAAGTCGAATAAACTCTTAAGAAAGTCAGTTAATCTGCCGATATTTTTTTTTGCCGAGTTTTTACACTAAACAATTTATTCAACAGGTTCATTTTTTTTAAAAACTATCAGTCTGAAGCCGACAAAAGTAAACATCAGAGAGATAGCGGCCGCAGAAACCGCACTTATATTTGCCCAAGCTTTGTCAGAAAAGCCTAAAAAAGGGTCAATGCCATTGGCAACAAAAGATGCTATGCTGACATTTACAGCCAACGCCACAAAATTAACGGCAAAAAATTTAATCGCTTCCGCTTTACCGCCATGGCTTGAACCAGCTTCAAAAGCCCAGTATTTGTTCCAGAAGAAGCTGTTGGTTACCGCTACCACAAACGATATGCCTTTAAAAATGGAAAAACTTAAACCAAGAGCTTGGCCGGTATATGCAATCAACAGGTTTAACACTCCAAAATCAATGGCCGCATTGGTAAAACCAATAGCCACAAATTTACCAAACTGATTGAAAAAGGAAACCCATTTTCCTAAAAAATAACCCAACCAAACGCCGGCAATCCAAAGAATGGGAACAAAAAATACTAGCCAAAAGTATGAGGGGTTCTCAAAGTTGGCTATTCTTGTAATGTTCCAAAACTCCATAAGCCGCCAAACAATTAGACCCGTCATAAGGCCGGTAATGATTGCGAAGCCAAAATCTTTTTTAGAAAATTTCATATTTATCTGAAGGTTAAGTTATTTAACTTTTTTGATCATACTTACCCATTATTTCCTTTTCCACCTCTTCTCTGGGCCGGCCGTATTTTAATCTTGATATTTCCTTGATTGCTCTTGTTGTCTCCGGAGAGCCTGCACCGAAAACTTTTCCTGTCTCAACTTTGATATTGAATGGTCTGGCGGTTTGACCGTTAATCAAAAGATTAACATATGCGTGAAGGTTGTCTATGTTCATTAAATCTTGCGGCGAAAACACCGGCTCAAATTTATTTTTCATAAATTCAGCATCATCCGGACTAATACGAAATGAGGCTATGGAGCCGACATTGCCAAAAACAGCATCACGAATCTCCTCTTTGAGTTGTTTGATGAACTGGTGGGCCAGAATTAAATCTAAGCGATATTTGCGGGCTTCTGACAGGATGGTAGCGATACTTGGTGTAGTAAAATTTTGGAATTCATCAATGTAGAGATAAAAGTCGTTACGCTCTTTTTCGTCAATATCAACGCGTGACAAAGCCGCCATGAGCAGTTTGCCGACAATAATCATACCAATCAGGTTGGCGTTTATCTCGCCGATTCTGCCTTTGGAAAGATTGATGACTAAAATTTTCTGCTTATCCATCAGCTCACGGAAATTGAAAGCGCTTTTGGGCTGATTGATGATTGGCCGTAAGAACTCGTTGAAAACAAAAGAAGTTATTTTTGAAGATATATAAGGCGCCATATTGGCCAGAGATGATTCACCGCCGGCTTTCTCGGCTTCTTTCTCCCAGAACTCCTTAACCAGCGGGTTGGTTTCTCGGCTTAATTTGTCTGCCCGGAACTCGTCATCAACTAAAACACGAGTGATATCAGCCAAAACAGGAATTTGATTTGCATAGTCATCCAAAAGCAAAAGTGCGGAATTCTTGAAATACTTTTCAAACATCGGTCCGCCGGTAGTTTTTAAGTCGTAAAGTTTGTCAAAAATACTGAAAAGTTCGTCAATCACCATCGTTTTTTGCTCCGGATGGCTGGGGTCAATTTCCAGCATGTTCAAACCCAAAGGCCGCTGTAAATCAGCCGGGTCAAAGTAGATTACATCTTCAGCCCGTTCCTTGGGTACAACCGAAAGAGTAAATTCAGCAAAATCACCGTGAGGGTCAATAACACAGACGCCCTTGCCATTTTCCAAATCCTGCCTGACCATAGCTTTCATGATTGTCGTCTTTCCGGTACCGGTCTGTCCGATAACATACATATGCCTCCGCCTGTCTTCATCTGTCATTCTGACAGGTGTTTCCTGTCCCCTAAAAATGCTGGTGCCGATAACAATTCCCTGCTCCGGAAGATTGGAAGGAGGCTCCGCCGGTTTGGCTTTCAAAAATTTAACCTTCGGGGCGGAAGTGTTGTGAATCGGAAAATGATACAGGCTGATAACTTCTTCCGTTGACATTGTCATCTTCTGGCTTTCGTCAAAGAGCCTAAAAGAAAAATTATAAATCAATTTCTGCAAAGATTTGCCGGCCAGCTTTATCGGTTTCAAGTTGTTTAAGTCGGGTGAGGCAAGCTGAACAAGAGAACCCTGAAAGTCGTTCAATATCTGTTCGGCTCTGGCTTGAGAAGGGGCCGAAGCGATAAGCCTTAAGTTAACATCAAAACTTTGTTTGCCGCTTTTTGCTGTAATTGCTTTGATAACTTCGTCATCGGACGGAGTAATTACTCTGGGTTTCTCCGGTTCGGGAGGTTTGTTGGGGTCAGGTTTTTTTGGTTTGGGTGGATACTTTGCTCTCTGGTAGGCTTCTTTGAACTGATAGCCTGATTGCATTTCTCTGGCAACTTTTGAAGCGAGTGTTTTTTGTTTTGAATCGTGACTGGGTCTTAATAAAATTTGCATGGACGCACCCTCGCCTTCGGCCTCAAGCCTGGACATAGCCGTTAAAATTCCGCCGATAGGATCCGACTCCAGCTTCTGGTAAGTTTTGAACGGCAATATCGCATCTTGAGTGTAGCTTAAGTAAGTGCCGACACTGGCACCCTGCGGATTAAAAATATTGTAATCTTGAGCTTTTGTTACTTCGGCTGTCGGATACAAGCCATAAATTTGTTTTTCAACCAAGTCTTCGTTATTTTTGGGAACAGCTATATAAAAATGCGTCTCCTCGCCGACATGATGAACGGCGAGCTCCAGAGAAACATAAGGTTCACCATACAAAAACTTATTCCAGCCCTTGGAATGCATATTAGAAAAACCGGAGAGCATTTGTTCAGCGATTGAAATAAGTTCTTTTTCCGGTTTTTGTCCGCCGTCCTTATTGGCTGTTTCTCTCGGCACTCTGATCAAAAAGAGGGTCATGTTCAAAGCCCTTTGCATCCGGCCCTTGGTCTTCAAACTGCCCAAAACAACAAGACCGGCAACAAAAACTATGCCTAGTGCGATAAATGAGGAAATAAGAAAAATAAAGTTCATGACATTAATTTGCTTAACCTATTCCAGCGATGCAAAGGCTCTTGTCTCAAAAGACCAAGAATTTTAAGTCTGGCTTCAGCGCTATCGCCGTATTTTTGCTCCAGTTCGTAAACTTCATTTAACGCTTTGGCGACTCTTTTTCTGTACAAAGACCAGTTTTCGTTTATGACTTTCAGCGCAACCAGCCTGATTTCACCGAGATCTAAAGCTCTTCCTTCCGGATTTTTTACCACCGTATCTGTTCTTTGAATGATTTTGACTATTAAGTTTGCGAAAGAGTCTTCGTCGCCTTCTTTCAAAAAGTTATACATGTCCGAATCTAAAAGAATACGCGAAATCATTTCAGAAGAATGTTCCTGCGCTTTCCAGTAAGCAAGAATTTCACTTTTGGCCCCACCTTCCCATTTAATAACAAAGGTTTCGGCTACTGATTTCAAAAAATTTTCAAATTTAATTGTCTGTGTTTCTTTTGCTAAATGCAGTTTTATTGATTCATTCTCTTTTCTAATCATAGTCCGTGTCGGGTAAATTAAGTGGTGAATAGAGTGTTCTTCTTCGTGAATTGCTTTTATTTCCCAATAATCTTCATCTTTTTCCACTGACGCATTTTCAACCATAATTTTGCCTTTCAGACTTTTTATTGGCATATCTCTATTTAGCAAGATTCCGCCTGAAGTTTTTAAAGTTTCTTGAGCATCTTTGCTGAATCTATTTTTGTCACGGCCCAAAATAGCCGAAAGGTAGTCTTCGGGATCATAAACTCTAAAAAGCAGGTTAATGGGCATAGCAAAAGTTTCAATTTTGCCTTGAGGCTCTTTACCGAAAAGTTTTTTAAAAAGCATTTCTTGTTTTCTTTCCCCGAATTTTTCAGTATATATTAAGGTTAAATCTTTGATTATTTTACGGACTTTCAAAAATTTCTTCAGCGCGGAGTAGAATTCTTCAGCCAGAGAGTCCATCTTGTAATTTTTAATGATGTTCCCGACTGCTTGCTTTAGCTTTTCAGGATTTTCGTCCGGATCTTCCGTCAATAACCCCTCCATTGATAATTGCGCTTTCACTAAATTTTCTCTGAAAGTTCTAAGTTTTTCCCGGAAGTTTCTCACTAGAGCAGCTCTTGCTGATGAAGAGTTTTCTCTTGAGAGGTGTTTAGTAAATTCTTTTATTTCTGCCAAGGACTGGGTGGGACTAAAGTCAGCCATATCCGGAACATCAATATGCCCGCCTTTGATAAAAGCCAAAGTGTGGGAATCCAAATTTTCAATTTCCGGCTCTGTTTCCGGACTGATTTCTTCCTCAACTTCTTCTACTTGTCTTGTTTCTGATTTTGTGGTTAGTTTTTCTGTCATACTTAGGTTAATTTTTTTGGTCAAAAGGGACTTTGCCAAAGGCGCGGGATGTCAAAGACAGGTTCAATTTCGGCATCGGGACGTCAAACTTTCTCTAACTTCCCTCTTTCAACCAAGACATCATAAAGCTGGTCAACCAAGACATCATGAAAAGCATCTAAAAGTGCCGGATTGTTAATTTTAGAAACTTCTTTTACTGCTTCGGCTAAACCTTTAGTGAATGCGGTGTCAACCAAATCTTGAACTTTGGTTTTGAGCTCATCTGATAAGTATGAAGGTGGTTCGCTTATTGGAGGAGGCAAGATAACATCTGTGGCGGGCGTTGTGGGCTGTACCGGCGCAGAACCGGATGGCTG
>DATDTF010000035.1:0-3425 GCA_036517795.1 Minisyncoccota bacterium
AGATGGGGAGGATATAAAACTGGGCAAGCCTTATGTGGAAGGAGCGAAAGTGTCAGCCGAAGTGAAAAAAGAAGGCCGAGCCGAAAAGGTGACCGTCTTAAGATACAAAAGAAAAACCAGAGCTCGCAGAAAAATGGGACACAGACAGCCATTTACGGAAATAATAATCCAAGAAATAAAATAGCCAGTGGTTCTCACTGGCTATTACTTTCTGGTTATTGTTTGGGTTATTTAATTTCTCCGAGTTGATGAACGGTATAGTTGCATTTTTTGCAATTATATAATTGATCAATAGAGCCCTTACTCTCTTTTAGTCTTGTCATTTCTCCAAAACAACAAGGGCACATTTTGGTCATATCAATCTCTACTTCCTTGCTACAGTAAAGACAACAAGCCATCACCCCTCTTTCCGTGCGGAATGTTCCTTTTTCAAGAGTTTTTTTTGGTTTGTATGCATTCATCAAAAAAAATCTATGACCGCATTCTTTTTGAATTTTCCTTATTTTTTCAAAAAGCACATCAACTTCATTAGACATTTTCCACCCCCTTTTTTAAAATTTAGAAAAATTAAGAATTTAATTTTTAAACAGCTCTAATTTATGTTTTAGCAAAAAACACCTTAAAAGTCAAGCCCTTGTCCTTGACGAGCACATCGGTAACACTTTGTTAATTTTAGCATAAAATTCCCAAGGAGTGTCGTAGAGCAAGGTCTGATGAGGCCGAACGAAATTGTATTCGATAAGCCATTCGGTCAGTTTGCGGTTGAAAATGTTTGGGTCGGAGGAAAGATTGCCAAAATCAAGGAATTCTTTTTCCAACGTCTGATTGAATCTCTCGCAGACGGGATTGTCTTCCGGAGTGTGATTTCTGGACCAGTATTGATTGATGTTGAGTTCGACGCAGGCCTTGATGAATTCCTTGTGAAATTCGGAACCGTTGTCGTTTAAAGAGTTAAGAAACGAACCGTCTTGCAGATAGAAGAACCTTCGGAGAAAGTCGGCCGCGTTGGCGGAGCTTTTGGTCGTATACATTCTGGCGAAGGATATTTTGGAAACGGTGTCTATGGCGGTAAGGATGTAGCGCTTTGTTCCGTTCCAATAAAGGACAATAGTGTCTAGGGCTATCAGATAGCCGGAGAACGGTTTTTTCTTAAGTTCGGTGATCCTCTTCTTTTTTTGGCCGTTTAAACGTTTCTTTTGAGTTTGGGCGTTCTTTAGGGGGTGGTAATAGAGCTTGTGTTTGATTATCGTGTATTGAACCTTCCAAGAAGAAATCTTTTCTCCGTGGAGGTTGGAGTAAAGCTTGGCTATTTTCATTTTTCCCCACCGAAGGTGAGCTTTTCGAAGTTGGATGATTCTTTCTTCTTCCGGGGCGGTGATTTCCTTTGGCCTTGTTTGTTTGGGCGCGCGGCTCTTGTCTTCCAGCAGTTTCAGGTTTTTACCGTCAAAGACTTTTTTCCATTTGTAGAAAGTCTTGGGAACAAGACCGAAATGGCGGCAAGTTAAAGAAGCGTTCTTTCCTCCCTTTGTTTCGTAGTAAATTATCCATTCCAAACGCCGACAAGCGTTTTGGGAGAGTTTAAGCCTTTCCGCTTGTTTGCGCCAGTTGGCGTGTTTGTCAAAGGGAGCGATTAACGCTTTTTTAGCGCGCCGATAATTTTCATACACCATATTGATGAGATTAAAGCTGGTAATCACCCTTTAAGTCTACCTTAGGTGTATTACCGATGTATCTCATCTTTTGCATCCCGCCAATACTTTTTCCAAATCTTCCGGCAAGTCGGCTTCCAGTTTCAGCCTCGCGCCGGAAGGAGAAACGAACTCCAAAAAATTGGCGTGCAAAAAATGGCGCGCAAGCCCGTATGGGCAAGTCATTCTTTTCCCGCCATAAAGATGGTCGCAGACAACCGGATGGCCGATGGCTTTGAAATGAACTCTTATCTGATGCGTTCGCCCCGTTTTTGGATAAGCCTCAACAAGAGTATAGTTTGGAAACTTTTCCAAAACTTTGTATTCGGTTACCGCTTCCCGCAATTCTCCCTTCGCGCTGTCTGACGCTAGCTTTTTTCTGAAATCGCTCCGACTTCTTCCTATAGGCAAATCTATCGTCCCATTGTTATTTTTTAATTCCCCTTCCACTAACGCCAAATATTTTTTAACAACTTCTCTTTTTTGCCCGCCATAGGCGAGGTCTCGCCCTTCTTTTGATAATTTTAATGAATGGGCGGAAAATTGATTTTTCAAAAATTCAAAAGATTTTTGGTTTCTGGCCGCCACCAAAACGCCGGAAGTATCTTTGTCCAAACGATGAATAATGCCCGGCCGCAATTCCGGCTCATCCCCCACTTTCTTCATCTCCGGAAATTTTTCAATTAACCAATCGGCCAATGTCTCCCCTTTTTCGGCCACGCCTTTGTGAACGGAAATTCCTGCCGGCTTATTTACGACGACAATGTCGTTGTCTTGATAGATGACGATTACTTGACAAGTATACATAAGAATGCTAGGTTGTTGTCATTGTACCTTAAAAAATTTATTTTTGAAAGTTTATAACCTTAACGGAAAGGGGTGAGGAAGATGCTTAAAACAGAAAAAAGCTGAGTGCTAGTCAAAGAAAATGTAATGTCTGCGAAGGTGATTTAAGAGAATTAAGTACAGAAGAAAAGAAGATGATAAAAACAGGTTTTGGCACAGGTTTCGATTTTCCAAGGGGAATTTATATTTGTGATAATTGTAACCAGGTTGCAACCATAGGACTTACTACTATTGATATGGAAAGAGGAGAATGGACCGAGATTATTGAAAACCTTAGCAAAAACGATCTTTTTAGTGAAAGAGAATCTGTGGATAAAATTCTTGAAACAGTTTCTTCCTTGCCTGAACAAAACAGAGTTGTTATATCTCTCGGACACTTGTTTAAATGTGAGGGAAAAGGCGTCGGGTGTTCTTTATATAAGGTGGCATCATGCGGTCGCGGTCAAAAGCAATTCTGCCCCGGCGGTTGGTGCAACTATGATCCGTATCCACAGGAATATAAAAAACTATTTTGGCATAAAACAGAATCATCTTGGCCAAAAAACCAGACAAATGTAATAGATTATTGGTTTGGTGTCATAACAAACAAAACCAACAATGTTGACATAAGGATTGATGCCATTAATCGCATTGGCACTATATCAATCCCGAATGTCAGCAAAAAACTTTGCGATTTATTTCGCAAAGAAGAATCTGCAGAAGTAAACGAGTCTGTTTTAATGGCGTTGTTTAAACAAAAAAAATCTTCTGAAACAGAACAAATATTGTATTGTGGATTAGGACACGACTCTCCAGCCAGCACTCAATTGCTTCTTTTGAAACAATTGCGCACAAAACATAGTCAGTGCGACATTGTTGAAATGGCCAAAAGAGTTTCATATCTTACAGCCA
>DATDTF010000036.1:0-7905 GCA_036517795.1 Minisyncoccota bacterium
CTTTCCCAGATACAAGAAAAAGTTTTCCGGAAGCTTATATTTGTCCCTTACTTTTTCTACCTCGTCCTGACTTGGCTTTGCTAAAAAATTTTCAGACAGACCAGAGTAGACAACCTTAATTTTGTTTGAATTAATACCGAAAAAAGAAATCAGGTCGTTACGGGTTGAACACGAAACAGCAATAATCCTATCGGCTTCCAGGGCCTGCTTTTTGGGATTCATTTCAAAACGATGCCAGATATTTTTTCTCCAAGAAAAAAATTCGGGATAACGCAAAAAGGAAAGGTCATGAAAAACTACCGACGACTTACACCTGCCAGAAAGGGGGGCCAGAAAAAAATGCGGACTAAAAAACATATCCACCCCGCCAATCATTTCATCCAAGAAGGGACGGTTAAAAATCTTTGATGAAGCAAAAAGAAAGTTGTTGGGAATTTTAAACCTGTAAAGCTCAACATTTTTTTCTTTAAGCCAATCATAGTCCAGCTCCTTGCTTTTGAAAGAGCTGAAAAAAAGTTTAAATTTAATTTGAGAGTCCAGCCCGATTAGTTTAGGCAGAATATTTAAAAGATACTGGGCAATGCCGTTTTGCAAATCCCCCGCCAAAACTCTTATATCTATTCCTATTGTCATCGTTTAAAAAATCATATTTTTAAAACTGAACAAAATTTTTCTTTGAAAATTCCTTTATCAAAAAGGGTCGCTCTGGCCTTTATTTTTTGCGGGTCAAAATCAAAAGGATTAAACTCCCTAAGCACGGCTGTCAAAGATTCCTCCGTTTGTTCATCAAAAAAAACTCCGGCTTCCCCCTCTTTAATAGTTTCTAAACTGCCACCGCCTCTAAAAGCCACCACCGGCCTGCCTGAAGCCATAGCCTCAACAACAACTATGCCAAAATCTTCTTCCTGGGGAAAAACTAACGCTCTAGCCCCTGAATAGTAGGACGGTAATTTATAGTCCGAAACTAATCCAAGAAACTCAATATCGGCATTCGGATCGGCCAGTTTTTGCAAACGCCTTCTCTCTGGCCCGTCACCGACAATTTTTAAAGGCCAGCCAAGGTTATTAAAAACTTTGATTGCCAAATCAAACCTCTTGTAAGGAACCAGCCGGCCGACCATAAGAAAATAGTCGGCTATTTCACTAGAAATCTTAAATCTTGCGGTATCAACCGGCGGATAAACAACTGATGAAATACGGCCATAGTATTTTTTTATTCTTTGCTTTACAAATTCGGATATTGCAATAAAATCGTCAGGTCTTTTACTCGCCTGCTGATCCCAGATTCTTAAGTAATTCAAAAAAAATGGAGCCAACCAAGAGACAATATCAGCACTCGGCCACTTGCTTTGACGTAAAACTTTAGCACCACGAAAATCATGTAAATAACGTTGACTATCGTCCCAAAGATATCTGGTCGGGGTCATGCAATAAGAAATGTGCTTTGTGTAAGGCTTGGTTATTACACCCTTGGCAAAAGAAGCTGAATTGGAAATAACCAAATCAAAATTTGATAAATCAAACTGTTCCACTGCCAAAGGCATGAACATGGGCAAAAATCTATGGTTTTTTTTAGCCCAAGGAATTTTTTGAAGAAAAGAAGTATGAATCTGCCGCCCCCGAAAAGCACCACCGGTCAGTCGCTCATCATAAATTAGGGTAAAAATATGAGCCTGCGGAAACATCTCGCATAAAAACCCAAGGACTCTTTCTCCTCCTCCGTACTGATTGAGATAATCGTGAACTAGAGCAACCCTCATATTGGTTAGACCGCGGAACGGTCAAAAAACATTTTGGCAACCGTTTTTAAAATGATTTTCAAATCTTGAGAGAAAGACCAGTTTTCAATATAAAAAGAATCCAACGCCACCTCTTCTTCAAACGGCAAATCGGAACTACCGGAAACTTGTGCTAGGCCTGTTGCCCCGGCTTTAATGGACAAAACTTTCTTGTGATGTTTCTGATATCTTGAAACTTCATCCGGCTGGTGAGGACGGGGACCGACCAAACTTATATCCCCTTTGATAATGTTGAAAAACTGGGGCAACTCATCTAGACGATAACGGCGAATAAACTTCCCCACTTTTGTAACACGCGGGTCATTTTTTATTTTAAAAAGAGGTCCATCTTTTCTCTCATTTAACTCAACAAGAAATGGCTTTAATTCTTCAGCATTCTTTATCATAGAACGAAACTTTAACAAGCCGAACTCCCTGCCTTGGCTCACTCGGCATAACTTTACAAAAACAGGTCCTTCAGTTTCCCATTTAACAGCGAAAGCAATAATAAACAAGAGTGGCGAAAAAATTATAATAGCAGTCAGACCGCCCGCCAAATCAACGGTTCTTTTTATTACTCTGCCCCAACCGTCAAGATTGGTCCGACGCAGTTCTATCATCGGCACTCCAGCCAAAACATCAATCGAAAAATTAGCGGTCAGTGTTTGATAAATATTCGGCACAAACTTAAATGTCAGGTGATTTTCATTGCAGAAATCTATTATCTCCAAAACTTTTTCCGCCGGATAATTGGGATTAGCCAGAATAACCTCATCAATGCCCGGATTGCCAACTGCTGATTTTACTTCCGATATTTCCGGATTCTCCAAGTGTTTGACTATGCGGTAGCCAATAATTAAATTCTGGGATATTTCTTGGGCAAGTTTGTTTGAAACATTATCATCTCCAATTACCAAAACTCTGTGAACCCCAAAGTCACGAGTAGTAACCAGTTTTTTTTGAAAAAAGTGGACCAAAAACCTTCCAAATGAAACAAAAAGAATGGCCAAAACCCAGCCTCCCAAAACCAAAAATCTGGAGTTAAAAAGCTCCTGTCTTAAAAAAATATAAACAATCAAAACCATCACTCCGGCCGAAGAAGCAATCGCCACCCTGAAAAACTCCTCAATTCTGCCGGTAGTAGTTCTAAGTTTATACAATCCGGAAATAGCAAAGATGCCAACAAACAGAACAGCAACAAAAAAAACCAGAAGAAAATATTTTTCAATCGGTAAATTAAATTCAAACAATACCGGCCTGAAAGAAGAAAATATTTCAGTACGCAAAAGGTAAGTAGCCAAACCGGCAGTTACAATCATAATAAAATCAACAGGTAAAAACAGGGTGTTGAAGAAAAGTTCGGATTTTTTCACGTTCAAACCTTATAATAAAAAGGCAGCTATTTCAAGCTGCAAAACTAATAACCATAAACGGAATGATAAAATTGTAAAGTCTTGGTTATAGCCAAAAAAGTATTGTATATTTCAGGTTCGAGTATCACGAGTGGGGGTGTAAACCTTACAACATTGTTTCTGGCTGATGTCGTAAAGACACCATTGCTCAAAAGTTTTAAACAAAAATCTTCAGCTTTAACCCACTTAGGGTCAAGTTCCAAGCCTATGAACAAACCCAAGCCTCTGACATCTTTGACAAAAGGACTTCGGATGAGTTTTAACAGCCTTAAGAAAAGTTCGCCAAGTTTTCTTGACCTTGCTGTAAGGTTTTCCTTTTGGAGAATTTTTATAACTTCAAGACCTATGGCGCAGGCAATCGGATTACCGCCAAAAGTACTGCCGTCATCATGAGGTCTCAAAACAGACATTATCTTTTCCGGACCAACCACCGCAGAAAAAGGGTAAATTCCGCCACCGATAGCTTTGCCAAGAATAAGCACATCGGGCATAATCCCATAATGTTCATGTGGAAAGTCTTTTCCTGTTCTGCCGAAAGCCGTGGGAATCTCGTCAAAAACCAAAAGAATATTTTTTTGATCACAAATTTCTCTGATTTTTTGCCAATAGCCTTCCGGTGGAAAAATAAAACCACCTTCCCCCTGAATCGGTTCAGCTAAGTAAGCGACTGTGTTTTCATTAACCTGAGACAAGAAACTCTCAACACTTCCAAATTCAACATGTCTAAATCCCGACAACATGGGACCAAAACCTGACTTGTATTGTGGTACTGCCGAAGCGCTTAGAACCCCCATGGTGCGTCCATGAAAATTGGAGTTTGTCACTATGATTTCCGCTTCATCTTTCGGAACACCCTTCTGCTCGTAACCCCACCTTCGGGCAATTTTTATTGCTTTCTCGACCGCTTCGGCTCCGCCGTTCATAAGCAGAACCATAGCATCAGGAATTTTGGTAAAATTTGCCAGAGTTTCGCAAAAATTAGCCGTAACAGGATTGCAGACTACATTAGACACAAGACCCATTTCTAACAATTGGAAAGTGGCGGCGCTAACCAAATTGACGTTGCAGTGACCAAAAGAGGCCGCACCATAACCCGCCATCATGTCTATGTAGCAATTTCCACTAAAGTCATATAGACTGGACCCCTTGCTCTTAACCATCACAACGGTCGGACGCTCATAGTGGTGAGTCATATACTTGAACTGTCTATCAACAAAACAGCGCGCATTAGTAGAAAGTTCGCCGTGCATATTTTTTTCCTTGGGTTTTTAATGTTCCTTAATCACAATTACAGAAAGCCGACTACTTGTCAATCTGGTTTATTTGAGCTATAATTAACACATTCTGGCAAATTGGGTGATTGCCGTGAGACTATCCGCCTTAGCCCTGATGGGTTTCGGCCAGAGTTTCATGGAGGAAAGTCCGAACACTTGTTTAATAGCCACTTAAGAGCTATTAAGAACGGCAGCGGGTAACTCCCGTCCGCTCGCAAGAGCAGAGATGCGAACAGAAACGGCCAAAGCGAAAGCTAAGGACGCCCCCAGGGGGCGATGCCAGCAGTAATGCTGGAATGAAACGGCTAAATTCTTGCCGAGGTGCAAGTACAGCGTTCTCCGCGTTGGCGGAGTTCGAAAAGTTAGTACGCAAGGTCCTGAAGAAATGAGGGGCCAGATTCCAGTGGCAACACTGGAACCAGATAAATAATCACACAAAAACAGAATTCGGCTTACAGATTTGCCAGAAAACTAAAATCCGCCAAAGGCGGATTTTAGTTTAGAGCAGCTTATTCAGTTCTTTGTCCAAAGCGAAATTTACCAGTTTGTCCGCACCATGATTATCCTCTCGGGGAATATGTTTGAAAGTAACCTCTCCAAAGTCAACTTTCAAGTTCCAAGTTTCCAAAAAAAGATTTTGCAGGTTTTTATCCATAATTTTATAATGGCCGTTCATTTGATGTTCCAGTAGCTCGCTATCCAAATGCACCTCAACTTTCGCTTGCGAGGCATCATGCTTGCCAACCAACTGTTTCAACTTTTTCAAAGCAAAAATTACGGCCTGATATTCAGCCTCGTTATTAGTAGTCTCTCCGATGTATTCACCATACTCTTTTTTCAGTCCGCCGTCAGACCGTTGAATTACAACACCAACAGCCGCCGGACCCGGATTGCCTCTCGCCCCTCCGTCGGTATGTATCAAATATTTATTTTCCATTTTTAATGCCAAAAATTTTAAGAAACATTTGATAAGTAGCTCTGGAATCGTCTAAAGGATTGTGCCAAACTCCATGCTTTATTTTCAAAAACTCCTCCACCTCGCGCATTCTGAAACCTTTGATGCCTGACTTATTATAAAACTTGCTAAACGCCATGGACAAAACATCAATGATCTGCCAATGAAATGCCGGCCTGATTCCTAGTTCAAAAAAAGATTTTTCCAGAAACATAAAATCCCAAGCCACATTATAACCGACCAAAACGCCGTCCTTGGCAATTTTGTTAAATTTTAACATTGCTTCTCTCAACGAAATGGCACCTTTCCATTTTTCTTCAGAGTAACCAATAATGTTTAACGAGTTAGGATCGGCCTCGTCTATTTCTCTTGGTTTGATTTTTGCCAACCATTCTTTTTTTATTTTCCAGTTTGTTTGGTCAACAACCAAACATCCTATCTCTATAACTTCGTGATCCAGGTCAAGACCGGAAAACTCCAAGTCAACAAAAACCAAAGGACGTTTTTTAATCCCCGTATTCGGTTGGAATTTTTTTGGTCTTCTATTTAAAATGTGTTTTATCATAATATCTAAATCATAATATCTAAGAAGTATAGTACCCCAATGCTTTTAGTCCGGGCAACTTTTCACCGGACAAGAAAGCTAACATAGAACCTCCACCCGTGGAAACATAACCGAATTTATCAAGCAAGTCCAGCCGGTTAGCGGCTGCTATAGTATCGCCGCCGCCGATAATAGAGTATTCTGCCCTCGCAACCGCTTTTGCGATTTCTTTTGTTCCTGTGGCAAACTTCTCTACTTCCAACAAACCCATCGGCCCATTCCAGATTACCATGGATGAGCTCTTGATTATTTCCCCAAAATGTTTGGCCGTTTCCGGACCAATGTCAACAATAATCTGGTCTGGGTCTAGGTCTTTAATGGAACAAGGCTCGGCTTCAGACTGGCCCGTCTTGTCTTTTGAAATTAAAACATCCTCCGGCAACACCAATTTCACGTCTTGCGATGACGTGAAATTTGGTAAAACAGTGTCATCGACAAGCGAAGAACCGACGTCTATTCCCTGAGCTTTAAAAAAATTATTTGCCAATGCTCCACCAACCAAAACTTTATCGGCTTTGTCCAAAAAGTTTTCTATCACAGGCAATTTGGTAGAAATTTTAGCTCCACCGACAATCAACACCTTGCCCTCCAGTGAAGCTTCCAACGCCCGGGACAAGTTTTCAACTTCTTTTTTTACCAATAAACCGGCGTAGCTGGACAGATATTTGGTAACCGCCGAAACTGAAGTATGATTACGATGGCAAACGGCAAAATCGTTGTTTATGTAAAAGTCAAAACCCTTTGACAAGTCTCGAGCAAACTCATCGTCATTCTGCTCTTCGCGAGAGTCCTGCCGGACGTTGTCCAAAAGCAAAACCGGGCATTCGTTGAAAAGTTCAGTAACCGTTTTAAGTTCAGGATGAGGCACTAAAGTCAAAGTCTGTCCCAAAACATCTCCCACTTGTTCTACAATCGGAAGAAAGCTGTCTCCGGCATTTAGGTGGGCGACCATTAAAATTTTGGCGCCACTGCCAACTAAATAGTCAAGAGTTTCTTTTTGGGCTTTGACTCTAAAAGCTTCTTTAATTTCTCCGTTCTCAATAGGAACATTAAGGTCTGTTCTCATCAAAACTTTTTTTCCTTTTAGTTCCCCTGCTTTTAGTGAATCGATGAATTTAATCATAATTCCGAAGCAATTTTTAAGATGTTTGCAAATTCTTCTTTTCGCAAGCTTGCTCCGCCGATAACCGCACCGGAGATTTCGGGATGTTTAAGAAAGTCGGCAACATTATTCTGATTAACACTTCCGCCGTAAAGTATTGCTTTAGGTTCTAGGCCATAAGTTTCAAACAAGAAGTCGTTGATAACTTTGAAGGCTTTCAGTGTGTTTTCGGGTTTGTCCGGTTCGGCATTGGGATTAGTGCTGATCGCCCAAACCGGTTCATGGGCAATAACAATCCTGTCAACATCGGATGTTGACAGGTCGAAAAGACCAGCGGTAAGTTGTTTTTCCAATATCTCTTGTCGGTCGTCGCCTCTCTCTTTTTCTCCCACTAACAGTACCGGCACAACTCCTGATTCTAGAGCAATTTTTACTTTTTGGTTGATTATTTCATCGGTATCCCCTCCGCCAACTAGCGGATAGCGGCGGTCTGAATGACCGACCAAAGAGCACTTTACTCTGTAGTTTTCTGCTCCCGACTCCCAAAAAACATCCTGCGCACCCACAAATTCTCTGTTTATCTCTGCCCGTGATTTTAAAAAAGGCTCTGGCGGACAGATAACTGTTTTAATATTCGGGTATTTTAAAGCTTCAGCAACCTCAAATTCAAAAAGTTCCTTGGCTTCTTCCAGAGTCTCCGGATGGTTTTTCCAATTTGCAATTATCAGTTTATTCATGGGTTAAGTGTCTTCTGGTTTTATGACGATATATATACCATAT
>DATDTF010000037.1:0-4831 GCA_036517795.1 Minisyncoccota bacterium
ATAGTCAACGGTACCCCTATGTCATTATTTAGATTACCGCCGCTGACCCTAATCTTTCGTCCCGATGCCGACATTGAACCGCAACGCGTTGAGCGTCTGTCCCAAAAATCCCAAAAGGGACTTCGTCTCAACGAAATGCAATTTCGGAACGGGGACATCAAAACAGCCGCCACCATCTCTTTGGTTGAAGTTTTACCGACATTACCCGTAATGGCTATAATTTGCGGCTTATACCGTTTGACATAAGACCGCCCCAAAAGTGTGAGAATCTTGGCAAGAAAATATTTTGTCATTGCTTTGTTGGAGGAATCTGAAAATAATTCAACAAAAACTTGGTTATTTTACCCAAAGACGGAGAAAGACTGTCAGAAGCAAATTTAATCCCCT
Organism: Minisyncoccota bacterium; assembly: GCA_036517795.1. GTDB lineage: Bacteria > Patescibacteriota > Minisyncoccia > 2-02-FULL-40-12 > IGHO2-12-FULL-4 > JACPNK01. The sequence continues at coordinate 388 of DATDTF010000037.1, forward strand.
TGGGCTTTTCCAACTTTATCAAAACCACAAACTTGGGATCAAAAGCGGGGGCAAAACCGACAATGTCGTGGACAAACTCTTCAGAGTAGCCTCCGGTTTTTGAGGCAATTTGAGCCGTGCCGGTCTTACCGGCCACATCGTAGCCCTTCACCGTAGCCTTATCAAAACCGTTTTCCACGACTTTTACAAGCATGGCTTTTATCTGCGACGAGGTTTTTTCGGAAATAGGCGTTCCCACCAGCTCGGGTTGGGTTTTAATTGATTCGCCGTTGGGTTTAGTCCTTTCCCGAACTATGAACGGCTTGTAGAGCCTGCCCCCGTTGGCTAACGCAGAATAGGCGTTAATCAACTGCAACGGGGTCACCGCAATGCCCTGACCAAAAGAGGCCGTAGCAAAGTTAATTTTTCTGCCCGAGTAAAGGTTTGATATATCCCCGGCGGACTCAACCGCCAAATCTATGCCCGACGCCTGGCCAAAACCGAAATTTATCATATAGTTCAAAAAATTCTTATCCCCCAACTTTTCTTCAGCAAACATAGCTCCCGTATTTAAAGACTTCTCCAGCACTTGACTCATCGTCTGCGTGCCAAAACTTTTTTCATTGAAATTTTTTATTTTATAACCCGCTATTTCCACCTCGCCGTAATCATAATAGGTTGTCTCCGGAGTAATTTTTTTTTGATCCAAAGCTCCGCTTAAAGTAATGGGCTTGAAAGAAGAGCCGGGTTCAAACATTTCTTGGACTGACTTATTGGTAAAATCTTCCAGCTGGTATTGGCCATAGTTATTTGGGTCAAAACTTGGCGAACCGGCCATGGCCAGAATAGAACCATCTCTAGGGTCTTGGATTATGATGGTGCCTGAAACTGAATTCCATTTTTTCATCAGATAGCTTAGTTCTTCTTCTGCAAAGAGTTGGATGTTCTTATCAACCGTAAGAACAATATCGTCGCCCCGGCTGGCAGTTAGATTGTTTTTCTTTCCAAAAAAAGACGGGCTGGTTGAATCCTTGCCCGACAACTGATCATTGTAAAAAGATTCCACTCCATATTGTCCCGTCCTTTCATCACCATCAAAACCCAAAAAACCCAAAACCTGGCTTAGAAAATTTCCTTTCGGATAAATCCTTCTTTCTTCGTAACCGATGGCTATTTCCTTTAAATTTAAACTCCTTACAGCATCCAGTTGAACCTCACTTGGGTTCCGTTCAACAATCTCAAAAGGGTCATCTTTTTTTTCAAATAATTTAAGCGCCTGGTCAATAGAAACACCGACAGTCTCGAACAGTTTTTGGGCGGACAAAGCCGGATCTGTTGCTTCCTTTGGTATGACATAAATAAAGGCATATGTTTTTTGAGTTGCAACCAATTCGTTCTCTCCATTGCTCAAATCGCTGGCATATATATTTCCCCTTTTTACCAAGCTGCTTTTTTGATTCTGGTACTGTGTTTCGGCTGTCTTAATAAAAACATCGTGCTGAAAATATGATAAATAAAAAAGCCTGTAAAAAACCAGGCCCCATGCCAACAAAATGGATATTAAAAAAATATTAACTCTCCAACGAGACAACATTAGCGCAAAGATTTTTCAACTTGAGCCACATTTTTTCTGTCAAAAACATATTCCGTATTTTTTTGCTCAATCAAACCCGATTGACTGCTAAAAATTAAAAGGGAGCTCAACTTGACTGCTTCTGATTTTTCAGCGACCAGTTCATTGTTTTCACGGGTTATATCTAAAAGCTTAACTTCAAGCTGGCTTGTTTTGTATTGCCGTGATGCTAAAAAGTTGGCCCAAAAAGCATACCAGACGACAAGAACCGCCAACAAAGACAATAAGGCCAAGTTCAACAAAACACGTCCGTTCAAAGCAAAGCCGCTGTCCAACTCTTTTATATTCAATTTTTGCCCGTTTGTCATATTTTTTTAAAAACTCTCAATTTTGCGCTTCTGGCTCTTGGGTTAGACTTTACCTCCGTATATTCAGGCGCCACAGCCTTTTTGGTTAAAATTTCCACAAGTCCTTTACTTTTAAAATCTCTAAATTTATTTTTAACGACTCTGTCCTCCAAAGCATGAAAAGAAATTACTGCTGCTCGGCCGTCTTTTTTTAATACTTCCAAAGCACTATCCAAACCTTTAGCAACATTCTCCAATTCTTGATTTACCCTTATTCTTAGAGCCTGAAAAGTTTTAGTTGCCGGATTGATTCTTTTGTTGGTGTACCAGACCGGCACTGAATTTTTAATTATTTCCGCCAGCTCAAGCGTTGTTTTTATTATTTTTGTTTTTCTGGCTTCTACGATGTTTTTAGCGATGCTCCCGGCAAATCTTTCTTCGCCATATTCGCTGATTATCTGCCTCAAATCATTTTCTGAAAAAGTGTTCACGACTTCTAAGGCAGAAAACTCGGTCTCGCCATTAAATCTCATATCCAGAATTTCATCTTTTTGAAAACTGAAGCCTCTCCCGCTTTGATCCAAATGCCAGGATGACATACCCAGATCAAACAAGATTCCATCCGTTTCCAGAAAGCCTTTTTCTTCGGCTATCTTTTTTAAATTTACATAACTATCGTTAACTAAAATTAAATCTTTGCCCGATTCTTGATTCTTGAATCTTGACTCCAGCTGTTTAAACAACCCATTGTCCCATTCAATGCCAAGCAGTTTTCCGTCCGGCTGCACCTTTTCTAAAATAGCCAATCCGTGTCCGCCGCCGTTTATAGTCGCATCAATAAATTTCTGACCCGGCCTTGGATCAAGCCACTTCAGTACCTCATTGAAAAGAACGGGTATGTGCATTTTAAATTACTCCCAACTCACCCATTTTCTCGGCAATTTTATCAGCTTGGCTTTCCAGTCCCCTCTTGTGCGCTTCCCATTTTTCAAAATCCCAAATTTCCAAACGGTTAAACAGTCCGGCAATCACAATTTTTTTTCCAAGCTGGGCATAATTTTTCAGGTAATCTGGAATTAAAATTCTACCAAGCTGGTCCGTTTCAACTTCCGAAGCGCCCGACAAAAATATTCTTTTAAATTCTCTGGTGTCTCTTTGCACAAAAGACAACTGGCCAATCTTCTCTGCAAAAATTTCCCATTCTTTCATTGAGAACAAAAACAAGCAACCATCCAAACCGCGTGTCAAAACCGCTCTATCACCAATCTCCTTTCTTAATTTTGAAGGTATTGCCAGCCTTTTCTTCGCATCAATTGTGTGGGTATATTCACCGACTAGCATTTTGGGTTATAAACTTTAAGGGCTGGTTATTAACACTTCTATCCACAATTAACCACTATGACTCTATTATACGCCACTTTGTTACCACCCCGCAATGTTTACAACCACTTTTTAGATTTTTTATTGTCAGAAAACAAAAAAACCGCTATTTTATTAGCGATTTTAGAACCTTTTCTTAAAAGTTTCCAAGAAAACCACAGCTTATCAACAGCAGTTAGCTGTTTGCTTGGTCGAAGTAATGAGGAAATTTCTTTTTCATCCTGGGAAATATAAAAAGGTTAATCAGAAGAAATTCGACCAAAATAGCAACTATGAAAAGGTGTATCCCCCAAAAGTATGCATCCAACAAAGTCATCGGCAACACAAAAAATATTAATAATGAAAGAACAAGGGTGGGCCACATCCGCATATCATAATAGTTATCACTAAGCCTTTTACATTCAGCCAAAACTTCTAGGTTTACACAATAGTTTCCGTAATGACCTCCGCAATGGCCACAGTAACAAGGATGATTTTTATCAGACATGTTTATTTCTGAAAACTTTAGACATTTCGGATTTTTACAAAGAACTTTCATTCAAATCTCCATTGAAAAATCTCACTTATCTTATTTCAATTTAGACCATTTAAACTTTTTTATCAAATTTGGTGGACGCTGCTGGGATCGAACCAGCGACCTTTCGAATGTGAATCGAACGTTCTACCACTGAACTAAGCGTCCCGGACCGGTTACAGCCCGAGTCTGTTTATTAACTTCTCATGTGGCCCCTCCAGCAGCACACGCACAAACCGATCAAACATTGAGAGACGATAAGTAAACTCGTCTTTTTCCATTATAACAAATCTAACCTCACCACCAGTTTCTGCCTCCAGATACTTCAAAAAAATGCCAAACTTTCTGCGGTCAAGGTCGTCGCTGACAATTAAAAGGTCTGTTGGAACATTTTCTTGATTTTCTTTGTTCAAGAATACTCCGGCGATAATTGCTAATTTTATCCTGCCCAACTTTTGAAGCCTGTCTGTTATTTCCTCCTTCTCGGATGGAGAAGACTTTAACATCAGATCCCTCAACTCCTGAATAAATTGAAAATCCCTGTTCAAGCCAAACTTCGGCTGTCCATTGTCTTTTGGTTTATGTACAACGATTTTTTTAACCTTTCTGGGTTTGGGCCGTTTGAGTTTCACTCTTGGCTTTTGTTTTTTC
>DATDTF010000038.1:0-22076 GCA_036517795.1 Minisyncoccota bacterium
GGTAATTTTAAATTAATTTCGGCATAAAAAACAAAACCGGAACGATGGTGTTTGGATGGTTTACCAACCTCAACCCTTGCCTCTATGGCATCTTGGTTGAAACGGGCGGTAAAGTGTTCTAAAAAATCAATTTTAGTGCTAACCAAATCTTGGATTGAATCCGTAATCTCAATGTTTTTGCCCTGAAGTATGAATTTCATATTAAAGTCTGATAATACAACAAAAGAACGTCAAAAACAAACCCCACTTTTGTAAAGTGGGGTTTGTGAGAGGTTAGATTCTCTTCTTTTTCTTTCCGGCTTTCTTTGCCTTTTTTTTCTTGGCCATTAGATTATTAGGACTGCACCCAATAAATAAACTTTAAATTAAATTTTAAATTTTAAATTTAGATGCTATCCCTCCTTTTTTTCTGCTATAGCAGAAAAATTTACGTAACGGTCGACCAAACCGTTACAACTTTAACTATTTTTTTAAAAATCTTTTACAAGAACGCTTGTAAAATAATTTTCTACTATTTAATTTTACAATAAAAAATATTTTTTTCCTAGAAAAGTTGTTGATAACTTTATGCTGATTATTTTCCCCTTTAAAAAATTTAATCGGGTAATTTTACTAGGGTCCCTCCGACAAAATATGAATTCTGTTCCCTGCTGTTAAAAATAAAAACAGATTTAAAATCCCCGCCTTGATTTGCAAAATCATTTCCGGAAATATTCAAATGATGCAGAATAGCCTCATCCTCACCGGTCTGTTCCAAAAAATAAACCTTGCCGTCGCCGGTTTCTCCATTGGTAAAATACCATGACGTTTTAAAAGCATCGCGAACAAAAGATGAGACGACTCTTACAGCGCCAAAACAACCGCGAGCCCCCAGATGGCCATACTGTAAACAAATTTTCGGACTTAAAACCAGTCTCTTATAGCCGAAATCGTTAATAATATAGATATCATTATCGCCTTCAGCTCTTATAAAATCCCCCTCCTTAAGCCCAAAGTCAGATGGTCGTCCCGATCCCGAAATTGCCTTTTCTGAAGTTGACGAGCCCGAAATTGTCAGCGGCACCTCTTGGGGCTTGCTAGCAACTTCAGTCAATATCGGCAGCGGGACGGCAACTCTTTTCATGTTCATGTGAAGACTGGACAGTTCCTCCTGTGCCGTAAAATTTGAAACTTTTTCCATTTTTACGGGAATTAAAATAATTTTCTCAACACCATTTGTCAAATCAAAAAATATATCCGTACCGCTTGCCGGATCCGCCAAATTAAAAAACCTTATATCTTTAGTCCCGTTCTGATAAAAAATAATTGATGCCACTTCAAAAAAAGATTTTTTAGGTCCGGAAAAATTTATCTGTAAAAAATTATTATAGCCAACCGGCAGATTATTTATCCAAATCCATTTTGCCTGCCAGTCTTTGAAATCATGCGATACAAGAAGCTCTGATGTGTCATTTACTCCCGAAATTATCTGCGTGGGAGGAACACGCACGTCCTGTCTTAGTCCGGCGTTTAAATACCCAAAAAACGGATTAAGTGTTGAGTCGTTAATCGTGTTGGCCACGGCCCATCTTAAAAAAATATCTCCGAAGTCAAAACCTGAACCGTTTCTGGCGAAAACAGTGTTTAAAGATTCTATACCGCTCTGAATGCTTTGCAAAGATTCAGCTAAAACACCTGAACCAAAGCGTTCGGTAAGATAAGCCCCAAAAAGACCCACTTGCCCGTAGTCCTTTGACTCGTTTGACCATTCAGTAAGGCTGTCTGTCGGTTCTTCCAAAAAAGCGACCACCCTTCTTTTCAGATTTGAACCGTCATAGATTTCATCGTAGCCCAAATAAGACGGTGAAAACTCTGATCGTGCCTCATTCAGCCATATGTCATCATCGGAGTTGCGCAAAAGGGTTTTTTGATTAAAAGAAATTAGGTGCTGAAACTCATGGGCAAGAAAAGAAAATACCCGTCTGTCGCTGGCACTGGAAAGCAATCTTATATTAAGAAAAATAACTTCTTTTTCGTTTGACTCCGGAACCCGCGATTTTGAATACAGATTGCTGGTGTCAAAATAACCTCCGGCGGTATCAACTAAATTAGTAAAAATTATATAAACTTTAGAGTCATCGTCTATCCCCGGATTCGGCTCCGCTCCCCAGAGGTTAATTTCTTGTGGATAAATTCTGTTATCAAATTCGTCCGCAAGGCGAGTTGCTTTGCTTAAAATCTCGTTTTGCTCCAAAGATGAACGACTATTCCAATAGTTATCTTCAAAAAAATACTGGGCCTTTTGGCCGACAAAATGCAGGGTGGCCCGGACATTGGTCCGTCCGCTAAAATCAAATTTGCTGCTGATATTGAAATCCAAAGCCTCACCAATACCGACAGCCAAAACCGGTTCTGGCAAAACAAAAAACGGTATTGAAATAAATACCGTTGTAATAATTAAAATAATTTTTTTTCTGATAGAACTCATCAAGTGTTATTATACTATAATTTTAACTTTCTATCTTGTGTCTTTTTTTAAGGATAATTTCTTTTTCATGTCGAGAAACATCTTCTATGGTAAGATTTTGAAACGCTAATTTAGTTTCGTTGTAAGCCCAAACCGATTCGAGCACTCCTACGCCGCCTTTAAGCAATTCTGCCAAAGGCGAGGGTTTTAATTTTTCGATATGAAGCTTCAAAGACTGGATATGCGCTCTCAAATCTTTTGGAAAACAGTAACCGCCAAAACCGCAATAAGAACCATGGTTAACATCAAGCCAAGAAGAATTAATTCTCTGATCAGCGCTAAGAGCCGTTCTTACGTTTTCATAGTCAACATTTGTGCCAAAGTGAACGCTAAGAACATTACAATAGTCAGCAAACATGTTACCGAAAACCACCTTGCAGGCACCAAAAACATTAGAGGCGTATTTAACAACTTCCGCTTCGGTAGCCGTCAAAGCAAAACTCCAATAATCAAGATGGTGCGGACTTTGAAAATGACCCTGCGGCAGTAAGTTTAAAACCAATATCGAGTCCTGCCTACTTTTGTGTGTATAACCGACAATCTGACGCGGTGGGTGGATAAAATCCTCCCAAAACCTGGACTCTGTTAAAAACTCCGGGTTAAACAAGAGCCTTTTGTTTGGATTCTGAATTTGCAAAAGTTGAGTGGTGCCGGGCGGCACAGTAGAATTAATAACAACCACCTTGTTGTCCCCAACCATCTCAACAGCACTTTTTACAATAGAAACGTTACAGCTTCCGTCCGGATTAGGCGGGGTTGGTACGGAAACAAAAACAACATCGGCCTTGTTCACATCGTCAAAGTAGCCTTTTTTAGGATCCGCATCGTATAAAAAAAGCTCTCTTCCTCTTTTGTAATTTTGAACTTCTTCAAACCACCGACGCTTCGGTTCACCTACCATTCCCACACCAATGATTCCTATGGATATTTTCTTTTCCGACATTTTTACTCCCGAATACAAAATTTTCAAGCAACTTGGCTTTTTATAACACCCCGAAAGATCTTTTGCAAACAAAATAGACAAAACCCTTAAAATAATGTATGATAAGATAACAACATATAAAGAGCTATGCGTAAGTTTGTTTTAATTCTAGGAGACATTTTAATCCTTTATCTGGCGTTGTGGGTAACGCTATTTTTTAGGTATGGGGAAAGAATGCAAGAACAACTTAGCTTTCATTTACTGCCCTTTTCCATTTTGTTCATAATCTGGTTATTTATTTTCTACACGGCTAATCTTTACGAAATTTTCTACTTAAAAAACGTGGCGGAATTCTACGGCATTTTTTTCAGAACGGTAGTCGTCAACGCTGTGATAGGAATCGCTTTTTTCTATTTACTGCCTTTGTGGGGCATCGCCCCAAGAAGGAATCTTTTTCTCTTCCTGTTGGTTTTCTCGCTCACGGATTTTTTGTTCAGAATTCTCTTTAACAGAACCATAGCCTCACAGAGATTCAAAAACCACATGCTTATCGTGGGCCTCAATGAACAGTCCGCCCAACTGGCAAAATTCCTAAAAGATAATCCGCAAATCGGTTATCAGCTGGAGTGTATTCTGGATACTTCCCGGGGATTTGACTCAAACGAATTTTCGGAGCTGGAAATAATAAGAGACATAAACCAACTAAAAAACCGGGTGGAAGAAAGAACCATTAACACAATTATTGTCAGCCCGGAAGCATACAAAATACCCCGGATGATAGAGGTTCTATATCAACTGCTCCGGAAAAAAATTAATTTTTATCCGTTGTCCGGTTTTTATGAAAAAATTGCCCACAAAATATTACTGGATAATCTGGACCAACTTTGGTTTCTGGAAAACTTTTCTGAAGGAGGAAGAAAAATGTACGAAAGCGGTAAAAGGGTTATGGACATATTCTTTTCTCTGCTGTTTGGTGTTTTTGCCATAATCCTCTCACCGCTTATTGCGCTGGCCATAAAACTCAACTCGAAAGGCCCGACACTCTTTAAACAAACCCGAGTTGGCCAACTTGGTAAGAAATTTGAAATTATAAAATTCAGAACAATGATAGTAAATGCCGAAGAAAAAACCGGCGCTGTTTGGGCTCAAGAAAACGACCCGAGAATCACCAGAGTCGGCAGATTTTTGCGCCGGACCAGATTAGATGAACTGCCTCAACTTTGGAATATTCTGAAAGGAGAAATGTCTTTTGTCGGGCCAAGAGCGGAAAGACCGGAGTTTCACGAACAGCTAAAAACCAGCGTTCCTTTTTACGAAGAACGCTACCTAATCAAACCCGGCCTTACCGGCTGGGCTCAAACACAATACCGCTATGGAGCTTCAATAAAAGACGCCGCGGAAAAATTGCAATATGACTTGTTCTACATCAAACACAGGTCTTTTATGTTGGATTTTTCAATAGTCCTAAAAACCGCCAATATAGTCATTAGACAGGCGGGAAGATAAGTGTTATAAGACAGAACAACAAACCGAACCTTTAAAATCAAAGGAAGAGGAGGCACAAACATGGCTGAAGAGAAAGTTGGAAACAAGCTTCCTACTCCTTCGGAAATGGAAGCTTTTCTTAAGAAAAATCTTAAAGGCCAGATAAAGGCCATTGAAGCAGTTGTCAAACAATATGAACTTTTTCACTCCGGTTTGAAAAACTTCAATGAAAGAGACAAAGAAAGACCAATCGGCGTTTTTCTTTTTTTGGGGCCGTCTGGTGTCGGCAAAACCGAGATGGGCAGACTATTGGCCAAGTTATTCCACGGCTCCAGAAAAGCCGTAACCAAAATAGAAATGGAGGGCTACAGAGAAAAACACAACGTGGCCAGGCTGATCGGATCCCCGCCCGGATATATTGGACACGGCGATCCGCCCGAACTCTCAATGCAAAAACTATACAGCACCATACCGGGAATGAAGAAAACAACCTCCGGTAAAAGTGCTGAAAAGCCTGAACCGGAACAAAAAACCAACGGCAGTAAAAACCAAAAAATAGTAACTCTCGGGCCGTTGGAGTCGGTTGATTTTCAAAACAGCATACAGTCCCTGAAAATAGGACAGTTGTCACTAATACTGGAAGAGTTGCATGTAATAGAGGTGTCGGCTTCAATAATTCAAGCAGAGGTTGACTCACTGATGCAAATTGCTGTTGAAGACAAAAAAACACGCGATAAAAATATTGAAAGACTGGAAGCTGAAAATCATTATTTGGACCGGCTGAATCTTAGAAAAAGACAGCTGGTTGTAGAATACCTAATCATGCTGAACAACAGGTGGGCATCCGAGCAGAAAGAAAAGGAAGAAGTCGAAGCGGCAGAAGAGGCGGCGGCAAATAGATCAGAAAAAAATCAAATCAAAGAATACGAACCCGAACAAGAAACAGAAGAAAAAGAGGATGACGAAGAACCGGTTTTAATAATAATTCTTGATGAAATTGAAAAAGCTCATAGCGACATCCACAACTTTTTTCTTAATGTGTTTGACGAAGGTATCGTTTCTCTTGCTAATGGCGAAAAAACTGACCTTAGAAAAGCTTTCATATTTATGACCTCCAATATCGCCGCCAAGTCAATTTCTACCATTCTGCAAGGTAAAACTAAAAAAATTGGTTTTATAGGGCAGGGCAAAGAAGATATCCCCAAAATCGCGGAAAAAGAACTCAAAAAGTTTTTTAATCAAGAATTCTTAAATAGAATAGACGAGACGGTCACCTTTGAAGATTTATCAGAAGAACAACTTAAGGGCATTCTTGAAATCAATTTGTCAGAGTTTACGGCAAACCTCAAAGAAAACTGGCGCATTCTGTTGGATATGCCCGAAGAAACAAAAAACCACATTGTAAAAAAGGCCATGGAAAAACCGGAAATGCAGGCAAGAAGCTTGTTAAAAGAGTTTAATAGCCTAATCAAAATCCCGCTTAATAAACTCATCACTGAAGGGACAGTCAAAACCAATCAAATTATAAGAGCAAAGTTAGTAGACAATAAAATAGTTTTTATTAATCTGATTATTGTCAGAAAGACAAACAGCACCAATATTCCCGCAACATAAAACTTGCGGGTTTTTATTTTATGTTTTACAATGCTTCCAGATTTTTGAAACAAAAGAGGTCTAAATGAGCAGAAAAAGAGCTTTGATCACCGGAATTACCGGCCAAGATGGCTCATATCTGGCAGAGCTTTTGCTGGACAAAGGTTACGAAGTTTTTGGTTTTATGAGACGCTCCAGCACCGAACCGTTACTGCGTATAGAAAAGTTGGTTTTAGATAAAAGAATAAACTTAATTAACGGCGACTTGCGTGACAAAGCAGCAATAGTAAGAGCTGTGGTAGAAGCCCAGCCTCATGAGATTTACAACCTGGCCGCGCAGTCCGATGTCGGTATTTCTTTTCGTTGTCCGGAAGAAACGTGGGAAATTAATTATCATGGTTTGGGCAGATTAGTTAACACTGTTTTAGAAAGCAAACTTTCACCAAAAATATATCAAGCCTCTACCAGCGAGATGTTCGGCGAAACACCTCCTCCGCAAAATGAAAGTTCGCTTTTTCAGCCAGTCAGTCCATACGCAAAGGCAAAATTAAGAGCGCATGAAGATTATGTCGTTGGCTACAGAGAAAAACATGGCTTGTTTATCTGTTCCGGTATTTTGTTCAACCACGAATCTCCGCGCCGGGGCAAACATTTCGTCACCAGAAAGATCACTCATTCTCTGGCCAAAATAAAACTTGGCCTTCAGGAATGTTTAGAACTTGGTAATCTGGAAGCCAAAAGAGATTGGGGCCATGCTAAAGATTATGTGGAAGCGATGTGGCTTATGCTCCAACAAGAAACGCCTGATGATTTTGTCATAGCAACAGGTGAAAGCCACTCGGTCAAAGAGTTTGTAGAAAATGCAGCCAATGTTTTGAGAACCAACATCGCTTGGAAAAACGAGGGCCTAAATTGTGTGGGCAGAGACCAGTTTGGAGATGTTATCGTAAGAGTCAATCAAGAGTTTTATCGGCCGTCAGAAGTTCACTCTTTGCTCGGGGACAGTCAGAAAGCCAGAAAAGTTTTAGGCTGGAAACCTAAAGTAACTTTTAACCAACTGGTTGAAGAAATGGCCCTGGCTGACTTCGCGCTAGCCAGATCCAATAGGCCAAAAGCATAATCCCTCACCACTTTGGAAATTTCCAAAGTGGTGAGGGATTTTAAATTCCTAATTTCAGTCTCCACGGCAACCACATAGACTCCCAAATTACACCTGAAGACATCTTAGACTGGCCTTCCCTGCGTTCCAAAAAAGTTATGGGGTGTTCGCTCAAGCGCAAACCGGCTTTCACGGCTTTGTATTTTAACTCCACCAAAAAAGCGTAGCCGTCGGAAGAAATTGACTCTAAATCAATGCTTTTCAATACGCTTTTTTTAAAGCAGTTAAAACCGGCGGTCATATCGGCTATGCCGGCGCCCAAAATAAATCCGACATAAAAATTGGCAAAACGGCTTAATAATTTCCGGCGCAAGCTCCAATTCTCAACTCCTCCGCCATCAACATATCTTGACCCAACTATCCAAGGGGAGTCCTTGGATAGTTTTTCCAGCATCGGACTGATTTCTTTGGGGTTATGAGAAAAGTCGGCATCCATTGTAACTATATTTTCATAACGCTGGTCGCCCGCAACCATTCTGAAACCATCCAGATAAGAACGTCCCAAACCGCGCCGGCCAGAACGCTGAATAAGAAAAAGATTTGGAAACAAGCTTTGCAAAGAGCGCGCTTCTTCAGCAGTGCCATCCAAAGAACTGTCGTCAGTGACCAAAACGGAAATGCTCGGATACAAATTGAAAATTTCACGGACCAACGGCCCGATGTTTTCTTTTTCATTAAAAGTCGGGATTAAAATTATTGTTTTTGCAAAACTGTCTGTCATTTATTGCCGGTTATTTTACTTTAACTTGTGAATCAAATATATAAAAGAAGCAAGGTGCGAAACCGTAAACCATACTGTAACCATTATAACGGAGCCCCACAAGCCGTAGTTTTTTATAAGCCACAAGCCCAGCGGAATACCGCCGGCCAAAATAAGCGAGTTGATAAGTATGGAAACTTTTACCTTGTTAATCGCCCGCCACATCGGTCCCAATCCTACGCCAATCCCAAACAAAGAGCCATAAACAACCAGCCCGAAAACATACTTTATGCTTGGCAGATAACTTTCACCGTAAAGAACCCTGAACGCTATCGGCGAAACAACCACTGCGCCGACGCTTAATACCACCGAAAGCAACAGGGAGTACAAAGAAATTCTTTTAAAATTCCGGTAGAGTTGTGCCTTGTTTGTAACTTGAATTTTAGGGAACTCCACATTCAAAAGAACAGAGATCGGACCAAGCAGGCTCAAGACCAGACTCATATAGCCGAAAGCCAGTTTAAAAAATGAAACATCGGAAGCGCTGACAAAAATACCGGTAAGAATAACCGGAAGAGCCATGTAAACATTGCCCATATTTCTGTCAAAAGCAACCCAGAAAGTAAACCCGAAATACTTCTTTATGTCAGCTTGTTTGGCTATTTTGACCAAACGGCGTAAACCGGGAAAAACGGATTCACTTTTCGCAATATTGCCAAACAGCACCCCGGACAACAAAAACATAACCACCGCTCCGGCCAATTGGCCGCTGACCGCTCCCAGCACTCCAAACCCGGTCAAAACAAAAATTAGCGATAAAGTGTATCTGACAGATTGGTCGGATAAAATCAAAATGCCCAACAATTTAACCCTGCCGGTAACCTGAAAAGTTGAATAGGCGACAGTAAACAAAAATGACGAGAAAACCGAGGCAATCACAACGATTGCGGCGTAAACTCCGATAAGCGAGTTGCCGTATAATTTACCGGCAATACTCGGCAGAAAAGCGGAAACCAGAATAACAACCATTGCGGCGAAAAAAGTTATTTTGAGCATAAAGCCTAAAATCTTTTCCACCTCGGCTCCGTTTTTTTGGGCATAAGCCCTGCCCAGCATGCTGGACACGGCTTCTTGAATGCCCATGCCCAGTATTAAACTGGTCATGCTTGCCATTCCTATCGCCAAAGCGTAAACGCCAAAAAGTTCCGGCTGAAGCAGTCGGGCGATAACAATGCTGACTACCGACTGAATGATGGTCCCGCTGAAACTCCACGCCTGCAAAGTGGCCACTCCGCGGATAAATCCATTTCGGTAAAAATATTTAATTTTATTGCCAAGTTCCATAACTCTCTAAACTATAAGTACATAGTAGCAATTTACTAAAAAACAGACCACTGGGGCCTGTTTTAAAAAAATTTAAGCGTCTTGCTTTTTAGTCATTGCCTCGGCATCCCAAGCTCTTCTCGCCAGTCCGCCAATCTTACCCGTCTGAAGGAAATCCTCCCGATCAGCCGCAATCATTTCGTGACAACCCAAACATTCGTCGCTGTGGACCAGCCGCTCAAGAGGCAGTTGTCCAGTCCGAGCGTAGATAATTCTTTCTTTAAGCGTGAAACAGTCTTTGCCGCCATGTCTTAAAATACTACTTTCCCTGTCGCGTTTTTCAAGTTCTTCAACCGTCAGACCGAGGCGCTCCGCTCTGATCTCCCACGCCGGACGAATACCGGCTATTTTTCTGACTTCCTGATCGGCTTGTTCGGCTTTGCCATTATCCAATCGTGGCATTCTTTTTTCTTTCCAGACCGCCATCATAAATGTTACATTGCACTCCTCGCATTTATTAAGATGGTCTCGAATATCGTCAGGTAGAACTTTTTTAACAGCAAACTTTTCGGCAAGACAATCTGCCACGTCAAAGTCTACCACGTCGCAAAGAAGACTCCTCGCATCCTTAAAATTATACTTTTCTTTTATCTCAAGAAAGGGCAATCCCCGCCTCTTCGCTTCTTTGTCAAATATCTCAAAGGTCGAGGGCAGAGTCTCGAGTGTTTCTGCTTCTCCGCGAGTCAGTCCGTTTTCCCGCATCGCTTCCTGATAAAACTTCTCGCGCCACTCTGCATCTCTAACTTTTTTGTATTCTTCTACATCAGTAAAACCTCCAGCTAGAGCCTCCAAACGCATTTCTTCTTCGTGGGGACTGACCCAGACAAAATCAGAAGGTAAAAATTTAAAAAGTCTGACTTGACCAAAAAGAGTTTTTGCTCCAACCATTTTCGTTGCCTCTCCAGCCTTTGGCTTGAAAAACCCAATGTTAAAAGAGTGCATTGGAACTCCGGCATAGCAATTTTCACCTACTAAAGGAAGGGGGTATGGCCGCTTTCCTGTAATATGCCACTCTTCCATGCAAGAGCGGCAAAAATCACGAAAGACAAAACGGCGAAATGGTTTGGCTCTGAAAAGGTCGTAATCTGTTTTTTCTTCTTCAAAAATACCCTCAATTAGAGTTTCGTTCTTAATCGGCGCCCAAAATCCAAAAAGTATAAAAGATATTAAAATAACCAACAGCCAAAGAATAATCATATCTAACCTTCCCCAAATTCAGTTTTCAAATTTACTTTACGTATATTACCATCAACTTTCTTGCTAGTCAAGAAAAAAACGGCCTCTTAGCCGCTTTAGTAATCCACGGATCGTCCTTGGAAATTTGTAATTCCAGTTTCAGGCCCTTCCTGAGTTCCAGTAGACACAGTGGGGGGATCGTCCGGTTTCGGCAAAAGTTCTATGTAACTTCCTGGTACCTGGTAGCCTTCTCGTTTGGCTAAGTCTGCCTTCCGCAAAAACTCCTTTTTACTTCTTAATACCCTACGCTTTGATCCTTCCAGCATCCCTTCGTAATACTCTGCGTTGGTCGCTTTGGTTTTAGAGTCACTTTGCCACTCCTGCTCCCGCAAAAATTCCTGATGAAGAAACTGAGCTTCACTTTTCAAGACTCTATCAACAACTTCTTGAGAGACAAAAACTTTCAAAAATTCTTCCCGACGCTTTATTTCTTTTTCATGCTGCTTCTTCACAACACCTAGACTAATCACTAAGGCTATTACCAACGTAAGCACCACCATGTCCAGCATAGCTCTCTCCTTTCCTGTTCTTCAGGGAATACTCCCGACGTTATGTCCCAGCAGTTCTTCTGCCGCTAAAACACACCCTTCGCATTTTAAGGAGCAGTATTAAGATAGCATTAAACTTTTACTTTGTCAAACATGCAGGTTTGGCGAATGACGCTTTTGAAGGCGCTGCGAACTGTGGATTGCACAGCTCCTCGCAAAAAAGCAAGAAAAAAATTTAATGATATTCAGAATAAACTTTGTCCCTCACAGCGAGGAGCGAGGTCCCGCCTCTTGGCGGGAATCCATAGGCCGCAACGAGCTCATTTTCCTCGCTGGGGAAAATGAGCGTCCGGAAAAAGCATTATTCGCCAAACCCTGATACAGATGCGCTGTGAATTACCACCCATAAACCCAAAACATAAACCATCGGTAAGAAAAAAATTAAGTAACTGCTCCAAAAATTATGGCCGAAATAATTCCAGATGGGAAGAAAAACAAAAAAGGAGTCAATAAAAACCAGAAGCATCAGCCATTTATATTTTAACAAATAGCCAACCGAGGCCAGAGCGAAAAGAGTTGTCATCGGCAGAAGATACTTTGAAAAAGAAAAGGTCAAACTGCCGACTAACACAAAGTTTAAAATTACAGCTAAAACTATTTCTTTTCTTAATTTCAAGTTTTTATTAAACAACAAAGCTAAAGCTCCCAAAACAACAACCAATGGCGGAATCATTATCTTCCTGAAAGATAAAAACAAATTAGCGGCCACCCTCAAATATCCTTTGATTCCAAAAACAAAACTTTCGGTCAACGGCGGCGGATTTCCGGTATCAAAGTTGCCCTGATAAGAGTTTATCGCCGCATTGTTAATCAAATGACCGGTTTGGTAATAACTTACGCCTAAATACAAAACTCCGACCATCAGCGCCGCCAAAACCCAAACAAACTTTCTGACACTCGGTGTCAGAAAGTTTTTGGCAAACAGCGGCAAAAGGACCAAAGCGAAAGGCTTAACTATGCCTCCAATCGCCCAAGCTAAAGGCGTCCAAACCTTTTGGCAAACACCCGCATGTATTATTAAGAGGATAAAAAACAAAAGTGCCGCCTCCTGAAAACCACGCATCATTGTGACATACGGATAGGGAGTCAATAAAAAAAGAATTAAAAAATAAAGTCCCGCCCGTTTACTTTGGTAATAGTCCCTACCCACCAAATACGCCAGAGGAATTGAAAGCAGTGAAAAAATAATTGAAGCAATGATAATAGACATTTTTGACCCGGTCAGCCAAAAAATCGGCACGGCAAAAAATGACAGTCCCTGAAAACCATAAAAAGATTTGAAATCCAGATGACCACGGGCAAGTAATTCAGCAAAACCCTCGTACTGTTCTCCATCATCCATCATCACCGGCGTAGCCAGCAAAAAATAGACAAGCATAACCGCCACCACAAGAATAACCAAAATTTTAGGTTTGACCTTATTCATTAATTTATCTAATATGGCATAAAATGGTTCTTTTTCAAAGGAGAAACCAAAAGTGAACCTTAAAAATAAAAAGATTTTAGTAACCGGCGGAAATGGATTTCTTGGCTCATTTGTGATCAAACAACTGGAAAAACTGTCCTTAAGAGTCACCGCTCCCCGCTCCAATGATTTCAACCTGACAAAGCAAGAAAATTGCGCCAGACTTTTCATGTATGATTACGACCTTGTGATTCACTTGGCCGGAAATGTAGGGGGAATTGGTTATAACCTAAAAAATCCGGGCACATTATTTTTTGATAATCTTGTTATGGGCGTATCACTTATGGAAGAAGCCCGCCAAGCCGGTGTAGAAAAATTCGTAACAATAGGCACGGTTTGTTCTTATCCTAAACACACACCAGTACCATTCAAAGAAGAAGACTTTTGGAACGGCTATCCTGAAGAGACCAACGCCCCATATGGACTAGCAAAAAAAATGCTCTTGGTTCAAAGCCAAGCTTATCGCCAACAATATGGATTTAACGCAATTTACTTAGTACCGGTAAATTTGTACGGACCCGGAGACCATTTTGAACCCGAAAAAAGCCACGTCATACCGGCCCTCATAAAAAAGGTTGCTGATGCTCAGGAAAAAGGTCAAAATTTCATAGAAGTCTGGGGAACCGGTAATGCTTCAAGGGAATTTTTATACGTAGAAGACGCGGCTGAAGCCATTGTCCTAGCGACACAACACTATAACAAAGCCGAGCCCGTCAACGTTGGCGCCGGATTTGAGGTGACCATTAGGCACTTGATTGAGGACATCTGCCGCATAATGAAGTTTGAAGGCGAAATCAGGTGGGACGCCACAAAGCCTGACGGTCAACCTCGACGATGCCTTGACACTTCACGAGCCGAAAAAGAATTCGGCTTCAAGGCCAAAACCCCTTACCATGAAGGACTTAAGAAAACTATTCTTTGGTATTTACAGAACCGCTAAAAAATGCGGTTTTTAAATTACAAAAATAACTTGAGAAATAACTCTTGTTTTATCGTGATTTTTAGGTACCATTATTTATATCGTGTTTAAACTTAAACCAGCCACTAAAAAGGACTTCGGCGTGTTTATATTGTTGTTTTTTTTGGCCAGCGCCAATTTTTTATTGTTCGGTTTAAATGAATATACCATTCCAAGCGGAGACTCGGAACAGTACAATCTATACGCAAAAAATATTGCTCTGGGAAACGGATACACTGCGGACTCCGAAGGTAACGGATTTTCTTTATACAGAGAACCGGGATACTCCCTGTTTGTGTCCTCCATATATTCCCTGTTTGGAGTTGAAAATTTTCTTGCGGTTAAAATAGCTCAAGTTGTTTTGCTGGCTTTGATCTCCTTCCTGATTTTCAAACTTTTTCAAATCAAAGGTTACAAAAAACTTGCTGTAGCAGTCGGATCGCTTGTTGCTTTTTTCCCTCTCTATGCCTACCAGGCCAATCTTATTCAAAGCGAATTGTGGACCGCTTTTCTTCTTGCCTGTTCGCTGTTGCTGGTTATCAGTATTTTAAAAGATGACAAGAATAAAAAATATTACATTTTGCTTGGGGTGGTCTTTTCCATTCTCGGCTTAACCCGGGCCCACTTACTTCTTTTACCATTTGTTTTTGGGGCTGTGTCTTACTATAAAAACAAGCCGTTAAAATACCTCGTTATCCCTCCGGCAATGGTCGTGGTGGTTGCACTATCTTGGGCAACTTATGTTTATTTAAATACGGGCTTTTTCGCTATCACTAAGGGCCGAGACAATCTCCATCTATACACCCGATCAGAGAGATCTGCCCTTTCTTATGACGAACAGGTAAAATATTATAAGTCTTGGTTTAAACGAAGCGCGCTAGGCGGAAGAGAAGATGAGATTTTAGAAAAATATGAACCCGGACCCCTAATCAAACAATATGCCGAATTGATACAAAAAGGCCGCACAGAAGAAGAACTTAAAAAAGAAAGCATAGCAAAGATAAAAAGTAACCTCGACCGATATATCTTGGGTAACCCGCTGGAAATTATTAAAATGATGTTCATTGAACACCTTTTTCCGCCTGTTTCATCTCTTTTAACGCGCACCTTACGGGCTGTAATTTATTTTGCAACTTATTTGATTTTTTCCGGCGGAGCATTGCTTTATATGTTTTCAAAAAAGAAACGACCATCTCTGCTTGTCAATGTAGGGCTTATTTATATAATATATCACTGGGTGGTACTTTCATTTTTTGACGTAATACCCCGATTTAACACGCCCTATTTGTGGCTCTATCTTGTTGTCGGAGTTGCGGGACTGACAACAAAGTTTAAAATTAAAAGTTGATATTTAAAACTTTAAACATGAAAACTGTCGGCATAATAATGACCTACAATTGCGCTCGTCTTGTTGAGAATACCTATCGGAAACTGCCAAAACAACTTTTTGACGAAATTATTCTGGTAGATGATGGGTCCAAAGACAACACAATAGAGGTGGCCGAACATTTGGGAGTCAAGGCTTTTACACACCCCCATACCGGCTACGGGGGCAATTTGTTTTTTGGACTTAGAAAAGCATTGGAACTTGGCGGAACCCACATGATAGAACTCCACGGAGACGGCCAATATGATTTCTCGGCTGTGCCTGAAGCTATAAAAAAACTCCAAGGAGGATGCGATCTGATTCTTGGCAACCGATTTTATAGTATGCTCCAACCCTTGAGAGATGGCATGGATATAGCCCGATATCTTGGCAATATTTTTCTTTCAACCATCGGCAGAATTGGTTTGGGTATTAACTCAAGAGACCTTTTTCCCGGTTTTAGGGCTTACAGTAAAAGATTTTTAGAAACAATAGACACTTCGAATAACTCCTCTGACTATTTCTTCAGTTTTGAAATTATCGCTCAAGCACGTTTTTTTAATCTTAAAATCTGCCAAGTTCCCGTACGTTGCGACTACAAAGGAGAACACAGTTCAATGGTCCTTTGGAAAGGCTTTCCGGCCATACTTCATACGTGTTACACGGTAATTTTATATCGGCTTGCCCGCTTAAATATAAAACGGGGCATTTTTGCCCCGTTAAAAAGTAAGCCTTAAACTTCTGAATTTAGACTACCGACATGTCTCCGGTTGGCACAATGAATTTTCCGCCCCGTTTCCGATATTCCGCTTCTTTTTCCATTATGACATCGGAATAGTTCGGAGCCAAAATAATAAAATAATCAGGAAGCTGCTTTTCAGCCTCGGCTCTGGAAATAATGGGAATATGAGTGACGGGTGAATATTTACCTTGTTTAGCCGGAGAATCATCCACCAAAAACTTGATATGTCTTCCGTCAAGTCCGGCCAGCTTAAGGATGGAAAAACCTTTTGCCGCCGCTCCATAGCCGGCAACAGTTCCTTTCAATCCCCTGACCAAGCCGGCGAGCTTTTTTGCCTCTTCGGTAACCTCTATGCAATACCTTTGAGCCGTTTCGTAGTTATTATACTTTATATCTTCTTCTAACAGCGACAGGAATCTCTTGGTCGGTATTCCGTTAAAACTTGCATAGAGACGCAGAGAAAGTCCCTCTCCTTGAGCTTCAGTGACGTAGGCGTCAAAAACTTTTAAACCATACATCGCGGCAAGATCAACCCAGTTTTTGAGAGTAAAGTAAGAATAGTGGTCATGGTAAATGAGAGCATAGTGTTTATTCTTGACCATTCCCACCCAGTAATTGCATTCAACCCAGAATATTCCCCCTTCAACCAGAAGAGTTTTAACACCCTTGAGAACCGAGTGAATGTCATCTATGTGAGCGAGGCAGTTGGCTCCACCGATGATTTTTGCCTGGCCGAATTCTTTGGCAATATTCCTTGCAACCCGCTCATTAAATTCCGCCGATAGCGTGGGAACACCTCTTGCAATAGCTCTAATCGCCACATTAACCGACGGGTCAACACCGAGAATTTTTCTTTCTTTGAACTTTTTAAGAACAGTGCCGTCATTTGAACCTATCTCAACTATAAAATCTCCGGGATCAGTCATGTTCTCAATATCAGTTATCAGACCATTGAAAGACCGCATGTACTGACTTTGTTGTGGCATGTCTCCGGTATAATAAAGATAGTCTTGATCCTGATAGATTTGCCTTGAGGAAACCGGATTCACTATCTGAACCAGAAAGCATCTCTGACACTGCTCAACAACCAAGGGATGGGTTTTCTCTTTTCCCAGTTCTTCTTTTTCAAGCAATGAATTGACAAGCGGATTTTCGCCAAAATCAATCACTGTCTTAAACTGGTCGAAAGAGCATATCCGACATGTTCTGTTTCGAACTTTCGTCACAGTCGCTTCTCTCCATATTTCAACGAACTTTGGCACTAAATA
The DNA here is from genome assembly GCA_036517795.1 of Minisyncoccota bacterium. Taxonomy (GTDB): domain Bacteria; phylum Patescibacteriota; class Minisyncoccia; order 2-02-FULL-40-12; family IGHO2-12-FULL-4; genus JACPNK01. The sequence goes on from DATDTF010000038.1 coordinate 17,332, forward strand.
TATCAGGAAATTGCATTGTGTCAACAACTTAATACTATTAAAAAAGCGGCTTGATGTTATCGCACCGCATTGAGCTTTCTTGTTGACACCGAAATACTGGCGTCATCCTCGTAGAAACTCAAAACTTCGTGAGGACCAAGGCCGCATTCCATCATTTTCTTTACCTCTTCTGCGTTGAATCTTGGGTTTCCTGAAAACCAGTCATAGTTAGACGATACCGACAAATCAAAACCGATGTCGGGATTGTACCAACACCGAAATACTTGGTTGTGAACAAAACGCTGGATATCTTCGTACTCCCGGCCGTCAAATCTGACATTCTTGATTCCAAGCTCATATAGAACCCGACCAAAATGTGTTATCGTTTCCGCAAATTTCCAGAGTTGTTCGGGCGTCATAGTCCTCGCTCTATCCATAATTAAGTCATCAACCAGATCTCGGTATCTGTTCTTTTTCCGACAGACAAAAAAATTAAGCACACCACCCAAAGTAAGATGACTATATAAGTGCCTTAAGGTCTGTGTCGGATCAGGAGTATGGTGCAAGACCTGGTCGCAAGAAATAAAATCAAATAATCCGTCATAACTGAATCGGGTAATATCAGCCCTGACCACTTTACAATTTTTGAAAGGCCCAAGTGTCAGTCGGGCAACCTTTAGAGCGGACGGACTTTGATCCATAGCCACAATCTCGGCTTTCGAATTGAGTTCAGCGAACATTTTGGAATCCCGGGCCAAACCGCAACCGGCCTCAAGGATTCTATGTTTATCCTTTAAAAACTTTTTTAGAGGTTGAAGAGTTTGATAACCATATCTTTTAAGATACCATCGACGATAGATGTCTTCGGTTTCACACGCCCAGTTGGACACCCTTTTCCACTTATAGTTAAAAAAATCAAAAGTCAGTTTCTTGCTTGGTCTTTTCATTTCAGACCGTCAATGTCGGTACGAATTTATGCAGCCACTCAACCACATCAACAGAGGAATGCCAACCAAGTAGCTCCTTGGCTCTGGTGATATCGGCCTCATGACGCTCAACCTCAAAACCTCGCTTGGGAATAAATGTCACTTCGCCGCCAATAGCTTGTGCCACGGCCTCCATAGTCGTTACCCTGCCCGATCCGACATTGATTATCTCGCCCATACCTGTCTTCTCCGATTCAAGAGCTCTGACAAAAGCATCGGCAACTTCTTTTACATAAACAAAGTCTCTCTGACCGCTCCGAAATGTAGACTGGGCTGTAGTTTCAGTAAGAGTAATCGGCCGGCCTTCTTTCTTTGCCCGAAAGAATGCCGCCATCGCCGTATCCGGCCTTTGGTTTTCGCCAAACACCTGAAACAAACGCAATGTTACAGTAGGAAGTCCATAGCATTTGCTCCACATCCGGCATAAATATTCACACGAAAGTTTTTGCCAACTGTATGGTTCTATCGGATCGGGATCTGATGGCATATCTTCCCGCCATGGAGTAGGGTTATGGCCATACAAGGACGCCGTGGAAGAAAAAACCAACTTACTTATACCCGCTTCTTTGGCCATTTTAAGCAACTTAACCGTCATACCAATATTATCCCTTTCAGTTTCTTCAGGATGGATAATTGAATAAGGGATGTTGGTCACAAACGCCAAGTGAACAATATAATCAAATTTTCCAAGTTCCGCTAAAGTCAGCTCTCTAACGTCTTTATGTAAAAATTCGTCAGGAAAAGCTATGGCGCCATGAGTATGGTCATAAGGTCGAACATCAAGACCCGTTGTCCACAAGCCATGCTTTAAACATGCTTCAACCACATGCGGCCCGATAAACCCAGAAACGCCCGTAACCAGCACTCTCGTCATTATTATTCTCCTTAAGTTGTAAAAAACCTATCGAGATGGTGCCATATTTTTTAAATTTTGTAAAGTTTGTTCCACCTATCTTTGAGAAGCAAAACGTATGCCCCTCTGTCCCAGTCGGTCCGGCCGAACCACTCATTAAAACGAATAGATAAGCCTTTTTTCTCGGCATAAAGAGGCGCTTCAATGCCTTTTTTTCGCAGAATGTTACGAAGAATAACTTTTTGATCAAGGCCGTTTATTTTCATTTCCGGCGGCAAGCTAAAGCCGAATTGTATAATTCTTTTGTCTAAGAAAGGACAACGGTTTTCAATACCAAACGCTCCGGCCATCCTGTCACCCATCTGCAATAAACTTGGCATCACTAATTTAAAGTCAGAGAATCCCATTGCGTTAATGGGGTCGTCGAACATATCAAAATATGGCTGAACTTGTTTCTTAACAAACTCTATATTTCTATTCCTGGCTGTAATCCGAGCAAAACCATCTAAGTACGGAGAGTAAAACTTATTAAAAAGAAATCTATATGAAGGATATTTCTTATTCATTTCATACTCCCGGGCAATGGGCAAATACCTGACATATCCTCCAAAAACTTCGTCAGCCCCCTCGCCAGACAAAACCACTTTTACTTTTTTACCCGCCTTATCAGCCAGCTTCCACAAGGGGTAAGAAGACAAAGAACCAACCGGAAAATCGAGATGCCACGCAATTCTATCAATTTTTTTATTAAAATCGCTTTTCCAATTTTTTGAGTCGTCAAAAAAGAATTTGTGCTCAAAATCAAAAAGTGCCGATATTAAAGCGGAGTCAATCCCGCCAGAATAATACAAACCATATGGCACATCGCTTCTGGTCCTTATTTCTACGGCATCATTAAGCAGTTCCTCAAGTTCTTCTTGAGCTGTTTTGGGATTGATATCCCGTTTTTCTAATTTCCAGTAAGGCTTTATCTCAAAATCGCCTCGTGATAAGTCATAAGATAGATAATGCCCTGCCGGCAACTCGTAAACATTTTTCCAAAGAGTATTCAGGTGACAGTGCTGAAAAGACTCAAAAAATTCGTCCAGGCGGGGAACAAGAGGCACTTGGTCTTTGAAAGCCTTGGCTTCCGAGGCAAATAAAAACTTTTTACCTTTTGAGTAATAGTAAAGGGGTTTCTCGCCGGCAATGTCACGAGCCAACAAAAGCTTCTTTCTCTTTGAATCATAGACCGCAAAAGCAAACATCCCGTTAAGACGGTCAAACATTTTAATTCCCCACTGCCGCCACGACTTCATTAAAACCTCCGTATCTGAAGTCGTACTAAATTTCCAGCCTAATTTTTGAAGTTCTTTTTTAAGCTCAAGATAATTATATATTTCACCGTTATAAGACAAAACCAGACCATCTTCCTGATACGGCGCCAACCCCGGTGAACTTAAGTCAATAATTTTTAATCTCCCCATTCCCAACTCAATGTAGTCGTCTTTATAAACACCCGATTCATCCGGAGCCCGGTGCTCCTGGATTTTAGTCATCTTCTTAATATTCCCCTCGTGATTAATTATGCCGACAATACTGCACATATTTCGATAGCTTACTCAATCCGGTTAGCCCTGTCAAAATAAATAATGCTTCAATCGGATACCTTAAACCGGCCGATGACATCGTCCCGCTTAAAGAGGCGAAATATAATATAACCAAGGTTAAGAGCCCCACTACCACCTTCTTCCCCTTGTCGGTGTTACGAAAAGACGAAATGGCGGTCACAACCGTACCCAAAAATAATAAAAACAGAAAAAATCTTTCTAAAACTACAAAAAACAGTAAAGGCGTCATGGATTTTATAAATTCTATTGATACTTGGGGCAAAGGCAATGTTTTTTCAGACCAATAATGAGTCCCGTCCCTAATGAAGAACTTAAAAAACTGTGTCCCCCTTACAATAAATAAGGAGCTGGGATGTTCAAACATAATTTCAAGTGCTTTTTCCTTTAAGTAAGCCCCGGAAGAGAACAGAGAAGAAAACTCCCCCATTTTGGCGCCAAAATCTTTTTCTGCTCTTCTAACTAATATATTAGCAGCTTCACCCTTAGATATTCCGTGATTATAAGCGTAAACATCCGGCGCATCATAAAAATACATCTGGGAAGGAACTATTGACGAGATGGAAAAGTGACCAAACACAACATAATTCCGATATAGCCACGGAAAGATTCCTAAAAAGAAAATGGCTCCGACAACAACCCCGACTCTAAAAACATTCTTCACTTTTAAATTCCCGTTAATCAAGTTTGAATAAATAAACGATAAAATAAACGGTAAGTATATAAACTGGGCAATCGGTCTAATCAGGGCCAATATGGGCAGGAGAATGGCTGTTATCAGCAAGTTTTTCATTCCGCCGCTTTTTAAAAATTTGAGCCAAAACCAAACCGCCATAATCAGAGTAAAAGCAAAAAGGGACTGGGTAAGAAATCGCAAATTAACCATAATAGAGAAAGGCATGGCAAGAAAAACAGCCGCCGCCCAGTAGCCCGTTTTGGGACTCCCATATTCTTTGGCCAGCAAAAAAATAAAAAAAGCAATCCCAAGACCAAGCAGTAATTGAGTTATCAAAGCAACATAGTAATTGCCGAATAAAACAATATGCAACAATAAAAAAATCGGATATCCGGGAGTCCTGAAAGCGTCGGGTCTGTAGGGTGGGTGAGTATCCCACGAAAAACCGTTTCCAGCGAGCATATTCTCGGCCGTATAAATGTAGGTGTTTGAATCGTCATCCCAGAAAAAATTAGGCTCATTTAAAAAATAGAAAAATAAAAATAACCGCACCAACAGACCTGCCACTAATATAATAATCAGCGAACGATTCATAAAATGTTTCGGAGAAACCGGTCTTGATAGGAATAATTAAGTTTTCTGAA
>DATDTF010000039.1:0-2061 GCA_036517795.1 Minisyncoccota bacterium
AGACAATGGCTCAACCGACAAAACAAAGGAAATTATCAAAAAAGACTATCCGGAACTTAATCTGGTTGAGGCCGAAAAGAACTACGGGATGTGGGGCGGGCAGGAAAAAGCCTTAGAATATTCGCACGGAAAGTATGTGACAGCTCTTTCGGTTGATGTTCTGCTTGCTCCAGATGCGATAGAAAGGGCGATAGGGGTCATGGAGAAAGATGAAAAAATAGCAGCTCTGCAAGCAAAAATTTATCAATATGACATAAACAAACTGCAAGCCCAGACATTCCAGCCGGAATTACAAGAAAAAGTCATTGACACCGTGGGCTTTAAAATTGAGCGTTCCAGACGCATAACCAACCTCGGACATGGAGAACAAGACAACGGACAATTTGAAAAAGAAATAGAGGTTTTTGGAGTTGAGGGCGCCGCGCCTATTTTCCGCAGAGAAGCTCTTGAAGATTCCCGGATTACAGGCGAAATCGTAGATCACGACATGTTTTGGTATGGAGACGACATTGACTTGGTCTGGCGCATGCGTTTGTTTGGCTGGAAACAGATATATAGCCCGTCCGTTGTTATGTACCACGACCGTTCCACAACCAAAGGCACGAGCAGAAACTGGCTGGGCTATTTTAAAAGAGTGGGCGAGAGAAAAAAAATCCCCATCCTCAAAAAAAGATTGGATTGGAGAAACAAGAGATTGGCCAGATTGAAAAATGACTACTGGATTAATGTTTTACAAAATCTGCCCCGGATCTTAAAAAGGGAAATTCAAGAGTTGGGTTATATAATTTTGTTCGAACCATCTGTTTTACTTGAAATACCAAATCTGATTAGATTAACACCCGGGATGTTCAAAAAAAGAAAAGAGATAATGTCTAAAGCCAAAGTTGGTCCTAAAGAAATGGCAAAGTGGTTTATATGAACCAGATTAACTTTCAACAAAGCGACTTCAATGAAAAATCGTCAAGAAAAAAACGCTTTGGTTTGAGTTTAATTTTAATCATTTTATTTCTTCTTGGTTTACTGCTTCTCTTTAGCAAATCAAGTACTATAATCGTGGAAAAACAGTCTTCTTGGTTAAAAAGAGTAAGCGCACTTTTAACTTCAAAAAAGGATGAAAAAAATACTCAACTGGAGGAGTTAAACATAAATTTCCCGATGCCCGAAAAAGAAGCCGGCAGATTGAATGTTTTAATTCTTGGCATAAGAGGCATTGATGACCCGGATGGAGGACTTTTGACTGACAGCATTATGCTTTTTAGTTTTCATGAGAAAAGCAAGAAAGCTTCTTTAACTTCGATACCCAGAGATCTTTATGTTGACTTGCCGGGACTTTTTAAAGGAAAGGTGAACGAAGTTTATGAAAGAGGTTTGGCCAAGAAAAACAAAACCGATTTTGCAAAAAATTCCTTTTCAAGAATAAGCGGAATTTTTGTTGACAAAATAGCAGTTTTTGACTTCCAAGGATTTAAAGAAATAGTTGATGCCCTGGATGGTATAGATGTTGTCTTGGAAAAACCTTTTGAAGAAAAATCTCAATGGGGCTACGAGTTTAGTCTGTCCGCCGGAGAAAACCATTTAGACGGTCAGACGGCTCTTTACTACGCCAGATCGCGTTACAGCACAAACGACTTTGACCGATCAAGGAGACAGCAAGAAATAATTTTGGCTGTCAAAAAAAAGGCTTTAAGTCTGGGCATCTTAAGCAATCCGGTTAAAGTAACTTCTCTGGTCAACAGTTTGAAAAATAACATCTCCACAGACTTTAATATCTGGGACACAAAAAATATTCTGCAGCTTGCTCTTACTTTTAACTCTGCAGAAAAACTGCAAACCAAAACAATAACCACCGAAAACTTGCTTTATGAAACCACACAAGACAGCGCTTATGTTCTTTTGCCTAAAAACAATGACTGGAACCTGATTAGGGATTATTTCAAACAAAACTAAAACTATGAGTTTTTCAATTATAATAGTCCACCACAAAAGCCCGGAACTCTTAAAACTCTGTCTTGACTCGGTCAAAAAACATCTTTTAGGCCAGATAAGCGAACTTGAAACGAT
>DATDTF010000040.1:0-7688 GCA_036517795.1 Minisyncoccota bacterium
ATGGCAGGCAAGGAGCGAGTCTTGGTTCCCTTTTCCCGGGCCAAGTTTGATGTGGCTAAAATACTGAAAGAAAACGGTCTGGTTCAGGAGATAGAAAGAAAAAAGAAAAAGGTTGGCAAAACAGAACAAGTATTTTTGGAAGTGAAGCTGGACTTGAGCCGCGAGACAATGCCGATTGCCGGGGTTAAGATTTTTAGTAAGCCGTCCAGACGGGTTTACCTTGGAAAGAAAGATATTAAGCCGGTTGTTTCCGGGTATGGCATATCTATAATTTCAACTTCGCACGGAATTATGAGTGGGCAGGAAGCCAGAAAAAATAATTTGGGCGGAGAGCTGATTGCAGAAATTTGGTAAATTTTAAACATGAGCAGAACAGGAAAAAAACCAATATTGCTACCAAGCGGAGTTGAATTAAAAGTTCAAGATGGTTTTGTTGTGACTAAAGGACCAAATGGCGAGTTGAAAAAAAGGCTTGACCCGAGGATACTTGTTGAAGTCCAAGACGGCAAGGTTTTTGTCAAACCAAAAGATGCAAACGAAGAAACCGCTCCTCTCTGGGGATTATATCGGTCTTTGATATTCAACATGGTGAAAGGTTCTTCATCGCAATTTGAAAAGATTTTGACTTTTCAGGGTGTGGGTTTTAGGGCGGCTGTAAAAGGAAGTGATTTGGAACTGCATCTTGGATTTACCAATCCCGTGACCGTCAAAGGCCCGGCCGGCATTTCCTTTAAAGTGGAAAAAAACAAAATCATAGTTTCCGGCAGTGACAAGGAAGCAGTTGGGCAGGTGGCGGCAGAGATAAGAAAGCAAAGAAAACCGGAACCTTATCAGGGTAGCGGCATTAAATATGAAAAAGAAGTTATTGTCAGAAAAGCCGGCAAGAAGGCTGCGGCAGCTGCGGCCTAGCATGTTTAATTGAGTTTTAAAATGATCAAAAAAACAAACAAAATAATACAACGCCGAAAAAGACACATTCGTGTCAGGGCCAAAATCAGCGGTACAGAAAAAGTGCTTAGAATTTCTGTTTTTCGCAGCGCGAAGCATGTTTATGCCCAAGCCATCAATGACACTATCGGCAAGACTGTTTTTTCCGTGAGTGACAACGATATGAAAGAAAAAAACAAAATCAAAAAATCTTTTACAGCTGGTGAGGTGCTTGGCCAAGCGATAAAAAAGGAAGGTATTTCCAAGGTGTTGTTTGACCGAGGAGGTTTCAAATATCATGGTCGCGTAAAAGCTTTAGCGGACGGGCTTAGAAGCGCGGGTCTCAAACTTTAATTTATCCTTTGTTTATGAATAAAAATTTCAGCAATTTCAATAATAAGGAAAAAGGCGGGAGAGAACGTCCTGCTAACTGGCGCAAAAAAGACGGTCTTTCTCCTGACAAAAGGTCTGATTTTGACCAGAAGGTTTTAGATATTGCTCGAGTAACTAGGGTTACCAAGGGAGGCAAGCGTTTCAGTTTCAGGGCAACTGTTGTTATTGGCGACAAAAAAGGCTCAGTCGGCCTAGGCGTGGCCCAGGGTAAAGATGTTTCACAAGCCATTCAAAAAGCAGTGCATCAAGCCAAAAAAGAAATAATAAAGATTCAGGTTAAAAACGGAACAATTTTGCATCAGGTTACCGCCAAATATAACAGTGCGGTAGTTATAATAAAGCCGGCCGGTTTGGGCAATGGCGTCAAAGCTGGCGGACCGGTTAGGGCGGTCGCCAAACTTAGCGGCATAGAAAATATTACCGCCAAGCTTTTATCCAGAACAGGCAACAAAATAAATATAGCCAAAGCCGCGTTAGAAGCTTTGAAAAAACTTAGAGTAGAAACCGTTGTTGTTGAAAACAAAGCAACGGCCGATAATTTGACCAACAATACGATACAAAATGCAAATACATGAACTGAAAAAACTAAATAAAGCCAGGACTAAAAAGCGGGTTGGCCGCGGAGGTAAAAGAGGTACTTTTTCCGGGCGTGGCAGTAAAGGTCAGATGGCTAGAGGTGCCAGGCTGGGTGCCGATTTCAGAGGCGGAAATGCTCCTCTCTGGAAGCTTTTTCCTAAAAAAAGAGGTTCCAACAAGAAGGTTGAGATAAAACACCGCAGTTTTAATGTGAAACAGCTCAAGCCCGAGGTTGTTAATTTGGGTCGGATTAATGATGTGTTTTCTGAAGGAGATTCCGTAAATCCAAAGACTTTGAATGAGAAAAAAGTTTTAAGCTCTGGCAGAAGTAAGAATATAAAAATTTTGAATAACGGGGAACTTGTTAAAAAGCTGATTTTTTCGGAAGTAAGTTTTTCTAAAACAGCTAGAGAAAAGGCCTTAAAGTCAGGTTCTGAAATAAAAAAATTGCCAAATGAGTAAATCTCTTAGCTTCCGAAATTGTAAACCGAGGTTGTCTAAACTATGGAAGTCCGATAGCCTCTTATAAAATAAACTTTTATGGACAAACTTTTGAGGATTTTTAAAATCAATGATTTGAGGAATAAAATCTTTTTCATTCTTGGGATTTTGATTGTTTTCAGAATTGCTTCCGCTATTCCCATCCCAAGCATTGATGCGGTTAGACTGAAGGCGTTTTTTGAAGATAACCAGCTTTTCAGTCTGATCAGCGTTTTTACCGGAGGAGGGTTATCCAGCCTTTCAATTGTAATGTTGGGTTTGGGGCCGTATATTACCGGTTCTATCATAATGCAGCTTTTGACCATGATCTTCCCGTCTCTGGAGGAGATTTATAAATATGGAGGCGAGGCGGGAAAGGCTAAGTTTAATCAATATTCCAGAATGTTGACTGTCCCTTTGGCATTGCTGCAGGGGTATGGTTTTATGCTTTTGCTTTCTAGACAGGGGGTTCTCCAGCCTTTGAATTTGATGCAATGGGCTTCATCTTTGATTGTTGTTACTGCCGGAGCCGTACTTTTAATGTGGCTGGGCGAACTGATAACGGAGAAAAATATCGGCAACGGAATTTCTATTCTAATTTTTGCCGGTATTATGGCTGGCTTTCCCACTTCTCTTCAGCAGACCAGGGCAACTTTTGATTATACACAGCTGTTTACCTATCTAGGCTTTGTTATAGTTGCGCTCATTGTGATTGCTGGGGTGGTTTATTTAACCGAAGCTCAAAGGAATATTCCCATCAACTATGCCAAGCGGGTCAGGGGAATGAAAATGTATGGCGGGGTCTCCACTTATCTGCCGATGAGGGTGAATAATGCCGGAGTTATGCCTATAATTTTTGCTTTATCTATTTTGTTGTTTCCGGGAATGATTGCTAATTTTTTTGCCGCTTCCAGCATTAGTTTTGTCGCTAACGTGGCCAACTTTTTGAACGGCTTTATTCAAAACAGTTATTTCTATAGCACATCTTATTTTGTTTTGGTTGTAGTCTTTACTTATTTTTATACGGCTATTACTTTTGACCCTAAGTCAATTTCTGAAAACATCCAAAAGCAGGGTGGCTATATTCCGGGCATACGTCCGGGCTTGGCGACGACCCAGTTTTTGTATCACCTCCTCAATCGTATTACTTTGGTTGGCGCTGTGTTTTTGGGTATAATTGCTGTTTTGCCTAACGTGGTGCAAGGTTTTACCGGCATCACTTCTTTCAGTGTCGGCGGCACCTCTATTTTGATCGTAGTTTCGGTTGTGCTGGAAGTTATGAAGCAGATGGATGCCCAGATCTCAATGTATGAGTACTAGGGTTTTGAAGATAATGCTTTTTCCCAGCTTGTCTCTTTAGGACTTTGTCCCTATAATTGAAGTTATGAAAAAGGCTGTCATACTAATCGGCCCCATTGGTTCGGGTAAAGGCACGCAAGCTGATATTTTGGCGGAAAAATTTGGGTTCATCCATCTTGAAACGTCAAAACTTCTAGAATATGAATTCAAAAATGGAGATCAGTCTGACCCAAAACTGATTGAACAGAGAAAGCTTTGGGAATCTGGTATATTATGCGACCCGGAATGGGTTACAGACCTGACTTTGAAAGAAATTGATAGGCTGGCCGAGCAAGGCAAGGGGATTGTTTTTAGCGCGTCTCCACGTACTCTTTTTGAGGTTGAAAGACAGGCACCGGAGCTTGAAAAAGTTTTTGGCAAAGAAAACATCCATATTTTTCACATCGGTCTTAGTGAAGCAGAATCCATCAAGAGGAATAGTGGAAGGAGAATTTGCGAAGAAAACCGTCATCCCATACCCAACTTTCCAGAGTTCAAGGACATGACGGCTTGTCCAAGGGATGGTTCAAAACTTCTGACAAGAGAATTGGATAAGCCAGAGATAATCAAAGTTAGGTATCAGGAGTATCTCAACAGGACTTTTCCAATTTTAGGTTATCTTCAGGAGCGTGACTACAAAATCATCAGAATTAATGGTGAGCAGTCTATAGAAAAAGTATCAGAAGATATTTTAAAAAGTTTAAATGATTAAAATAAAAAGCCAACAACAAATAAAAGTTATGGCTGAAAGCGGTAAGATTTTAAAAGAAATTCTTGACCAACTTGCTTCCGTAGTTCGGCCGGGCATTGCCACCGAAGAGATAGACAAGCTTGCCAGAGAGCTTGTTTTATCGTGGCAGAAAAAACTGCCCAAAGCGGAAATTAAATCTTCCTTTTTTAACTATCGCGGCTACCCGGCCTTTACCTGTGTTTCTATAAATGACGAAGTTGTCCACGGTTTGCCTTCAGATAGAGTAATAAAGGAAGGCGACATTGTCGGTCTGGATTTTGCTATCAAGTATCAGGGTTTGCATGTTGATTCAGCTTTAACCGTGGGGGTTGGTAAAATTTCTACTGAAGCTAAGAAGTTAATTAGAGTTACCCAAGAGGCTTTAGATGTTGGCATAGAAGAAGCGAGGGTTGGCAATACTACCGGAGACATCGGTTTTGCCGTTCAAAAATATGTAGAAAAAAATGGTTTTAGTGTGGTAAGGGAGTTGGTCGGTCATGGTGTCGGTGGTGAGCTTCACGAAGAACCTTATGTGCCAAATTACGGCCGAAAAGGACAGGGGGAAACTCTTAAAGAAGGAATGACCATTGCTATTGAGCCCATGGTTAATATTGGGAGTTATGAAGTGGTTATAGCTAAGGATGGTACCACTTACAAAACCAAAGACGGCAGTTTGTCGGCTCACTTTGAGCACACTGTGGCGATAACAAAAGACGGGCCGGAGATATTGACTTAATCGGGGGTAACATAGTTGCTCGTGTAGTAACTGAAGAATAAGTCCACTTGGCTTTTTTTGTGCCAATTTTTGTGATAGTTTGTATGTATGTTTTTATCTGTCATTATCCCGGCCTACAACGAGGAAAAACGCATAGCCAAGACGCTTTTGGCTGTGGACGAGTATCTCAAAAAACAATCTTATCAATACGAAATTTTGGTTGTAAACGACGGCTCAAAAGACAAGACGGCGGAGGTGGTAAATGACTTGAGTCTGCAAATTACCAACTTAAAACTTGTTGATAACAAAGAAAATCATGGCAAGGGTTTTGTTGTCAGACATGGAATGTTGGCGGCGGAGGGTGACATAAGACTGTTTATGGACGCTGACAATTCTACTTCCATTGATCAGGTCGCCAAATTTCTGCCCTACTTCAGTCAGGGTTATGATGTTGTGGTTGGTTCAAGGCGGGCCATCGGTTCAGTTAATATTGTAAAGCAATCCGGGATTAGAGAGTTCTTGGGTAAGATGTTTCGGCTGGTTGTACATTTTGTCGTCCCTCTGGGAGTGGAAGATTCACAAGCCGGTTTCAAGGCTTTTTCAAAAAAAGCCGTTGAAACGGTTTTCCCCAAACAAACCATTTTCCGCTGGGCTTTTGATGTAGAGATTTTGGCTATTGCCAAAAAATTTGGTTTCAAAATAAAAGAAGTGCCTATCGCATGGTCCAATGACCCGGAGAGTCATGTGAAATTGGGCGGGATGGTTAAAATGCTTTTTGAGGTTTTAACAGTCAGAAAAAATTTATGGAGCAAAAAATACTAAATGAATTCAGGCAGGATTTGGTTTCCGGCGACTGGGTGCTTTTTGCCACGGGCAGATCGAAACGTCCCACCGAAATATCATCGAATTTTGAGCCTGTTGTGGCTAAATTTAGAGACTGTCCATTTGACGATCCGGTTGCTTCCGGTCAGGAGATTGTAAAAATATATCCTTCAGAAAAAGACTGGCAGATTGCTGTTATTAAGAATAAGTATCCGGCTCTAGTTTATGGAATTTGTGTTCCACCCAAACAAAATGGCCCCTTCAGGGTGGCAGAAGCCTCTGGTTTTCATGAGGTGGTAATCACTCGCGACCACAGTAAAAATTTTCAAGATTTTAGTGAAAGGGAAGCACTGGAAGTTCTTAAAGTTTTTAAGGACCGTTATCAGACGATAGCATCTGAATTTTGCGGACAATATGTTTTAATATTTCATAACTTTGGTCTTCAGGCTGGCGGAAGCGTCCAGCACCCTCATTCTCAAATTATGGCTACGCCGATTTTGCCGCCTGACGTGATGAATAGCGTGGTCGGTGCGGAAAAATTTTACCTTAATAATAACCGCAAAGTTCACGAAGTTTTGGTGAATTGGGAATTGGAACAAAAAACCAGGATAGTAAGTGAAAACGAATCATTTGTCGCTCTTTGTCCTTTTGTTTCAAAAAAACCGTATGAAATTAGAATTTTTCCAAAAAACATGAGTTCTCAATTTGAAGCAACCAATGACAACGAATTGGAAAATCTTGCGGCAATATTCAGTTCTGTTTTGAAGAAGTTAAAAAAAGTTTTAAGTAATCCTTCGTACAATTTTTTTATTCATTCGGCTCCAATCAAGGTTTTGGACGCGGTCGGTATGGGTGTTGTCGATTACTATGCCTGGCATATGGAAATTTTTCCCCACACCTCCACTGTCGGCGGTTTTGAACTGGGCACCGGTATGGATATCAATGTCGTAGACCCTGACCAGGCGGCGGAAGAGTTAAGAAATGTCGATGTTTGAACTTCTATCATCTTCTATAGATAAAGCGGTGGTATTTCTCGGGGCTTTAGGTTATGCTGGTGTTTTTTGGGCCTCCTTTTTGGATAGGCTAACCATATTCCTGACTCCAGCGGAAATAGTTCTGCCTGCTTTTGGTATCCTTATAAGTCAAGAAAAACTTTCTTTTTGGCCGGTTATGATATGGCTTACCGCGGGTAATTTTTTGGGCAATTTGGGTCTTTATTTTATTTTTCTCAAGGGGGGCAGACTGTTTCTGGAAAAATATGGTAAATATTTTTTAATAACAAAGCATGAACTGAACCACTTGGACAAATTGTTTGCCAAATATGGCGATAAAATAGTTTTTTGGGGGTATTTCATACCATCGTCTGGCAGAAGCATTGTTCCGATTCCGGCTGGCATATCAGGGATGAATTTGCCCAAGTTCTCCCTCTATACTCTTTTAGGATCAATGCCGCTAAACTTTCTTTACGTTTATGTCGGAATTAGGGCGGGAGATAACCTAGACAGGATATTTTCTTTTTTGAAGAAGTTTAACTATGTTTTTGTTGCCGTATTGGTTGTTTTGATAATATGGTATATATATCGTCATAAAACCAGAAGACACTTAACCCATGAATAAACTGATAATTGCAAATTGGAAAAACCATCCGGAGACTCTGGAAGAAGCCAAGGAACTTTTTGAATTTGAGGTTGCTGAAGCTTTAAAATA
>DATDTF010000041.1:0-9649 GCA_036517795.1 Minisyncoccota bacterium
TGAAGTCGCCATCACCGGTAACAATTACCGCTACATCAATCTTGTCGGCTAAAATGACAGCATCAATAGCTATACCGACATCCCAGTCAGCCTTTTTAATACCGCCGGGGAAAATTTGCAGGTCTTTAATCTTGATCTCATAGCCACTTTTTTCCAAGGCTTCCAAAAAGGCCTTTTCTTCGCCCCCCTCGGTTTTAATGACATAGACAAAAGCTCGAATAAGTTGGCGGCCGTTGACTGCCGCTTCCAGTATTTTTTTGAAGTTAGCCTTGGCGTGATAAAGGTTTTTGGCCGAGTGATACATATTCTGAGCGTCAACAAAAACGCCAACACGCTGGTGTTGGGCTGTCCCAATGTTGAGGCTTTGTTCCACTGGTCTTTTGGCTTGGCTTATTGCTCGTCCCTTATTTCCTTTGACCATAATTTTAATAGTTGACTGTCTAACTTCCTTAGTTGAGATAACCTCGGTTTGCAACTTCGGAAATTGAGAGATTTATTTTATTCGATGCCTTACTTTTTCAGCCCGAGTTCTTTGATGGTTTTGGCGTATTTTTTGGGCGACTCTTTTTTAAGAAAATCCAAAAGACGCCGCCTTTTGGCAACCATCTTGAGCAGGCCGGTGCGGGAGCTGTTGTCTTTGACGTGCTTTTTAAGATGTTTGGTTAACTTCTCAATTTCTTCGCTAAACAAAGCAACCTGAACAGCCGCAGAACCGGTGTCTTTTTCGTGCAAAGAGTATTTGCTGATAATGCCTGATTTTTGCTTAGGATTTAACATTAGAATCTGATTGTAGCATAGTTTTTTATAAAATCAACGGCCTTAGATTTTGAAAAAAATAACACTTTTTCCGGACGCTCGTTTCTTTCCAGCGAAGAAACTCGCTCTTTGTGGTCTGTGGATTCGGAAAGAGTGCAGAACAATTATACTCTTTCCGACCAGCTCGCCACTTTTTCATCTTATTCTGCTGAATGGGCTGAAAAAGCGGCTCGTGAGCAATCCACAGCCCACAGAGCCTACAAAAGCATTATTTTTCAAAATCTAAACTTTCTCATCAGAACTAACTTAATTGTGCGACTCGTGTTTGTGGGGTACAATTATGTATATGGCAGATGTTAAGCAGCTAAAAAACGATTTTCTGGAGTATCTTGAGATTGAGAAAAACCGTTCGCCAAAGACGGTAGAAAATTACGGACACTATCTAAACAGATTTTTAAACTTTGCCAAAGTCAGTTCGGCTGGCCAAATTTCCGAAGATTTAATAAGAAAATTTCGCATATACCTTAATCGTCTGACTGACAACCACGGTGAACCGCTTAAAAAAGTTACTCAAAACTACCATATCATAGCCATCAGGGCCTTTCTGAAGTACTTATCAAAAAGAGAAATCAAATCAGTCTCGCCGGAGAAAATTGAGCTGGGCAAGCAAGAAGACCGTCATATAGATTTTTTGGAGCCAAACGAATTAGCGCGGCTTCTGGCCTCGCCCAAAGGCGACAATTTGCCCGACTTGCGCGACAAAGCCATTTTGGAAACTTTATTCAGCACTGGCCTGCGCGTTTCCGAACTCTGCTCTCTGGAAACAGATAAAGTGGACTTGGATAGGGGAGAGATATCAATCAAAGGCAAAGGCTCTAAAATCAGGCTGGTCTTTCTCTCCGACGACGCTAAAAAAACAATTCAAACTTACCTAAAAAAACGCAGCGATGCTGACCCAGCTCTTTTTATCAGAATTCCTAAAGATCAAAAATTTAACAAATATGAAAAATTGGGATTGACTCCCAGAAGCGTTCAGAGAGTAATAAAAAAGCATGCAATTCGAGCTGGGATAGTCGGAAAGAAAGTTTCACCTCACACTCTTCGCCATGGATTTGCGACAGACCTTCTGCGCAATGGCGCCGATATTCGTTCGGTCCAAGCCATTCTCGGCCACTCATCTGTAACAACAACTCAAATCTATACCCATGTTACCGACAGCCAACTGAAAGAAGTGCATGAGAAGTATCATAAAAAGAAAGAGCCCTAAATTTCAGGGCTCTAAGTTTATCTTGAGTCAGGCTTTTTTTTGTAGTTTGAATCGAAATCTATGAATCCATCTAATGGCGGTTTGCGACCGCCAGTTCGTGAAGCCAGATTTGAACTATAGTCGTCTCTGGTCATTCGCTCTCTTATTTTCTCAATTATTTTCTGCAATTTATTTTCAGCTTCAGGTGCGGAAGTCTCTGCTTCACTAAAAACAAGAACGATACTTTTAAATCCCATATTTCTCCTTTGACTTTTGGTTTTTAGTATATCACATTCCTAGAAAAAAGGAAGCCCCGGCGTTAGCGCAGGGCTTTTTTGGGATTTGGGGGTAGGTCCGCCTTGGGGCGGAAAAGGTGGGATGCTGGCAGGAAAAACTAATTTTTTGGTCTAGGCGGCGGCCGTCAGCGAGGCCGGCCGGATTTTGTCGGTGGCCTTGATTCGGCCGATCTCCTCGGGAGTGAACCCGAGAACCTGAAGGATTCCGCAGGCGACGCCGCGGTCGAACCTGCCGCTTCTCTGGTTGGCCAGCTCAACTCGAGCGGCACGGACCAGAGAGAACAACGAGTCAACGTCGTCCTGCGCCCGTTCGGACTCCAAAGCGGAAATGACCGCCTCGGAACCGAACTCTGCTACCGAGTATTGGGCGATCGCCGGGAGGATGTTGATGAGCTCAAACAACATCTCTTTCTGGGCCACATGAAACGCGATGGCCAGAAACTGCGGGTTGTTGCCGATGGTCACCACGACCTTGGCGTCGAGATTCAACGCCTCGGTCAGGGTGTCCGCGGAGGGACCATTGAAGGAGTCCTGCTCGGGGGCGGCCACGTCCTCAGCCGTTTTGAACGAGTTCCGAAAAGGCCGCAGATTGGGTTCGTCGCTGTCGACTTCCCCGAAAAACACCAGCCGGCCTCTGCTTTCCGAAAGGAACGTTCCCTTGAATTCTCGGGCCAAATCGCTTCCGCGATAATGACCCAACTGCGACTGCGATCTGCCATTGTTGCTGGGCAGTTTACTACCGCCAATAATTTTCATAAACACCTCAAGTGAAAAGGGTTAAAGTTGAACTACTTGGTTTTCAAAAATCATTCTTATACTCTAATTATACCACTTTTAAACCACCCCTGTCAATGGTTCGGCAAGCTCACCACAAACCATCAAAAAAGTCTATTTTTCAAGGCTTTTTGTGAACACTCGGTTTTAGAGCTTGGGCGAATAATGCTTTTGCAGGCTCTGTAAGCTGTGGATTGCTCACGAGCCGCTTTTTCAGCCCATTCAGCAGAATAAGATGAAAAAGTGGCGAGCTGGTCGGAAAGTATTCTTTCCGAATCCATAGCTTACAAAGAGCGAGCTTTTTCGCTGGAAAAAAGCGAGCGTCCGAAAAAAGCATTATTCGCCCAAGCTCAACTCCTCAATCCCATCAACCAGTCTTATTGTCGGCTTCCAGCCGAGTAATTTTTTAGCCAAGCTAATATCAGCCAAAGTCAGTCTAGCTTCTCCTTTTCTTGGCGCAATAACTTTGGTTTTACTGCTAATCATTTTTGCCACCTCAACGATTGAGTGGTTTTCCCCACTGCCGATATTTATGACCTCACCCTTACCAATTTTATTTGACTTCATAGCCAGCAAGTTCGCTGCCACCACATCTCTGACATGAGTGAAGTCTCTTCTCTGTTTGCCGTCAGGCACGATTGTCAGTGGTTGACCGGCCTTGTTTTGTTTAAGAAAAATTCCAACAACTGTGGCGTAAGCGCCTTCAAAAGTTTGTCTTGGACCATAAACATTAAAATATCTCAAGCAGACAACCGGCAGTCCGTAGAGGTGATTAAAAAGTTGGCAGTACCTTTCACCCATATATTTTTGCATGGCGTAGGGGTTGAGGGGATTGGCAATCATATCTTCCCGCAAGGGCATAGTTTTTTGCAGGCCATAAGCTGAAGAAGAAGCCGAGTATATAAACCTTTTAACGCCAGCTTCTTTGGCGGCCAGTAAAACATGCAAAGTGCCGGTGAGATTGGCATCATGAGAAGTTTTTGGGTCTTTGATTGAAGGTTGAATTCTGGGTTGGGCGGCCAAGTGAAAAACAACCTCGGCTTTTTTAAAAATCGGCCTGATTTTATCCAAATCAACAATACTCAAATTATGAAATTTGGCTTTAGGGTTAAGGTTTTCTTTTTTTCCGGTTGAGAGGTTGTCTATGATATGAATGTCTTTGTGTCCTTGCCTAATCAACTCGTCAACTAAGTTTGAACCGATAAATCCGGCTCCTCCGGTAACAATAATTTTTGCCATAATTTTGAAATGATACAACAATCACTGAAAATGGCAAATAAAAATCCCAACTTGACAAGTTAGGATGCGTCTCTGATTCGTCCGCCAGTCCAAGGGTTAGGAGATTCAGGGGGACAATCAAACCATATCCTTGCGCTACAGACATCACACATGTGACAGAAAGCGGCAAGCGGGCTCATAACGCGCCGTCTAAAACTATAATCGCTCAATTCTCCTTCAGCATATTTAATGGCATTTTCAATTTCTGGTGTAAGTTCTACGCCATATTCTTTTATTTTTTGCATTTTGTATGCGTGTTGCGCTTCTTTTGAGACAAGTTCCGGCTTGATATGGAGTTGGTCATCTTCTCCCAGGTCGTACTTCCATGGCTTTTCAATGTCATGAAAGAAAAGAGCAACTAATGCTTCAGAAAGAGTGAAATGCAAAAGCCGAAAATCGTCTAAAAAAGGATAAAGAGCTACGGCAATATTCAGTACTTCCTGGAGGTGGTCAAAATACCCACCAGGCCAAGCTTGATGATTGTTGGCTGAGCCTTGAACGGTTTGAAAAAGTTTCCGATTTTCCGACAGAATTTTTAAACAAGATGAACGATAAGGTTCTTCAACGTTATTCAAGACCTTTTCTATAGGGGAATACTTCCAGCGAGGATTCATGATTCACCTTTTTTATTAAAGTGCTTGTTGTCAAAATATGACTGAATAACTTTTTTAAGTCAAGTGCCCTCGTGTGGATTCGAACCACAATTACCAGCTCCGCAAGCTAGCGTCCTATCCGTTGAACGACGAGGGCAGTAAGTTGTCGAATAAGCAAACCTCACAACTTCCGACGTTGAAATCCGAGGTTGTGTAGCCATAGAAGTCAGGCAACCTCTGAAGTAGGTTGTTAAATTCCCAACTTTCTGGTGATGGTCTCAATTATAGTATCTTCATGCCTCTCTTCCGGCAAAAGACCCAATAGCATGTTGCGGATTTCTGCTGGGCTTTCTTGTCCGATAAGAGGCAGTTTGATGTAAGAACGATGCCAGCCTTTGTGTTTAAAGCTAAGCTCTTTCAGGAATGGAGGATCAAATTCAACCCAAAAAGATTTCAAATGTCTGTAAAGATAAGCCTTGCTGTCAATTACTAAACCTCTTTGATTTATCTCCCAAAACACATCTTTTTTTTCCTGCAGGCCTAAAATTATCATAACTGTGCCAATCAAAAAAAAGAAAATGGCGGTAACGGTATTTTGGGAAATGAGCAGATAAAGTATTCCGACTACAACCAAGACTAAAACCATAGCGAATAGCAGGGGCTTGTTTACAAACTGATAGTGAGCCGGTATGTAGCCGGAAATTTTTGAAGGCGGGATTGGTTCGTTATTCTTTTTTCTCAAGTCTAAGATTTGAGACATAATGAGACTGTCTCTAAATCTAGCATTGGGATGCTTAAAAATCAACAAAAAGCCGAGTCTGGCTCGGCTGATTTTAAGGAAGGGAGGGCTGTTTGCCCGCAAGGTAGTCAAGAAAAACTTTTTCTCCAGCCTCATCTGCTTTGCTTTCCGGTCGGCGCTCGGGGATAAAGAGCTTTGAGCAAAAATACTGCAAATCAGAAATATCGCCTTTCTCGTCTTTGGGGTCAATCACAAACTTTGCTAATTCCTCAATAATTTTTTTGAGGCGGAATCTTTTGATAATAAGGCTGTTTGAGGAGACCATTTTGCCCTTTACTTCAACTTTAGGAATGTAAACACAGCCTTTTTCTTCCAAAGTTTTTAAATATTGATCATAAACTTTGGCCGGCAAGTTCTCCTTTAGTTGTTTTAATAAAATCTTGCTGTTCTTTTCAGAATAAAAAGACGGAGAGAAGAGAGAAGGGGGATAGTCTTTTGAATCCACGACTTGTTCCTTTACTTCTTGGTCAAGCATTTTTCTAAGCCTGGCAACAATTTCTGTGGCCAAAATGTCAGACCAAATGTCTTCTTCTTCAACTTCGCCAATCAACTGTTTTAGATTTTCTATATCTGAAACAACTTCAGTGATCAGAGGTGCCGTGATAAAGTTATAAACTCCATCTTTAACCTTCAGCACCTTGGGTATTTGAAAATTTTTGTACTTTTCCAAAGCGGAAAAGTACAACGGCCGGACATTCTGGAGAACTGTAACTTTCTTTTTATCTTGCAGTCCATCTGTTTGAGACAAAGCTTCAGGCAGGTGACCGCTAGCTAGATGGGCATTGCCAATATGGACAAAAATCTTCGCCTGCGGATGCTTTGAGGAAATATCTGCCAGTTTTTTTGCAAAAAAATCATCACCTAATTCTTGTTCGTCATTTTCAGCAGTAAATTTTATGCCATATACTTTAATGCCAAGCTTCTTTGCTGTTTCCAGTATAGCCTTATAGCCTCCCCAATGTTCCAGATCCCCCCACGCCAAGAAACGCACCTTTTTTAAAAACGTCTCCTCGTCTATTTGACCAGACAGGAATTCTTCTAGTGCTTTTTGATGCTTGGGCGAAATGAATTCTACGGCTAGAACTGCGGGGCCTGGTCTTGATTGCATGAGTTTTTCTATAAATTTAGCCGAGAATTCTTGGTTCCTTCTTAAATTGTGATGGTCACCCAGTAGGACGACATCCGCTTTTTGCCCTTCAACCTCAACATCTTGATCTTCGGCTGGTTCTTCAAAACCAGCAAATTCTTCATTAAAATCTTTGAGATATGCGGCTAAATTTGCATTTCTGTCAACTATGTTTTTATCCAAACCAAAACATTCGGCCTCATAATCAGCAAGCCGTTTTATTACTTTACGCAGATTTTCCAAAATCTTTTTCTCGTTTTCTCTCAACTCACCAACTCTTTCTTGGGGTTTTGCTTTGGACTCGCTTGTGATACTTGTTTCTTTGGACCTAAGCATACTGGAATCTTAACAGTTGAGGTTGTGAAAATCAAAACTTGACTTGAGGATTTGGCTAACATACTATTTGGCCTAGATGTTTTACAAGATATCTGGAGGCGGGATTGAAAAAAATAATACAAAAAAGTGTTCTTTATCAGTGTTCTAAATGCAAAACAAGATATATCAGTGCGGGACGTGCTTTACAATGTGAAGATAAGATACTGGAGAAGAAGGCTTTTCGTGTTGGGAACATTGTCTGTAACTTAGAGCCTCGTACTTGCAACATGGACAAGAGTTACACCTTTTGCGGCAAAGTTGTCAGAGTGCTAGGTCCAAAACCGTCCGACCATGAATATGAGGTAAAATGGTTAAGGGGTAAACCAGAGAGAACTAATGGACACGTTTTTGAGTATGAAGTTGAATTTACCTGTCCTCATTGCAAGGAAACCAAGCGAGCCCGCTACTATGCTCCGGAGCTGAAACTAAAAAACTGATGCAACTCATCAGTTTTTCGTTTTTCTTAGTTCAAATATTTTCATTTCCCAATTGGCGGTGTTTTTTGACTGATGTTCGAACTTTCTTTGAGCAAACCCCCAACTAAGGAAGCCAGCCCCGCCACCGCTCTCCGCCAGCTGGCGGATCGCCACACCACAGAAAAATACTCTTTGCTCTTTTCATTTTGCGCGCGCCGGATTTCTTTTTCTCCTAATGAAAAGAGTATTTTTCTGTGGTGTCTTGCAATGAATTGCAAGGTGGCGGGACTGGCCTCATTTTGATTGAGCAAGAGAAAAGCGGAATTCCCCCCAAACCCCCCTTCCGCTTTTCTCTTGCTCAAACGGAACGGGAACGGAAGCAGGCGGGCAAAAATTCCTTCCCCCCAAACCCCTCCCTTTTTGCCCGCCTGCTTGGGCTTCGCCCCCAAAACTTTTGAGCGGACGGATTTTTCGGCGACGGCAAGAAGTATTCCTACCAAATAGCTTGATTCCAAGAACCCTGCAAAGTAATCACTGCCGCGTCTCGAATGGTTTGTTTCTCGGCCTCCGTCAATTCCTCTGATACTTCGTTACTCTGATTTGCCGGGTCTGTAATGATCTTATCCACAAAATCGTTTGCTAGGTAATTCATTACTTTGACAAAATTTTCAGTGGGGCTAACACCAAGTAATGTTCGGCTTTTTAATGCTTCTATCACAGACAATTCCAAATAAAAAGATGGAAAATCCAGCCCCCTTAGTTTTCGCCAAATTTTGATTGCTCTTATATCAAAAACTCTGCCGGATTTTTTTACATAATTTATATGTTCGTCAACATTGGTTTTTGTCCATGTCTGTGCTTTTCTTTTCCAAATAGAATGATCCAGTCCGAGAGCATGATGCTTCACCCCTGCGACAATGTCCATTTTCAATCCCGTATGATCAATGCCCACAGATACATTTTGCTCTCGAGCGGTATACCCCGCTCCATTAAATCTATTCCTAATCGTGTTGTAAACATTCTCGAGAGTATTGCAAGTGCTTACAGAAGGATCGAGCGAAATAAAAAGGTCTATATCGGTCGTACCTGTGATGCCAGTCCCTTTCGCGAGCGAACCGGAAAGTTTTACAATATAAGCATGGCCATTTGCCCATGCGTGAATATGTGGCGTTAGTTCGTTAATTTTATCCTGAACAACGTAGGTAATGTTCGGGGTATGTTGGGCAACAATTTGCCTTATATAATTATCATTATCGTCCATATTATTTTCCGTAACTGGTAGTAATCATTGCAGTTACGATGTCATTAAGTAATCTGCCTCGGAAATTCGTCACAGCAGAGTGCCTTTTCCCGTCTAAGTTTTTCATTTGCTCATCAGGAATTCGACCCTTATCGTAAGGCGCATAGACGACCAGCGCGCACTTATCCGGTTTCTTATCGAGAATTTGATTTATGTCATCTGCCCAATCGTGCCAATAGACAAGATACACCGAGGCTTCTTCAGCTTTTCCAATATCGCCACTGTTAGTGATTTCAAAAATATTTTTCTGCCTGAACAACCCTGAATCGCAAAGTAAACTTTTCAAGCTACTGACGTTATCGTTTTTAGCAAAGATAGCAATTTTTCTTTTGGCAAGGCCATTCCCAAGACGATAAAGGGCCGGGGATATTCCCTTAGTCCACAGAATGATTGCCCATATAAATCCAATGATAAGAACGATCGTCTCAATCGTTCCAATAAGAGCTAAAGTTTCTAAAAGTGATGGCATAATGGTTTGGGGATAACCGCTCTTGTTTAGGTTATCTTTAGGTAGTATACTCTAAGTATGGAAAAGAAGTCAATGGGAGCAGGCAAGCCTTCAAAACGGCAGGCCGAAATCCTACAATTCGTTACAAAGTTTCAAAGAGAAAAGGACTACTCTCCCTCTCTTGGCGAAATAGCCAAGAACTTTAGGGTTTCTATCCCGACAATTCACCAACACATTTCATA
>DATDTF010000042.1:0-11515 GCA_036517795.1 Minisyncoccota bacterium
CCAGTAAAAAAGAAAATCAGGCTTGAACCAGACACGAAGTACTCAAGTACTCTTATTGGTCGTTTGATAAATCAGGTTATGAGCGAGGGAAAAAAGATGGTGGCCAGGAAGATAGTTTATACCGCTTTGGCTGAAGCTGAATCAAAACTAAAAAAATCGGCGCTTGAGGTTATAGAGCAGGCGGTAGAAAATGCCGCTCCACAGCTGGAATTGAGGTCAAAAAGAGTTGGGGGTGCGAATTACCAGGTTCCTTATGAAGTCCGAGCTGATCGGAGGGTGACCTTGGCTTTAAGATGGATTGTCGGTTCGGCCCAAAAAAGCAAAGGCAAACCGATGGACAAAAAGTTAGCCGAAGAGATAATCAACTCTTTTAATAACACCGGCACGGCCGTGAAGAAAAAAGAAGATATGCATAGAATGGCTGATGCCAACAAAGCATTCGCTCACTTTGCCTGGTAATTGTTTGTATGCGGGAATACCCAATAGATAAAACTAGGAACATCGGTATAATCGCTCACATAGACGCCGGAAAAACAACTGTTTCCGAGCGTGTTTTGTTTTACACGGGAGTTTCTCACAAAATTGGTGAAGTTCACGAAGGAGATACGGTTATGGACTGGATGGAACAAGAGAGGGAGAGGGGAATTACCATAACTTCGGCGGCAACGACTGCTTATTGGACGCCAGCCGGGTTACCTAAGTCAAAAGAAAATGAATATAAGATAAATTTGATTGACACGCCTGGCCATATAGATTTTACGGTTGAGGTCAAAAGATCCCTTAGAGTTTTAGATGGGGCCGTGGTTGTTTTTGATGGTGTTGCCGGAGTTGAGCCGCAGTCAGAAACCAACTGGCGCTATGCGGATGATTACAAAGTGCCCAGAATTTGCTTTATCAACAAACTTGATCGTTTGGGAGGCTCGTTTGAACGATCTTTTCAGTCAATTTTGGAGCGCTTGTCCCCTTTTGCCGTTAGGATGCAGATTCCAGACGGAGAAGAAGACCAGTTTAAAGGAGTGGTGGATTTGCTGAAGATGAAGTTTTACGTTTTTGAGGGTATTCATGGTGAACAAACCGTTGAACAGCCGATTCCCGAACACATAAAAGAACGAGCTCAAGAATTGCATGGCATTCTTATTGAAAAGATAGTGGAGCAGGATGAGACGGCGATGGCCGAATATTTGGAAGGTAAAGAAATATCATTGGAGAAACTGATGGCTATTTTAAGAAAAGCTACGATTGAAAACAAAATTATTCCTGTCTTCACGGGTTCAGCTCTAAAAAACAAAGGTGTCCAGTTTATGCTTGATGCTGTGGTGCACTATCTGCCGTCTCCGGTTGATTTGCCGCCTGTTTCAGGGATTGATCCTAAAACTGCTCAAGAGATTAAGCGTGAAGCTAAAGATGAAGCGCCTTTTGCGGCCCTAGCTTTTAAGGTGGCGACAGACCCCTATGTCGGTCAGCTTACCTTCTTTCGTGTTTATTCCGGAGCTTTAAGCAGTGGTTCTTATGTTTTAAATTCTTCAACCGGACAAACCGAAAGAATCAGTCGTCTTTTGCGTATGCATGCCAATGAGAGGGCTGAAATAAAAGAAGCTTTGGCGGGTGACATTGTCGCCACAGTTGGTTTAAAAGCAACCAAGACCGGCGATACAATGTGTGAGGAAGCTCATCCCATAGTTTTAGAAAAAATTGTTTTCCCGGAACCGGTCATATCTTTGCGCATTGAGCCCAAGACTAAAGCCGACCAGGAAAAAATGAGCTTATCCTTAAAGAAACTTTCTGATGAAGATCCGACCTTTAGGATAAAGACTGATGAGGAGACTCTGGAGACAATAATCTCCGGAATGGGCGAACTCCACCTTGATATTTTGGTTGACCGTTTAAAGAGAGAGTTTGGTGTTAACGTTAATGTCGGCCGCCCCCAAGTTGCTTATAAAGAAACTGTTGCCTCCACGTCTGAAGCCGAGGGTAAATATATCAGGCAGTCCGGAGGCAGAGGCCAGTATGGACACGTTTGGCTTAGGGTTGAATCTAAAGACAGGGGTTCCGGTTTTGAGTTTGTCGATGAGATCAAGGGGGGAGTCGTTCCGTCAGAATTTGTTCCGGCGATTCAAAAAGGAATTAAAGAAGTCCTGGACAAGGGTGTAATTGCCGGTTTCCCTTTGGTTGATCTCAAGGTTACCGTCTATGACGGTTCTTATCACGAAGTTGACTCTTCGGAAATTGCTTTTAAAATTGCTGGAGCTATGGCTTTGCAGGAAGGTGTAAAAAGAGCGAAACCGGTTTTGTTGGAGCCGATCATGAAGGTTGAGGTCATAATTCCTGACAAATTTATGGGTGAAACAACCGGAGATTTGAGTTCGAGAAGAGGCAGAATTGAACAAATGAGTGATCGCTCGCTTCTTAGTTTGAAAGTTATTGATGCCAAAGTGCCTTTGTCAGAAATGTTCGGCTATGCTACTTCAATCAGATCTTTAACCGAGGGACGCGGCACTTTTACCATGGAATTTAGTCACTACGAAGAGGTGCCTAATAACATTGCCCAGTTGATTATAGAAGGAAAAAAGTGATAATCTGAAATAATAAAAGACAAGTTTTGAAACAAAAAATTTTTTGATAAAATCTACAAAATGAATCTGGATGAGATAAAAAAAATAGTTAAAGACCTTGGCAGTGCCATAATTTTTGACCAGGACGGCCCAAAGGTGGTTTGTCTGTCTTATGAAAAATTCTCGGAAATGTTCGGCCAAAACCAGAACAGAGAGCCAGAGCAAAAAATCAGACTGAATTTGTATGAGAACGCTTATAAAAATGATACGTCTGACATTGAAGTTATAGAGAGACTGAATCAGGATATAGCCATCTTAAAGGAGGAGATTAGGAAGAAAGAACTGCAGGAAATGGGCGAAGAATAAATAAAGCTGACTAGCATTGGGACGGGTTGTTGACTAAAATTGAATATTTGCTACAATGTTTAGACGTTTTAAAATATACTAAAAAAGGAGCAATAAATATCGGGCAATGCGCTCTGGCTAGTTGCTTGGTGTCTATTATCCATAATTTATAAATGGCAGGGAAATTTGACAGGACAAAACCACATTTGAACGTTGGTACTATCGGTCACGTTGACCACGGCAAGACCTCGCTAACAGCGGCTATTTTGCATACTCTTAATTTGCTGGGTAACGGTTATAGCGCCAGAGCGGAGGGTGTAAACGAAATTGATAACGCTCCCGAAGAGAGAGCCAGAGGCATTACAATTGCTTTGCACCACTCGGAATATGAAACTCCAAAGAGACATTACGCTCATGTGGATGCTCCAGGTCATGCGGACTATATCAAAAATATGATTACCGGTGCGGCTCAAATGGACGCCGCTGTTTTGGTTGTTGCCGCTTCAGATGGTCCGATGCCCCAAACCAGAGAACACATACTTTTGGCCAGACAGGTTGGTGTGCCGAATATAATTGTTTTTCTCAATAAGGTTGACCAGGTTGACGACCCAGAACTTTTGGATCTTGTTGAAGCTGAAATCAGAGAATTGCTGAATAAATACCAATATCCGGGAAATACCACTCCTATCATCCGCGGCTCTGCAACGAAAGCCTTGGAAGCTAAGAGCAAGGACGATGCTTCAGCGCAGCCTATTGTAGAGCTTGTAAAACAGCTTGATGAGTACGTTCCTGATCCCGTTCGCGAAACTGACAAGCCTTTTCTAATGCCCATTGAAGATATCTTCAGCATTGAAGGCCGTGGAACGGTTGTTACCGGAAGAGTTGAAAGAGGCAAAGTTAAACTGAACGAAGAAGTTGAAATTGTCGGTTTGACTCCCACACAAAAGACAGTCGTTACCGGCATAGAGATGTTTAACAAGCAGTTGGACGAAGGAATGGCGGGCGACAATGCTGGAATTTTGTTGCGCGGTGTTAAAAAAGAAGACATTTCCAGAGGTCAAGTTTTGTCTAAACCAGGAAGCATTACGCCACACACCGAATTTGAGACAGAAATTTACGTGTTAAATAAAGAAGAAGGCGGCAGGCATACCCCGTTTTTCAAAGGTTATAAACCGCAATTTTACTTCAGAACAACTGATGTTACTGGCGAAGTAACTTTGCCGGAAGGCGCTGAAATGGTTATGCCCGGTGATACTGTCTCTGTTAAAGTTAAATTGATTGCTCCGATTGCCATGGAAGAAAAACAAAGGTTTGCTATCCGTGAGGGTGGAAAAACCGTTGGCGCAGGAGTTGTTACGAAAATCATTGCATAAATTCAAAGCCCCGCTACGATAGCGGGGCTTGAGTTTGTACCTTGTAATAAATGCCTACCGAAAAGAAAAAAAACAAAGAAGCTGTCCAGAGAATAAGAATCAAACTAAAAGCTTATGACAATAAGATTATTGATAAATCGGCGAAGCAGATAGTTGAAACCATAGAGAGATCCGGCGGTAAGGTGGTGGGCCCCGTGCCTTTGCCGACGGCCACCCACAAATATACTGTCAATAGATCTCCTTTTGTGTATAAAGATTCTCGGGAACAGTTTGAGATGAGAGTTCACAAAAGATTGATTGATGTCTCTAATCCAACACCTAAGATCATTGACGCTCTTATGAATTTAAATTTACCAGCCGGAGTAGATATAGAGGTCAAGATGTGATCCGAACCGTTGCTGCCTTCCCCTTGTCATTTATGTGACAAGAGATAAGGTAGTAATACCTTAAATATTAATGGTTTTCCAAAAAGAAAAACCTAAATAACCGTAGTAAAAAGATTTAGCATTTTTTAATTGCCCAGCTAAATCTGGGTTTTTAGTTTAATTAAACGCAGGTGAAAAAGTTTATTTTAGGTAAAAAATTAGGCATGTCACATGTTTTTAGTGAAAACGGAAAAGTAACACCGGTTACGGTTATTTTGGCTGAACCAATGAGTGTCAGCCAAATAAGAACCCAGGAAAAAGATGGTTATCCGGCTGTACAGCTTGGTAATAGTAAGAAAAAAAAGGAACTTAGGGGCCAGGCGGAGGAAACAAAATTAGGTGATATTATTGATGTTTCAGTTTTCAGCATAGGTGATTCGGTTAAAGTTAGCGGTCTCTCAAAAGGTAAAGGATTCCAGGGCGCTATGAAGAGGCATGGTTTTCACGGAATGCCAGCTAGTCATGGCCACAAGCATGTTAAAAGACATGTCGGTTCAATCGGTCAAAGATTCCCACAGCATACACTTAAGGGTTTACGTATGGCCGGAAGAATGGGTGGAGACCGGGTCAGTGTCAGAGGCCTTAGTGTGGTAAGTATTGATAAAGAAAATAATTTACTTGCTGTTAATGGTGCGGTACCAGGCAGAAAAGGTACTATCTTAGAAGTAAAAGGAAATTAAAGATTATAAAATTATGCAGGTGGACACATATAATCAACTTGGTGAAATTGTGGGTAAAACCGATTTGCCGGAAGATGTTTTTGGTTTAAAAATGAATCCGGATTTATTGCACCAGGTTATTAACATCCAAACATCAAACGCGAGATCTGTTCTGGCTCACACCAAAGACCGGAGCGAGGTTAGAGGTGGCGGCAAAAAACCTTGGAAACAGAAAGGCACTGGACGGGCGAGGCATGGTTCCATAAGATCTCCTTTGTGGAAAGGCGGAGGTGTGACTTTTGGCCCTACTAAAAACAAGAACTTCAGCAAGAAGATAAACAAAAAAATGAAGAGAAAAGCTTTGTTTATGTCTTTATCCAGCAAAGTTTCAGATAACCAGGTTATGGTTTTAGACAGTATTAAAATCGATCAGCCCAAAACAAAAAAAGCTCAGGAAATTTTTGATGTTTTGGTTTCAAAGACATCCGGCTACATAAAGAATAATAAAAAAAGAGACAGCATTCTTTTGATATTGGGCAGTAAGAATAAAAATATAGAGCGTTCTGCCGGCAATCTTTCGTTTGTGAAGACGCTGGAGGCTAAGAGCTTGGATGTTTTCAATGTGTTGTCAAACAAATTTGTTTTTTTGGATAAAAGTGCAATACCGGTCATTCAGGAAACTTATAAGTTAAAATAAAAACAATGCCGCTAAAAAACTTTTTTAAAAAATCAGCAGTTGAAGAAAAAAACACCTCGGAAAATAAAGAGAGTGTTAAGAATTTGCCAAGCACCAACTTGAAAGGTGATGATTTTTCCTTCCAGGTTTTGGCGGGACCGCATATTACCGAAAAAGCTTCAATTGTAAACAACTTGAATCAATATATTTTTAGAGTTTTTAAAAATGTTAACAAATTGCAGATAAAAAGAGCGGTAGAAAAACTTTATGAAGTTAGTGTTGATGATGTAAAAATTTTAAATATGCCTGCTAAAAAAAGAAGACTTGGCCGATCAGAAGGAGAAAAACCAGGATTCAAAAAAGCAATGGTTAAGCTGGTAAAAGGCGATAAGATAGACTTAATTCCCAAATAATTATGTCCAAAACCTATAAACCAACAACTGCCTCAAGAAGACACATGATGGGTTATGACTTTTCTGGCCTGTCTAAGATTAAGCCCCTAAAATCAAAAACCGGGTCTTTTAAGCGTTCTGTGGGCAGAAACAGCGGCGGTCTGATAACGGTTAGACACAAAGGCGGTGGCGTAAAAAGGCTGTATAGAGAGATTGATTTTAATCAAAACAGGTTTAATATTTCAGGCAAGGTGTTTTCTGTGGAATATGACCCCAACCGAACGGCTAGAATAGCCAGGATACACTACACTGATGGAAGTAAGGCTTACGTTTTGGCTCCGGAAGGGCTTGAAGTTGGCGACGAGATTGTGACTTCAGATAAGGTTGCGCTTAAACCGGGCAATCGGGCCAAATTAAAAAACATTCCACAAGGCACTGAAGTTCACAACATTGAGATATTCCCAGGCTCTAAAGCCGGTTTAGTTCGTTCCGCCGGTTCAAAAGCCGTGGTTATGTCTAAGGATGCCGGCCGGGTGCAAGTTCAGCTTCCTTCTTCAGAATTAAGAATATTTGACGAGAATTCTTTGGCTACGATTGGCAGGCTTTCTAATCAGGAACATAGCTCAATTGTGATTGGCAAAGCCGGACGTTCCAGACACTTGGGTATCAGGCCTTCGGTCAGGGGCAGTGTCATGAATCCTGTTGACCATCCGCATGGTGGAGGAGAAGGCAAACAGCCGATAGGTTTAACCGGGCCAAAGACGCCATGGGGCAAGAAAGCCAGAGGCGTGAAAACAAGAAATCGGAAAAAAAGAAGTTGGAAGTTTATTGTCAGGCGTAGAAGTAAATAAATTTATAAATGTCTAGAAGCATAAAAAAAGGCATATTTGTCCATCCGAAGTTGCTTAAGAAATTAGGCAAGCTTAGGGTTGGAGACAAGACCGTGATTAAAACTTGGTCGCGTGCTTCTACAATTACTCCGGAAATGATTGGTTTTACATTTGGCGTACATAATGGCAAAATCCATATTCCTGTTTTTGTTACCGAAGACATGGTGGGGCACAAGCTGGGAGAGTTTTCGCTTACCAGAAAATTTGTCAGGCACGGCGGAAGAATGCAGAAAGAATTGGAAGCGGCGGCTAAACAAAAAGAGATAGACACTGCCAAAGCGGCGAAAGTCGAAACGGCAACTCCGGAGAAGAAATAATTAAATAAACATATGCAAGTTAACGCACAACTGAACAATTTAAGAATAGCGCCAAGAAAAGTCAGGCTGGTTGCCGGTTTGATTAAGGGCATGGATGTTGCTGTGGCGGAACGCCAACTTTTGTTTCTTGTGAAAAGATCATCCAGTCCATTGGCCAAACTGCTTAAATCAGCGGTTGCTAACGCCGAAAATAATTTTGGATTGCTTAAAGATAACTTGTTTATTAAAGATTTGGTTGTGAATGAGGGCATGAAGATTAAAAGATATATGCCCAGAGCTATGGGACAAGCCAGTATGATCCAAAAAAAATCTTCTCACATCAAGATTACTTTGGAGGAAAAAGTGCCAGGTCTTAAACACGCTAATACAAAAAACGAATCTGTTGATGGAGACAAAGCTTTAAAAACAAAAGAAAGCGAATCGGGCGAGTCTAAAGATTTAGGGTTGGAAAAAAAGCCTGATTTCGGCACTGGAATAAAGAAAGAGATATCAAAAAAGGGAGTTTTTGGCGGAGTTCAAGATATTAGTAGAAAGTTGTTCAGAAGAAAAAGCGTTTAATATATTATGGGACAAAAAATATCACCAACATCTTTCAGAATAGGTTTTAACAAGGGCTGGCTTTCCCGATGGTTTGGTCTTGGCAGAAAATATGTCGAATATTTCAGAGAGGATTTTGGTATCAGGCAGTTTTTGTCTAAGAAGATAAAAAATATGAGTGTGGACAGGGTGGAAATTGAAAGAAGTCCGGATGTTTTGACTATCATTATCCACACCGCCAGACCCGGTTTGTTGATAGGACGGGGTGGAACCGGTGCGGAGGACTTGAAAAAAGAAATTCTAAGATTGGTTAAAAGAAAAACTGCCATCAGGATAGACATTCAAGAATATAAAAATCCGGAAACATCAGCGGCAATCATGGCGGAATCTATAGTTGAGCAAATAGAAAAAAGAATGCCTTTTAGGAGGATATTAAAACAGACATTAGCAAAAATTATTGCTAACAAAAAAGATGTAAAAGGAGCAAAAATTGAAGTTGCCGGCAGGCTTAATGGCTCAGAAATTGCCAGAACCGAACATTTGGAAGAAGGAAATCTGCCGTTACAGACGTTGCGTGCCGAGATAGATTACGCAAAAAGAACTGCTCATACGACTTATGGCACAATTGGCGTGAAAGTCTGGATATATAAAGGAGAGCGCTTTGGTTATTAATAAATTATTTTTCAATTATGCTTCAGCCAAAAAGAATAAAACATCGCAAAGTGCATCCCGGGAGACTTCAAGAAAAAGCAACAAGAGGCTTTAGTTTAAGTTTTGGCAGTTTTGGCTTGAAAGCATTGGAGTCTGCTTGGATAAATTCCCGCCAGATAGAGTCAGCAAGGCGTACCATGACCCGGTTTATACAAAGAGGCGGCAAAATATGGATAAGAGTTTTTCCTGATAAGCCGGTAACCGCAAAACCGCCGGAAGTCGGAATGGGCGGTGGAGCTGGGGCTTTGAAGGAGTTTGTTGCGCCCATAGGAGCCGGCAAGATACTGTTTGAAATGGATGGAGTTAGTGAGGCCGTCGCCAGAGAAGCTTTCCGGCTTGCAGCTTTCAAGTTGCCGGTAAAAACCCAGTTTATTAAGAGATAACGTGAAATAAGTAAATTAATTTAACTTCCGATATTGCACTGCCGAGCTTTAGTAAACGTCAGCTGAGATAAAGTAAAAAGGGACTTTGCCAAAGGCGCGGGAGGTCAAAGACAAGTGCAACGTCGGCATCGGGACGATGAAATTTAAAGAAGTCAAAGAAAAAAAACAAGAAGAGTTGCAGGAGATGCTTAAAAATCTCCGCATTAAGCTGGGTAAGCTGCTTTTTGACTTGAATAGCAACAGTTTAAAGGATTTTAGCCAGGTTCAGAAAACAAAGAAAGATATTGCCAGAATTTTGACTGCTTTAAAATTAACCGTTAGTAATTAATTATTTATGGATCAAAAAGATAAAACACCACGTATTTTAAAAGGAGTTGTGGTTTCCGATAAGATGCGGAAGACAGTTGTCGTTGAAGTCATTCACCTTAGAAAACATCCGAAATACAAAAAATACTTTAAGGTTTCCAAGAGATACAAAGTTCACGACGAGCAGAACGAATATCACACCGGAGATAAGGTCTTAATTCAGGAAGTCCGACCTTTGTCCAAAGACAAAAGGTTTAAGGTACATTCACCGGTTAATAATTAACACAAATATGTTGCAGATGCGTTCAATAATTGATGTCGCCGATAATAGTGGAGCCAAAAAAGTTGGCCTTATTAAGGTTTTAGGCGGCACACGTAAAAGATATGCCCAGATTGGAGACGTAATTGTTGTTTCTGTTAAGGTGGCAGAACCGCGCAAACAGATAAAGAAAAAGGATGTTGTCAGGGCTTTAGTGGTCAGACAGAGACAGCCTTTCCGTCGACCGGACGGCAGTTACATCAGATTTGATGATAATGCCGTTGTGATTTTAGAAGGCAAGGAGCCAAAAGGCGGTCGTGTTTTTGGACCGATACCGAGAGAGATAAAAGAACGAGGTTATGATACGATTGCAAGTTTAGCGCAAGAAGTTGTTTAACGAAAAAATAATCATATGAAAATAAAGAAAAATGACAAAGTAAGAATGCTTTCAGGAAAAGATCGCGGTAAAACCGGCAAGATAATTTTTGTTTTGAATAAAGAAGACAAAGGCGCCAGAGTGGTGGTGGAGGGTTTAAATAAAGTTAAGAAGCACCAGAGACCAAAGAAGCAGGGTCAAAAAGGCCAGATTGTTTCAGTGGAAAGAGCGGTAGCCATTTCCTCTGTGCAGTTAATTTGTCCGAGTTGCAGTAAACCGACTAGGGTGGGTCAAAAAGTTGAAGGTAAAAACAAGACGAGAGTTTGCAAGAAATGTGGAGCAGTAATCTTATAAATCGTTATCAAATTATGCCAGTATCACGCTTACTAACAAAATATAGAAAAGAAGTAATCCCTGCCATGCAGGCTAAGTTTGGCTACAAAAATGTCATGCAGGTACCCAAGGTAATCAAGGTGGTCCTGAACATCGGTGTGGGCAAGCATCTCAAAGACGACAAAATGTTGGCTAATATTGAGAAGGACTTGGCTTTGATTGCCGGACAAAAACCGGTGCCGACTTTCTCTAAAAAATCAATTTCCGGTTTTAAAATAAGGGCCGGCATGAAAATCGGCTATAAGCTTACCTTGCGCGGAAGCAGAATGTATGGTTTTATGGATAGGTTAATTTCTATTGCTTTGCCCAGAACAAAGGACTTTAGGGGTATTGATGCCAAGTCTTTTGACGCCAAAAGTGTTTTGAATATGGGTATTTTGGAGCATAGCGTTTTTCCGGAGATTCACTACGAATCCCTTAAAGACGTGTTTAGCTTCGAAATAGCTGTGGTAACCAACTCGAGAAAAAGAGAAGAAACCGTGGAGTTGTTGAAATTAATAGGCTTCCCAATCAAGAAATAAATTTAAAGTTTTATGGCAAAAGAATCAACAAAAGCAAGAGCCAGGAAAAAACCCAAGTTTTCCAGCAGGATTGTCAGGCGCTGTTTTATTTGCGGCAGAAAATATGGTTACATGCGCAAATTTGATGTTTGTCGTATTCATTTCAGGGAGCTGGCCAGTGAAGGTCTTTTGCCCGGCATAAAGAAATCCAGTTGGTAACATTTAAATAAAGATTATGAATTCAGTTGCTGACATGTTAATAAGAATAAAAAACGCTCAGATGGCAGGCAAGGAGCGAGTCTTGGTTCCCTTTTCCCGGGCCAAGTTTGATGTGGCTAAAATACTGAAAGAAAACGGTCTGGTTCAGGAGATAGAAAGAAAAAAGAAAAAGGTTGGCAAAACAGAACAAGTATTTTTGGAA
>DATDTF010000043.1:0-10179 GCA_036517795.1 Minisyncoccota bacterium
AATTGCTATGGCTTCAAGTTTAGATCAGGTCGGACCATTGACCAAAAATGTTTATGATTCGGCTCTGCTTCTTAATTTTTTGGCCGGAAAAGACTCAATGGACTCCACCACTGTCAACGAGAGAGTTCCGGACTTTACAGAAAACTTAGGCAAGTCAATTAAGGGTTTGAAAATTGCTATGCCTAAGGAGTATTTTGGCGAGGGTTTGGACTCCGAAGTGAACAACAAAATTGAACAGGCCATTTCTAAACTTGAGGCTTTGGGAGCGCATATTGACCAGGTCAACATGCCTCATGCTGACTATGCTTTGGCGACTTACTACTTGATTGTTCCTTCGGAGGTTTCTTCAAATTTGGCCCGCTACGACGGTGTTAGGTATGGTCTGCGCAAAGAAGGGGAAAATTTACTGGACACTTATCTGAAGAGCCGTTCGGAAGGTTTTGGCGAGGAGGTCAGACGAAGGATAATTTTAGGAACTTACGCTTTGTCTTCAGGATATTATGAGGCTTACTACTTAAGAGCTCAAAAGGTGAGGACTTTAATACGACAGGATTTTGAAAAAGTTTTTGAAAAATTTGATGTTATTGTCGGTCCAACCACGCCGACCACAGCTTTTAAAATAGGGGAGAAAGTAGACCCCTTGTCCATGTATCTATCAGATATTTACACGGTGTCGGTCAATCTGGCGGGACTGCCGGCGATATCAGTTCCGTGTGGATTTGTTACGGATGGGATCGGGGAAAAGGGATCGCAAGCAAAGTCCGGCTCGGGAATTTCAGGTGAGTCAATTTCGGGATTGGGACGACCGGTTGGCCTGCAAATTATTGGCAGAAAGTTTGATGAAGAAACAATTTTAAGGTTAGCTTATCAATACAATGGCTCTTGATTTAAACAACATAGATAAAATAACAAACCAAGCTTTGGGCAATATTTACAGCGGCGTTGGGTCGGCTCTTGGTGGCCCAGGCGACGGCAGTCAGACTGGGCTTGAAAAACTTGCGGCAAACACACTACAAACTGTCAGGGATTTTGATATTTCCCAGACGGTTTCAGTTTTAAAAATAATCGGTATTAGCTTGTCGTTATTTTTTGGTGTTTTGCTCATCTGGCTAGTAGTTAAAATGAGAAACAAATATACAGAAAAGGTCATTGAACTTAAAACCCAAGTCAACCCCCCGGCTGTCGGAGAGAGCAAGCACGATGCTAAGTGGAAAGAAGTTTTGGAGCATCTCCAGTCGCTTCGCGACGCGGAGTGGAAGTTTGCGGTCGTAGAAGCTGATAACATAATTGAGGATATTTTGACCCAAGCCGGCTACCCGGGAGAAACTCTCGGCGAGAAGCTGAAGCAGATAAACAAAACCCAACTGGCCTCAATTGATTCTCTCTGGTCGGCTCATAAATTAAGAAATCTTATTGTTCACGACCCTGATTATCAGATTAGGTACAATGATGCTCGTGAAGCTATTCACGACTATGAAAAAGCACTCCGCGAATTGGGAGTGCTGAAGTAAGCTGGCGAAGTCTGGAGTCTCTTATCTGCCGATATTGCAAACCGAGGTTGGACAACCAGAGAAGTCTGACAACCGCTTAGTTTACTGAATGGAGTTCATTGTTTCTATTTTCGGTTTGACCAGATTGGCTATTTCTCTCGGGATGTGGATTGTTCTTTCGTCCCGATAAGTTACTTTGGGATCAGTGCAGAATTTGCAGTTGTCGCAAAGAACGACTTCTAGGCGGTCTTCTCTCAAAGACCAGAGGAGTTTATCAAAGGTGTTAGCTTTCATATACTGGCAATGGGCTCCCGCTGAAACCGGGATAAATTTTTTATCAGGCAGTCGTTTGCGTAAAGCATACAACAAGCCCGGCTCGGTGGAAACGATAAACTCTTCCGATTCCGAAGACATCGCGTACTGAATCATCTGCTCGGTGGACATGATGAAGGCTTTGTCGTTGGGGATGATGCCCTTTTGCAGTTTATACATGCATTGGGAAGCGCAGCCGCACTCCGGGTGAACCATTAATTTGGCTTCCGGATGCTCAATCATAGCCACTTCAATCGCATCATGCCCAAATTGTTCATGAACATAACAACAGGCGTTGAAACCGCCGAAGGGTTGTTCATAGATTTCAATCAATTCGGGATCTATAGCAAGGCCTTTTTGCTTCAAGATGTCTATGGTTTTTGCTTTCATAACATAACCCAGAAATTTATCAGGCAAGATTAATATTTTTCTTCCCGGATAGGTCGTAGCGGCATGGGCTACGATTTGAGCGGTGTTGCGCGAGGTTGAGATAAAGTCGCTGATTGACTTGGTGTAAGCATCGCTATTTATGTAAGTTACCAAAAGCCCTTCAGGATTTTTTCTTTTCCAACTTTCAAGCCAGAGATGATTGGTGCCGAAGACCAGAGAACAGCCTAACTCTTCCGGGCCTCCGGAAACAAAGACTCTGGTGGCGTCGCCGGCTAGCATTTTGGCTGTGGCGGCCATGAAAAATACTGCCTGAAAGTCAACCCTCGATGTTTTTACTTCATTTATGTATCTGCTCAAAGCCAGAGAGTCGCCCAGTTTGTCGGCTATTTCATGGAATTCAGGATAAAGATAATAGTGAACGACGATTTTAGAATTTTTTTCTTGGGCTAAACGCTTGATTTCAAGAGTCTGCCACGCCAATTGCAGGCAAAAATCTAGGCTGTACCGGTTGGGGTACAAACTATCAGCGAACCGGTTGAAATCTTCGTAATATTGAGAAGCTAAGGTTTTTGTATCAACCACCAGGTCTCTCCTAACCAAAAGTCAAAGAACGTTTATATTATTTTAAATTAAAAGGCGGTGCTTGTCAAATAAGCTAACCGCCTCACATTTTTCACAAAAGATTAAAAGTAACCTCAATTTGCACCTGTACATCAACAGGCCTTCCTTTGAGTGTGGCTGGCTTAAAAAGCCATTTGTTTGCTATGGTCTCAATCGCTGACTCGTCTAAACCGTGGCCAAGGCTTTTTATGATTTTGATATCTTCAACTCTGCCGTTTTTTCTGATGATGACCTGAAGCAATAAATTTCCTTGTATATTTTGTTTCCGAGCATCTTCGGTGTAGGGAGGTTTGGGTTGCAGGATGGGTATCGGTAAAACAACACCACTGCCGGCTGAATATGGACCGGTGCCGTCGCCGACTCCTTCGCCGGTGCCAGAGCCAACTCCGCCACCACTGCCGATTCCTCCGCCGGCGCCAGAGCCGGAACCTGATCCACTGCCTTGGCCGGTGCCGATGCCGCCGCCACTTCCTGAACCGGCGGATTTTTGTTCGCCGGGCGGTGCTTGAATATCGCCGATGGGTAATGCTTCGTCTTGTGGAATTTCTACGGGAGCTATGATTTTCTGACTGGGGTCTTCTTTGTTTTCCGGAGGAATCAGGGGTTGTGGTTCTTTTGGGTCGGGTATCACCAGTTTTGTTTGAACAACTTCAGGCAACCGTCCTTTTTCCGGTGGCAGTTTTTCTTTTTTGCCGCCGCCACCGCCTCCGCCGCCCTTTTCGCTGTCGCCCGGAGGCAGATACATAGGACCGTTGCTTATCAAAACAATAACTCTGTCGTTCGTCTGTTCTCTTGGCTTAAGCAGTATTGAAACCATCAGAACAACCAAGGAAACATGCAAAAAAAACGAAACTAAAGCGGCTTGCCTGCGTTTTCTTCTGAATTTAACCCTTTCTTTTTCGGCCTGTTCAAAACCGGAAGTAACAGATGGAATAAAATCTTCAGAACCAAACATAACACCAGCTCTTTTTCAAAGTTCGGATTCCTTTAATTATTACTAACAGAATCCAACATTAACAGCAAAACATTGACATTGTCAACTTGATGTGTTACTTTTCGGTATCTTTGCCGGTAATCGCGGGTAAACAAGGAGCAAAGTGAAGAAAAGTAAGTGGAGGAATCTTTGCAGTCAGTACTATAAACTGAAAGACCTAGGTCGTCCGGCAATTTTCCTTTTGCCAACCAGCAAGCTCAAGAAAAAGATTGACGGTAAAAGTATAGAAAACGATTTGCATGAATTTCTTGTCAGTAGATTTGGTGCTTATACTACTTCAACTATTCCCAGTTTTGGTTTTTGGAAAGATAACAAAAAGGCCACCATTTCTGACGAGTGTCGTGAATATGAGGTTTCATTTCTTGGTAAAGACAGAATTCCGAGCCTGATTAAAAAACTGGCAAAGATAGCCTCGGTAATAGGGGAGGAATGTATCTATCTTAAGACGGGTCAGTATTCTTGCCTAGTTTATCCCAAGAAAAAAAAGAAAAAATCCAAGTCTTCTTAAAAGAAGACTTTTTTATTTGCGCGGGCGATGGGATTTGAACCCACGATCTTCTCCGTGACAGGGAGACGTCTTGGACCAGGCTGGACCACGCCCGCAAATTTAATTTACCCTTAAATTTAGCACATTTTCTAAAAAATAAAAGCCCTTTAGGGCTTTTTAGGAAAGGTCTTTCTAACTGATTTCCGATCCAATATTTTCTCCTGTCAAAATTCTTTTCAGGTTTCCTTCTTTAAAGATGTTAAAAACTTTTAAGACTAGGGAGCGATCGCGAGCTACGGCAACAGCTGGTCCATCAATAATGTTAAGTTTGGGCACCCGACTTAAATAGTCCATATAACTTATTTTCGGTATCAAAACAGCAGCGTCGTCTTTTTTGGGATCCCTATCAAAAATTCCATCAACCTTAGTCCCTTTAAAAGCTGTCTTAGCTCCAATTTCACAAGCCCTTAAAACCATGGCTGTGTCTGTAGAGAAATAAGGACTGCCCGTGCCACTGGCAAAAATGACTATTCTGCCTTTTCGCAAATGACTAAGCGCTTTTCTTCTGCAAAATATTTCAGCAACGTCCCTCACCTCTATCGCGCTTTGTACCCTTGTTTCTAAGCCAAAGTCATCTTCCAGAACAGACTGAAAAACTATAGCATTAATAATTGTTCCTACCATACCGGCATAATGGGCAACCACCGGATCTTGCAGGTGAACCTCTTCTATAAGCTGGGTGCCACGAATTATGTTGCCGCCGCCAACTACAATTGCCAATTCAAAAAGATCTTCTACGGAGACGATTTCCTTGGCCATAAGGTTCATTTTATCTCTTCTAAGACCTGAGACACCTTCTCCGCTTAACGCTTCGCCAGAAATTTTTAAAAGGACTCGTTCTCTTGCCATTTGCTTTCTCCAATTTTTATAAGAAAAAGCTTTAAGTTTATATCATTAAAAAATAATCCCGTCAAATTCGGGATTATCGGTGGTAAGATTCTTGAATTGCCGCCGCTGAAAGCGGGATTAGAAATTTTGTAGGATCTTTGGCCAATTTTAGTCTTGTTTTTTCTAAGTCTATTTCTCCGCAGTAGCTGACCATGCTTTGCAAATCCTGTTGAATTGCTTTAAGAATTCCCACCACACTTCCACGGTAGGGGATATTTTCTGATTTACCTTCTATGTTACTTGGTAAGTCTTCTGATCCGCTCGCTTCATATTTGGCTTGGGGAGAGGTCATGCCTCTGTACTCTTTGTTTTGCACGCCGGTCAGAGGATTTCTGAAGAGCTGTCCTGGAGCTTCATCGGTGCCGGCAAGAACACTGCCAACCATGACGCTTGATGCTCCAAGTGCCAAAGCCATGGAGATGTGGCCGGTCTGTCTTACTCCGCCATCGGAAATAATTGGAATATCGGAATCTTTCAGAGCCTGCCAAGCGGCTCTCACAGCTTGTATTTGTGGAACCCCGGCTCCGGTTTTTATCCTAGTCAAACATCCATGTCCGGAACCAACACCGATTTTAACGCCCTGAACTCCCAAATTCTTTAGAAACTCTGCGCCTTCAAATGTCGCCACATTGCCGCATATTAACTCAAAATCTCCAAAACTTTTTCTGAAGTTTTCTACAGCTTGTGGTGTTACTGCTTTGTTGTGGGCATGGGCCGTATCCATCACTATTACGTCCACGCCGGCTTTTATGAGTTCGCTTGCTCTTTCCAGATAGTCTCCGGTTACGCCAATAGCCGCACCGACTCTAAGCTGGCCTTCTTTGTCTTTGTTTACCCAGCTGTGTCTAAGTAAGCTGGCTATGTCTTTGGCTGTTATTAAGCCAACAATTTGAAAGTCAAAACCGTTGATCATGGGCAATTTGTTTACTCCATGCTTTCTTAACTCATTGACAGCTTCCTCTATGGAAAGAATCGGTTTTTTAGAGAACTTAAGTCCGCCGCCCATTCTTTTTTGCATCCAGTCGTTTATTGGTTCTGCTTCGTTGAGGCAAAGTATTATGTCTCTCTCTGTAATCATTCCGACCAACTCTTGTTTTTCTCCGACAACTAGCAGCGTGCCGACTCCTTTTTCTTTCATTTTTTTGCGGGCTTCGCCGATGCTCTGGCTTTCCGGTATTGTGTAAGGATCTCTGATGATAAAATTTTCGGCTCTCTTTACTTCTTTTGTCCATTCCGATTGAAGACTGATTGAAATAGCTCCACTTCTGGGCAGAATTCCCATTCCTCCATACTGGGCCATGGCGATGCACATTTTGGGGCCAGTTACCGTGTCCATATTTGCTGCGACCAAAGGAAAATTTAATTCAATATTTTTTGACAAGAGAGTTTTTAAATAAACGTTTTCTCTGTGTTCTACTGCCCCCAACTGTGGCTCTATGGAGAAATCGTCAAATGTTTTGCCGACAAAGATATCTTCAACATGAAATTGCATATTTTTCTGTCCTCATTTTTAAAGTGCGAAGTGACGAATGATTTTACATAATTTAGTTGCCACAAGCAAACACTCCCCGCTTAAAAAGCGGGGAGTGTTTGCTTGTGATTGTGCCGGCGGAAAGAGTTGAACTTTCTTCTGGTCGTTATGAGTGACCCGTTCTAACCGTTGAACTACGCCGGCGTTTTAGTCAAGTTAAATTTTATATGACTTTACTTGTTTTTTCAATACTGTTATAATTTCAAAACCTATTTTAAAATAGGTTTAAATATCGCGGGGTAGAGAAATCCGGTATCTCGTTTGGCTCATAACCAAAAGATTGGAGGTTCAAATCCTCCCCCCGCAACAAAGTGACTGAAGAGGAGCGCAGTACCTAGCGCTAGTAGACGGCGGGTACACAAAAAATAACCTAGAGAAATCTAGGTTATTTTTTGTGACAGTCTTGTGGGTTGGGACCTGTTGTGCTATTTTGCTGTCAGCAAGTTGAAATTTGGGAGTTGGGTTCAATGGAAAAAATATTTGAGGAAGTTGTTTTGGGGCGACAGATTGATGCTGTGGCGAGAGTACTCAAATTACTACCAAACAAAAGCCTAACATCAGGTGATATTTTCAAGATTCTAGCTCAAGCCGAAGTAGATGCAGAGTTTTTGTGTGGGTTCGTTGACCTCAATCAACATGATAATGAGAAACGAGTAATAATAGAAAAGGCCGTTGAGAGGGGGGCTGTAAGTCTTAATGAGAGTGGCCACCTTAGCTTAACAGCAGAAGGCAAAGAACGCGGCAAGAAAGAATTACCTCAACCCATTGAAGAGAATATTAAGTGATATTTGTTTTGAGCCTAAGCAAAATTATAAACCTTCCGAATATTTTGCAACAACAAATATTGCTTTTTTGTTTATAATTTAATACCATGTACTTAATCTTTTATTTGCAGAAAGGGATAAACAGATGAAAGAGATTGACCTCCGTCCGGGAACCAGAGAATTTGTAGTTCCTACCTCGGTTACTCGAGAAGGGATAGCCTACATGGGACCCGATGTCCGCGTAAATGCTCGTGATGCAGAGCATGCAAAAGAAATTGTTCGGCAACATGGCCACACGGTGAATCGCCATTTTGAACCTACGGAAATCAGAAAGAGATAAACTGAACCAAGTGCGATAATTCCGCACTTTTTTATTTACTCAAACAATAATTTTTTCTTTTAGCGCTGAATTAAAATCTGGCAGGGGGATTTCTTTCTATAACTTTTATTGCTAGAATCTTTGCATGGTCTTTGGAGACAGGTCTTTATTTGGCGGTGTAGTTACTGCTACAATTTTTGCCGTAGTGGCGCTTGGCATAATAATTTTTAAGATAGACCCTTTTGAGATAGGTGGGTTAGAAAAAGCCGTTTTCTTTGTTGCTTTTTTTATAGCTTTGTGGGGAGTTTTGAGCTTTGTATTTTTATCTATCCGCCGTCTTTGGTCAAAAAGAATAACTTTTAACGAAGTTTTTAGATCGTCTTTTTGGTGGGGTTTGTTGA
Organism: Minisyncoccota bacterium; assembly: GCA_036517795.1. Classification (GTDB taxonomy): domain Bacteria; phylum Patescibacteriota; class Minisyncoccia; order 2-02-FULL-40-12; family IGHO2-12-FULL-4; genus JACPNK01. The sequence goes on from DATDTF010000043.1 coordinate 8,258, forward strand.
CTACAATTTTAATTTTTGGATTATTTTTTGGTAGGAGGTATTTACTATGAGCATGAAAACAATCACTATAAATTCGGAAGAAGAGAAAAAAGTAAAAAAAGAGTTAGAGAATAGGCAAGATGCCGAGGGGCTTCGTTTGAAGCGTTTTTTGAATATGCCTGATTTGTCTCGGACACCGGGCAGTCCCTTAAAAGAAATCGTTGACCGGGCATCTAAAGTCAAAAGCTTGGAAGGCTTTGATATTATTGAAATACCCGAGATTGTTTCCACGCATATTTTATTCGACCTTTTCAACATGCCTGAAGGGCATCCAGCTCGCAGTAAATCAGATACTTATTATCTTGACGAAAATCATGTTCTTAGGACTCATGACACGGTCTTTTGGTATTATTATTTAAATGATGAGACGATTAAGAAGAGAATTGAGAATAAGGAAACTTTGGGAGTGCTGTGTTATGGAAAGGTTTACCGCAAAGATGAGATAGACAGAAAGCACATGAATGTCTTTCATCAATTTGGCGGACTCTATATCGGTCCTGACGATAAAGTAAAAATTACTCCGGACGATTTAAAAAATACGCTTTCAGAAATAGCTAAAAGTGTTTTTGGTGATGTTAATTTCCGTTTCTATGAACACAATTTTCCATACACTGATCCAAGTTTTGAGATGGAGGCGGAGATAAATGGACAATGGATGGAAATGTTAGGATCCGGTATGGCCAGGAAAAGTGTCTTGGCAAATTTTGGTTTAACCGGCTACCATGGCTGGGCTTTTGGTTTTGGCCTAGAGAGACTGGCTATTGCGAGCATGTCTTTGCCTGACATAAGACTTTTGTGGTCTGAAGACGAGAGGGTGAAAAAACAATTAAGACTCGGCCAAGAATTTAAAGAAGTATCAAAATATCCGCCAATTACGCGCGATATCTCTTTTGTGGTGAAAAAAGATTTTATCCCCAATAATTACTTTGATTTAATCAGAGATTTGGGAGGGGACTTAGTTGAAGAAGTAAAACTTCTGGATAGCTATGAGAATGAAATCAAGTTCGGCAGCGGGACGACCAGCTATACTTACAGGATAATTTATCGCAGTAATGAACGCACCCTCACCACGGAAGAAATTGACCCAATCCAGGATAAAATTTACCAGGAAACGGCTAAGCAGTTTGGGGCGGAAATAAGGTAAATAAACCCAATATGAATTTTGAAGGAATACCTAATTAAAATAGACTTTGACCTTGCCGCTCTATCTGTTCGCAGTGGAATAGATTTAGATCTTCTTAAGAAGTGTGGTCTAAAAGGTGATTTTTTCTTTGCTAGTGAAGACTATTTTTATTCTGGTGGTGTTAAGTTGCATGGCGAAAAAGGTTTATCTGGAGTTACTAAGAATTTGGAGGAGGCAAACCCGTTTCCAGAAAGCTTTAAAGGTAGAATCCAGAGTGTCTTGCCAAAAGAAAAAAAGACTGCTGTTGAGGAAGAGAAACTAAAAGTCCAAAAAATTATTAATCGGGCCAGGAGAGATATTTATAAGTTAGCCGAACACACTTTAGAGCTTTTAAAGTAGACCCAAAATTTATATTAAAACAGGCTGAAATTTGCTTGTTTTTTGTTTTTAATTTTGATATAATTTAAGAACTAAATTTGTCTAATTTATGGCAGAAAAAAGTCCGTCGACTGGCGGAAAAAAGTCGGAATATACGGCGGCTGATATAGATGTTTTGGAGGGTTTAGAACCGGTCAGGAAAAGACCGGGTATGTATATTGGCTCAACCGGTGTGGAGGGTGTACACCACTTACTGTGGGAGATTTTTGATAACTCATATGATGAGGCTCTGGCCGGTCATGCCAAAAATATCAGCGTGGCTCTTTTACCGGAAAATAAAGTGCGGATAGAAGACGACGGCCGTGGTATTCCGACTGACATC
>DATDTF010000044.1:0-4223 GCA_036517795.1 Minisyncoccota bacterium
AACACATTGACAGAAATCTATAATAATGCTATCGTCATTCTATCTTTAACAGTTTGGAGATGGGAATGAAAATTAAAGTAAGGTTTGAAGTAACTACCGCGAACCAGATAGGCGGCCTGCGAAAATTTAAAAGAGGCGAAGTTCTGGAAGCGATTTGTAAAGTTAACGATAAATATCTTGCCAAACTAAAGGTAGATGATTTTCTTGTATATAGTTTTTTTGAAAACGAAGTTGAAGAAGTAAAAGAAGAAGTAAAATTTCATAAGGTAAAAACAGAATCTCTAATGAAAATCATCGAAAGTCTTTTTTTAAGGAAACCCTCGTTTAGATCAACCTCTGAAGAGATGCGGCTTCTAGAACTGGCAAAACGCATTTACAGAGCAGAAAATGCTTTAGAACTGGGAGTGGCATTACTCGACTTGAATAGTTTTTTTCAAGGCTAGACTGCGCCACAAACAGATGTTAATAACATCTGTTTTTATTTAACTTTTAAAAATATATAATTAACTTATGGGTAGCACCAAGATTATCAACGTTCTAAAAAGCGACAGCTTTGAGGATATTTTAGCTGAATTCAGAAAAACTGAAGCCGAAGAGGTAATTTTTATTTTGCCCAAAAACAGCAAGATTGCCAGAAATGAAAGCCACTTTGTAAGCTTGGCCGCAGAGATGCAGTCATCGCAAAAGAAAGTTACCCTAATGACCGCCGACGAATCAGTCAAAAGCTTCGCCCCCAAATATGGATTCCGTCTTCTGGCTGACCAAGACGACGACGAGACTCAAGAAACTGAAGAAGAAACCATAGACAAAGACCTGCTTCCGGAAATAGCGCCGGAACTGGAAGAAGCCGAAGAAGCGGAGCGCCAAGAAAATGCGGGCTTGGTGGAAAAAGACGAGCCGGAAGAAGATTACCACCCAGATGCGGACACAGGGGAAGACATTAGCGAAGACTTAATTGAGGAAAAGGAAGATGAGAGCCTCGCCGATCTGACAATGGCCAGATATCAATCTTCCAAAATGTCTGATATCCGCAAGCCGGGCGAACAAAACAAACTTAAAATAAAACAAGGAGACAGCCGAACCCAAATAAAACCTAACATCCGAAAAGACCTGCCATCGGAAGGTTTGGAAGAACTGGAAAACATATGGCTAAAAAGAGATGGCGTGGCCCGGGACTCAAATATCAGGTCTGTCAAAAATTTTTGGGACAACATCAATCCCATAAGAAAAGAAAAGCTTCACAAAAGAACCGGTTTAATTTTTATACTTTCCGGTGTTATTATGCTTTTCGTTGTTTTGTTCTTGTTCCTCGGCAGTGCCAAAATCATCATACAACCCCAAAGAGAGAAGATAGACTTTGACACTACAGTATCTATCTCCAGTAATTATCCGCAGACGGATTTTGCCGCTAAAAAAATAGCCGGCCAATTCTTGTCTTACAACGCTGAAATTTCCAAAGATTTTGTTGCCACAGGCGAAAAAGAGGTTGCCAGAAAAGCCAGAGGAGAGATTACGGTGTTTAACAACATTAACTCCGAACCACAAGCTTTGGTAGCGACCACCCGATTTGAGTCTTCAAAAGGTCTGATTTTCAGAACACCAAGACCAATCACCATACCCGGTGCCAAATTGGTTAACGGCAAATCGGTGCCGGGAACTATTACCGTAGAGGTCATAGCTGATAAGCCCGGCCAAGAATACAATATAAATGCCGACCAGTTCACAATTCCCGGTTTCAAGGGCACTCCTAAATTCGAAGGTTTCCATGCTGAATCCAGTAAGCCGATGACCGGTGGCATAGTCGGCTTAACCAAGGTGGTTACCGAAAAAGATTTTAACGACGCAAAAGACCAAGTCACCAAAGAGGCCTTAGCCAAATCTTTGGAAAACTTAAAAGCAAAAACCAACGGCCTCAAGATCACAGAACCGGTTGTCAACCAGATTGTTTCTCTTAAATCCACAGCGGAAATAGACGACGCAGCCGAGGGCTTTGCCATCGTCGCCGTTGCTGAAGCAAAAACGATTGGCTTTCAGGAAACTGATATCGTGGGTCTCATAGACGCCTCTTCAAATAAAAACGGGCGATATTTGCTGTTGGAAAATACGCTGGAGAAAACTTACTCTGAACCCAAGCTTGATTTGGATAAAAAAACACTTTCCTTGAAAATATCGGCAAAAGGCGAAATTGCCGCAAAAATTGACGAAGAAAAAATAATAAAAGAAATGCTGGGCATGAAAAAAAACAAGATTCAGGAATACTTAATGAGCATACCCGAAGTAGAATCAGGCAAGGTGGTTTTATCTCCTTTTTGGGTCCGAAGTATTCCAAAAAACAAAAACAACATCCAATTAAAACTGTCTTACTGAAGCCCATTCTCTGACAGTTGACTTTTAATACCTAATCTGCTAGGATTTATAAATCTCTTGGCAATAGCTTAAAGAGCTAAGGCTCGTTAATTTTTCTTTGCTCAATTGCCAGGCTTCTTTAGTTAAGCTAACCTCGGTTTGCAACTTCGGAAGTCAAGAGATTGTATTAATTTAACGGCTTACTTTCTTTGTCAGAAAAAGATAAAAAACTGAAAAAAGAGGGTGTTGTAGTTGAGGCATTGCCCGATACCACGTTTAAGGTTAGGCTTAGCGACAACCGGGAAATTTTGGCTTACCTGTCCGGTAAAATGCGTTTAAACTACATAAAAGTTATGCTGGGCGACAAGGTTACTGTTGAGCTAAACAGCGACAGTGATGACAGAGGACGTATTGTTTTCCGTAACTGAAATCAATTTAATCCCGATATTGCTCGTCCCAGTGCCGATATTGCCTTTCGTTGAGACGAAGTCCCAAAACGGGACTTGCAGTCAAAGACCAAGTCAATGTCGGGAGCGGGACGGTCAATATCGGCACTGGGAAAGAGTAACCAGGGAATAAGACAACCTCTTATCTCCCGATATTTAAAACCGAGATTGAATCAACCGTTGAAGTCCGACAACCAAAAGACTGTGACAGGAGGGACAGACTTCAACGAAAGTTCAATATCGGCACTGGGACGATGAAAGTCAGGGCTTCAGTAAAAAAAATGTGCAGAAATTGTAAAATCGTTAAAAGAAGCGGTGTAATTTTCTGCATTTGCAAAACAAAAAAACACAAACAAAGGCAGGGATAATATGGCCAGAATTTCAGGTATAGTTATACCAGACAATAAAAGAATAGAGATAGCATTAACTTACGTCTTTGGCATAGGTCACTTTTCAAGCAAATTGGTTTTAAAATCAGCAGGTATATCTCCAGACAAAAAAAGTAAAGACCTGACTGCCGAAGAAATAAACAAGATTCAGAATATCATTGACAAGAATTTCAAAGTTGGCGGAGAGCTTAAAAGGGACGTCGCCAGAAACATTCAAAGACTAAGAGAGATAGGCTCTTGGCACGGCACGCGCCACGCCAGAAGACTGCCGATTCACGGACGAACAAAAACAAATTCCAGAACAACCAGAGGCAACGTAAGAAAAACCATGGGTTCTGGCAGGAAAGCTTCAGCGGAAAAAACATAGAAATAAAATTGCAACCTTAAGTTATGGGTAAAAAAAAGGTGGTAACAAAAACAGAAACCAACGAAAATCCTGCCGACAAAAAGTCAGCCGATTTAGCCGTTAAAAAAGCACAAAAAAGACAGGTATTGAAAGGCACGGCTTCAATTTTTTCGTCTTACAACAACACCATCATTTCCGTATCCGACATGAAAGGAGAGGTAATCGCTTGGTCGTCTGCCGGTTCTTTGGGCTTCAAAGGAGCCAGAAAATCAACTCCTTACGCCGCCACACAGGTTGCAAGAGATGTTCTTGAAAAAGCCAAAAAATATGGACTTTCTGAAATTTCAATCGCTGTCAGAGGTATTGGTCCGGGAAGAGAAGCCGCAATACGCGGATTGGCAGGCACCGGTTTGAATATAAGCGCCCTGGTTGACAACACACCACTCCCACACAACGGAGTGAGGCCGCCAAAACCCAGGAGAGTTTAATTTTTATTATTTAATTTTGAAATAAAATGGCACGTTACACAGGACCAAGAGAAAAAATAGAAAGAAGAATCGGAGTAAAACTCTTTTTGAAAGGAGAGCGTTCTCTTTCGCCCAAATCAGCTATGGTCAAAAAACCTTACCCGCCCGGAATGCATGGTAAATCTAAATTCAGAAAACTGTCTGAATACGGCTCACAATTGAATTCAAA
>DATDTF010000045.1:0-6786 GCA_036517795.1 Minisyncoccota bacterium
GGCAAAACCGCCCATATAAACAGAGCCTTTGGTGTGCCAAAATAGGTTAAAACCAGAGATGAGAGGCCCAACTTAGACTGGCTGGCAGAATCCAAAAATCCCAATATCGCGCTGACCAAAAAACCGGACTCAAGAATACTTAAAAACAAAATAGAAAACGGGGAAGACTCCTGCATTGACATTCTGGGCTTTAAAATTGACTTGTTCAAAATTGCCAGCGAAAGAATGAAAAGCAAAACAAAAACCGACAAGCGCACCCAAAAAACAGCCGACAAACCAAACCAACCGTCAAAGAACTTTTCAATCTGAAAAACAAATGGAAAGATGGCCAACAAAAATAGAGCAACATAAGTGCTGACTATGGCCAAAAGAATTTTTGTTTTCCCCAAACTGAAAGCAACGAGAAAAATTACCACCAACAAAAACAAAGCAACTAGAATATCCATATTAAATTTTTCCAAATTAAAACCGCCCATCAAATTTTTGGAAAAATCATTCAGTTCTAAAAAAACCTTTGTAAAAAACTCGTTCATTTTTTAGAAATTAACACTTTGACCAGCAAGTCACCACGTAAAACACCGGACCGGCCGCAGCTTCCTTCTTCTTTTATTTTCAGCAAGGTACCGTTTTTGACTTTAGACGGAATTTTGACCTCAACTCTTCTTAAAACTTTAATCCTTTTTTCACCTTTACACTTGGGACACAACCCAAAGTCTTTATTCAGCTTAAACTTAAGACACTCGGAACATTCTATGAAGCAGTTATATTCTAAGGCTTTATAACCGCCCACAAGAGCCTCTTTCGGACTTAAGCGCAAGTCAACCAGAATATCTTCTCCGGCTCGGCTTGTTGCAAGTCCGGCTAATTTGCCGTCTCCGGATAACTTGGCAACATCAGAAAAAATGTTCTGTATCGTTTCAAAAATATTTTCAGCCAAAGACTCCTCCAATTCACCCAAGCCTGATCCGACAAAATTCTTGTGTACCATATCCGATTTGGGCATTGTAAACTTTTGGCTCGCCCTTGAAACGTCCAGACCGTCAAAATTCCTCAACAAATTTGGCTTAATTTTATAAATCTGGTCGTATTGCGAGCGCAGTTCCGGTTCCGACAAGACAGTGTAGGCTTCCTCAATATCAATCATCGTCTCTCTGGATTGATTAATACTGGGATTGTAAACAATGTTTTCATAAGCCCTTTGAATTTCTTCCTGGCTGGCGCCCAACTGAATACCTAAAATTGTATAATAATCTTTAGCCATAAATTAAAAACTTAACACATCAGCCTCTTTTGGTTTTTTATCAATCTTAACCAAGCCTTGCGTTTTAAAAATCCAAAAAACGATAAAAGCCAACAGAACCGCCAGCCAGACAAAAACCACGCTAATACCTTGCAAGATTAAAAACAAACCAAAAGCCAAGATAGGCGGCAAAAATTTGAAATATGGCTGTAAAAAAGTTGTAACTTGCTTGATAATGTAGTTGTTGGTTTCAGCTTTCAGACGCGGATTCTGGATTTCAAGATTTTCACCGATATAATTGCCGACTACGATTTGAATCGTTTTTCTTATGCCTTGCGGCAGTTCCTTGTTTTGTGCCGAAGCCTGAACTCCGGGACTTAAAAAATAGGCAAAAGAAACCAGAATAAAAACACCCGTCAACAGTCTGGAAATTCCGGGTTTTAAAGCCGGAACAAATTTAAAATGCAAAGAATTATCGCCGGCATTTTGCACCGCTCTGATAGCCGACAACTGGATTAACAAGGCGATAGCGCCGCCCGCTAGAACAATCTCCTGCACACCAAAAAATATCAGAAAAATTCCCAGATTGAAAACAACTGCGACAAGCCGGTAAAGCTTCGGCAAAAGCAAGAATGACAAAGCCAGCAAAGCAGTATAAGCAATCAATATAATCACCGGCCAAAGCCAAACATTAACATCCTGGAAACGCAAAGGATCGACAATCCACGGCTTTGCCTTAAACCAAAAAACAAAAGACAGGAAGCAGGCAACCGCAGTCAGAATTATACGTTTGGTCATCTTATTTGAATAATAGAACAAACTCTTTGTTTTTAAAATCCACACTTATCACCGCACCCCTCTTGGGCTTGTCCTTGAGTATCAAATCCGAGATGCGATTCTCAACTTCCTTCTGAATAACCCGTCTTATCTCTCTCGCCCCGAAATGCGGGTCATAGCCCTTCTCAACAATGGCATCAACGGCCGGCTGGCTTACATCCAAACCAAAACCATGACGGCTTAGCTTGGCTTTCAGAAAAGCCAATTGCAGTTTAACAATCTGACCAATCTGCTCTTTGGGCAAACTCCTAAAAACGATAATCTCATCTACGCGGTTAAGAAACTCCGGCCTGAAATGATGCTTAAGTTCTTCTTTAATCTTTGTTCTTAACTCTTCATAGGGCATCCTCTTTTTTTCTTCCTTATCAAATTCGTGCTGAATCAACTCAAAACCAATGTTGCTGGTAGCAATTATGACGGTGTTGGAAAAATCAACCAGGCGTCCCTGTCCGTCGGTCAGCCGACCGTCTTCGAGAACCTGAAGCAAAATATTAAAAACGTCCGGATGAGCTTTTTCAATTTCGTCCAAAAGAATTATTGAGTGCGGACGGCGGCGCACCGCTTCGGTCAGCTGTCCACCCTCCTCATAACCGACATACCCCGGGGGCGCACCAACCAGCCGAGCAACATTGTGCCTCTCCATATATTCAGACATGTCCAGCCTGACCATCGCTTCTTGGTCACCAAACAAAACAAAAGCCAAAGAACGTGAAAGTTCGGTTTTGCCGACCCCAGTCGGACCCAAAAACAGGAAAGATGAGATTGGTCTGTTAGGATCTCCCAATCCGGCTCTGGAACGGCGGACCGCCTGCGATACCGCCTCAACAGCCTCAACTTGGCCGATTACTCTGGCGCCTAGCTTCTTCTCCAAATTCAAAAGTTTCTCTCTTTCTTCCTCGGTCAAGTCACTGACCGGTATGCCGGTAAGCTTTGAGACCACCTCCGCAATTGATTTGGCGCTGACTTCAGGTATTGTTCGGGCTTTTTGTTCCTGCCATTTGTCAAAAAAGTTTTCTCTTTCTTTATCAAGTTCGGAAATTTCCTTGCTTAATTTTTCCGCATCTTTTGCCTTCTTAGCTCGACGCACCGCTTCCAATTCCTTTTTCAGTGAATGAATCTTCTCGTCAATTTCCCTGACTTCGTCCGGCTCAACAGTAGACTGTATTCTCACTCTGGCCGCCGCTTGATCCATCAGGTCAATGGCTTTATCGGGCAAAAATCTGGAAACAACATAACGATTGGAAAGTTCAGCCGCGGCAACAAGAGACTCATCTAATATCTTGATGCGATGGTGCGACTCATATCTGTCCCGCAGTCCCCTAAGAATTTCTATTGTTTGTTCCACCGTGGGTTCGGGCACGATAATCGGCTGAAAACGCCTTTCCAAAGCCTGATCTTTTTCAATGTATTTTTTGTATTCTTTCAGCGTAGTTGCTCCCATGACATGCAGTTCGCCCCTCGCCAAAGAAGGCTTAAAAATGTTAGCCGCATCCATACTGGACTCTCCGCCGGAACCAATACCGACCAAAAGATGAATCTCGTCAATGAAAGTAACCAGGTTGTCCTTATTATCTTTAATTTCGTCAATTATCATCTTCAGCCTCTCTTCCATATCGCCTCGGAAACGAGTGCCTGACAATATTGCCGCCAAATCAAGTTCAACCACCCTCTTGCCAAATAAAGATTCTGGGACATTGCCCGCAACAATTCTCTGCGCTAAACCCTCAACTATGGCCGTCTTACCCACTCCCGGTTCGCCAATCAGAACCGGATTATTTTTAGTCCGGCGCGACAAGATTTCAACTGCTGTTTCAATCTCGCCCGAGCGTCCGATGACCGGATCCAGCTTGCCTTCTCTGGCCAACTGGGTAAGGTCCCGAGAAAACTTGTCCAGAGTCGGAGTGTTCATTTTAATCGCATTTTCTGCTGTCCCGCGTCCGACTTTCTTTATAATTTTTTGCCTTAAGACTCCGGCATCAACCAAACCAAACTTTTTTAATGTCTGACTAGCCACGCCCTCCCCTTCTTTGACCAAAGCAAGGATGAGGTGTTCCGGACCAATGTAGTTGTGGTTGAGAGCGCGGGCTTCATCCAAAGAAAGATCAAAAACTCTTTTCAACCGCGGTGAATATTCTAACTCTTCCGGCCTCTCCTTACCGCGAGCAAGATTTTCTTTCAACTCTTTTTCAACTTCCTTTGGCTCCACCTTGAGCTGTTTTAAAATTCCGGCAACGGTTTCCGTCTGTAAAAGGCTATACAAAAGATGTTCGGTATCAATAACCGCATTTTGGCTCTCTTGAGCAAATTTAGCAGCCCCGCCGAGAACGTGACTAGCTTCGTCAGAAAGATAGTCGTTAAAGTCTATCCTCTCTTCAGATGGCCTCTGCCTGCTCCAACCCGGCAAATTCAAATCTTGAGCGCCAAGCCCCTCACTCTGACCGAATAAGTCACCCAAGAGACCCCCAAAAATATCATTGAGACCACCGCCACCATAAGCAGAAGACTGACCACCTCTGTTAAAACCGCCCAAACCGGATGAATTTTGCGAACACTGGCGGCAGATATTTTTGACTTCCCTGGCACCGTTCTTAATGACCGTTACTCTACCGGTCGCCTGATTTTTTTTGCAGATATCACAAAGCATTGCTATAAGTTATAAGTTATAAGTTATAAGTATTTATATCTTCTGGCAGACATAAAACTTATAACCTGCAACTTGTAACAGTTAAAGTTCGTTCATTTTTTTGGCTACATATTTTAGTAAAGCCATATTCCTATCATAAGCCATCCTCATCGGCCCAATAACAGCCGACACGCCCTCATAACCCATAGGCAACGGATAACGGGCGATCATTACCGTTTCTTTTTTGGTTTCTTTGTTTGGATTCTCACGTCCAATATAAACCAGAAGGTCATCACTGGGTAAATTATCAAAAAAAGAGCTGAAGTATCTTTCAAACTCATCAAAAATACTGCCCAACCCGAACATGTCTTCAGCTTCCTCAAATTCTGGCAGTTCAAAAATATTAGAAAAACCAAAACGGTAAAACTCATTAGTGTTAGGAATACCGCTGATAACAAAGTCCTCGGTAATCCCAGACATTGTTTTGGCAAGGCCGGAACTTATTGCATGTGGGTTGTGGGGAAAAGATGAAATTGTCCTGTCAATCGCCTCCCTGTCTTTTTCTGGCAAAACCCCTTGTCTTTCATTCAAAAGATGGTCAACAAAGTACCTATAAGCCTTATCCGTGGGTATGCGCCCGGCGGACGTATGAGGTTGAATCAAATAACCCTCTTTTTCCAAATTCAACATCTCCGCCCTTATTGTTGCCGGACTGCAGTCAAAACCGCATTTCTCCACTAAAAAATTAGAACTGACGGGTTCGGCGCCTTTTACATATTCCCTGATCAGCTCCTCTAAAATTTGTTTTTGTCTGTCTGTCATCTTGTTTCCATTTTAGCAGTTAGCACTCTCGTGTCAAGAGTGCTAACGTAAGCTTATGCACAACGACAACCTCTTGTTTGCCGACATTGCAAACCGAGGTTGTTTTAAGTTATGGAAGTCAGACAAACGCCAACGTAAACCTATGCACAAGAATGTTCTCTTTAACTTTTTTTTGATACAATATTGGCATATGCAAAAAATAAGCCACAACAACATCACCTTGACGGCCTTTCAAAAGCCCAAAGAAAAAGAAATAGACTTTTTAAAGAGCAACTATAACTTTCACCCCTTGGTCATTGACGAGCTTGCCCACCCCACCTTTCACCCCAAGGTTGAAAATTACCAAGACCACACTCTTTTAATTGTCCGCTTCCCCCAATTTGACCGCTCCAGAAACGAAGTAAAAGCAAGCGAGATTGATTTTATTATCACAAAAGATGAACTGGTTCTTTTCCAGTACAACGACTTCGATGCCCTTGAAACTCTGGTTAAAGAACTCTCCGTTGAAGAACCACTGCGTGATGAATTTTTCAAAAGCAACACCAACTTTCTTTTGTATAAAATCTTGACCCACCTTTTCCGGTCTCTTTTTCCCCAGCTTGACCATATCATCAAAAAAGTTGATGAGCTGGAGCACAAAATATTCAAAGGCAAACAGGAAGAACTGGTTTCAGAAATTTCTCTTTACCGCAGAGAGGCGATTGATTTCAAAAGAATCGTTGGTCCCAACGTTAAAATACTGGAAGAGATCAAAGAAAACCCGGCAGAGTTCTTTGGAGAAGACATCGCCCCCTATTTCCACGAGCTTCATACAGTCAACAGCCGGCTTATAAGTTTGATTGAAAGCCAGACTGAAACCTTGCTGGTACTACACGAAACCAATGAGTCTATTCTTTCAAACAAAATTTCCAACATTATGAAGGTCTTGACCATGTTTTCTGTCATTATTTTTCCTCTGACTTTTTTTGCCGCAGTTTGGGGAATGAACGTTGAAAACATGCCTCTCGTGGGTCACCCGTACGATTTTTGGGTCCTTATAAGCATGATGGGGGCAGGAACATTCATCATGCTGATGATCTTCAAAATGAAGAAGTGGATTTAGCATCCCGATGCCGATTCTAAAAAAACTTATTCTTATCGCTTTGATTCTTTTAGCCTTCTCCGCCATTTACAAATTTTACGGATTAGAGCGCGTAAGCAAAAATATTTTTTACAAAGCCCAAGCCACACTTGTTTTGGCTTTGGATAAAGACATAAACATTAG
>DATDTF010000046.1:0-3793 GCA_036517795.1 Minisyncoccota bacterium
AGCAATATCAAACCCCGATGGTGTCTGGCAATGATTTTTTCAACAATACCCATCAAAGCGCTTAGTTTTCTTTCGTCTACTTCTTCTATTTCTTCGACCTCGTCTTTAAAAACAAAGCCCCAATCTTCCTTAAGACCTAAATTTCCAAGGTCTAAATAATATCCGTTATCAAGTTTCATTTTAACTACAAAAATCATTCCCTTCTCAACTGTTTTTGGACTTATTCTTTGCCTTAACCTTGTTGTAAAAAGCTCCTTTAGTATCCTAACTTTCATGACCGTTTCCCCTCAATTTTCAAAGTTATCCAGTTTTGATATTATAGCAACTAACTAGACTTTAGTCAACCGTTGCCCTAATTCTCCTGACTCCTGCTCCCACGGCTTCCTCTTTTTTGATTGAAAACTTTCCTATTTCTCCGGTGTGGGAAACATGGGGTCCGCCGCAGAGTTCCCGGCTGAACCAGTCGTCTTTCTGGCCGACAGAGTAGACGTTAACTGTTGGCGGGTATTTTAATTTGAAAAAACTTAAAGCTCCGGTTTTGAGGGCTTCTTCATAAGGCATTTGTTCTTTAGTCACGGGCAGGTCTTTTTGCACAGCTTCATTTACCAAGTTATCAATTTTTTTAATTTCTTCCGGTGTTAGTTTTCTTGGAAAAGTAAAATCAAAGCGGAGTCTCTCGGCGGTAATATCTGAACCGGCTTGCTTGACATCATTCCCCAGAATTTTTCTTAAAGCGGCATGAAGAAGATGCGTGGCGGTATGCAGACGGGTCGCTTTTTTTAATTCTTCTTCGTTGCCAGCTTTCAATTCCCCGGTATCTAAAAGTAAGCCGTGTCCGCCGAATTTTTTCTCCGCCCCGGCACGGGACTTTTCCTGATGTTTCTGCAACTCTTCGTCAAAACCTTCTCGGTTTAAAGATTTTGCCTTACCTCCGGCAACGTCTTTTATGATTTCATAAGGTAAGCCGAAACTTTCATAAAACCTGAAAGCTTCTGCCGGGCTGATTGTCGGCATCTTTTCTAACTCTTTCAGTCCCCGAGCCAGAGTTTTTTCAAATTTTTCTTTTTCACGGTCAAACTCGTAAATTATACTAGAGGCGTTAAGGTTGGGATAATGTTGGCCGTAAGTTTCAACAATCTTGGCAAAAATGTCGTGCATTAAAGTCAGGTCCGCTTTGGCTATGAAGTTGTGGGTGATTACCCGTCTCATTAGCCGGCGCAGGATATAACCTTGTTCTTTGTTTGAGGGTCTGACTCCGTCGCTAATCAAAAAAGCAATGGCGCGGCTGTGGTCGGCGATGACCCTTTTAACTTTATTTTCAGGTTCAAGCGGCGCAAGTTTTAAAATAGGTTCAAGCAAGTCCGTTTCAAAAATATTTTTTTTGTTTTGGACCGCGGACGCCAGACGCTCCAAACCCATGCCGGTATCAATGCCTCTTGTTTTGAGCGGTGTAAATTTTTTGTCAGCTGAACAGAAAAATTCATTAAAAACGATATTCCATATTTCATACTTAATGCCTTTTACAAAAATTTCTGTGCATGGACCGCAAGGACCTTCATTTCCGGTTGGCCCCCAGAAGTTATCTTCACGGCCCAATTTTTTTATTGTGATTTTGGGGTCAATGGATTTCCATATTTCTTCAGATTCTGTGTCTGCTGGTATTTGGTCTTCTCCGCCGAATACCGAAACATAATCAATTTCTAAGCCAAGTTGTTTGGTAATGAATTCGTAAGAATATTGTATTGCCTCTTTTTTCCAGTAACCTCCAAATGAAAAGTTTCCTAACATCTCAAAGAAAACAAGGTGAGAGTCGTCGCCTACTTCGTCAATGCAAGAGGTGCGGACACATTTTTGAATAGAAGCGGTATTGAGCGAACCGAAATCTTTCAGGGCATCGGCTTGGCCGGTGTAGTAGGGTTTGAATTGCTGCATGCCGGCCGTGGTGAAAAGGACCGAGGGGTCGTCGGGCAGTAATGAAGAAGAGGGCACGATGGTGTGTCCTCTTTGTTTGAAGAAGTCTAAAAACTTTTGTCGGATTTCCTGATGGGTCACGGGAGTTTCTTAAAAAGCTTTTTGATCAGCCTGAATGCGATCAAAACTACCGCCAGAATCAAGAAAAGCCAGCTTAGCCAGATGATAAGATGCAAAACCAAACCGACCAAAAAGAGAACCACAAAGACTATAATTAAGGTTTCAATTATTCCCATAACTTAAGTATATCACTTTATGGCAAAAAGAAAACCCGGGGAAACCGGGTCTGAAAAAATTAGACTAGCGTATTAATGTTGTTTTTTACTGTTTACAACTGCAATCTTGCAGTTTACCGTTCAAAACAAGAAGTGTCCTTTCAAACATGGGTCCATGGATTTTGGCCGCACGTTTATATTTACTGAACGGATTGGAAAACTCATTATTCAAAAATCTTAGCGAGTTGACCGTGTCAATTGTCAAAAAAACGGGTGCGAGCAGTAAAGAAAACACCTTTTTTCTTTTGTGTCTGGTTGCTTTTTCTTGTTGTTCTAAAACAGAAACCACGAGCCGGTCGTCAATCAATTCAGCCGCCAAAATAGTGGCTCGGCATTCTTCTCTTATGCGCAATTCGCGGTAACTTAGTTTATGGCCTTGTCGGTCGTTTCTGCGAGTCCAAGGGTTATCCAAGATATGGCCCATTTCATGGGCTACGACAAATTTTTGTATTTCAGTTGGGCGGAAAATAATTCCTACGTCAAGCGATATTTTACCGGGTTCAGCCATGCCGTAGATATTTTTCGGCAGAAAAGCAGAAAAAAGTTTTGGTTTTATACTTCTGCTTGCCAAACCTTTTGACGCTGCGGTTGCCCACAGATCGTCAAGCAATTCTGAAATTGAGAAGTCTTGTTCTTGGCTTGTGCCGGCTTTAATTTCCGTATTTGGCCAGCAAAAAAAGATAAAAGTAAAAACTAGCAGAACGACTGCCTGTTTTTGCATTTCAGCGTCTCCTTTTCAAAGCGACTGGCTTTATTGTAAACTTTGTTTGTACTGTTGTCAAGGGCAATCAACTTACAGCTTGTTGGCTTGACAGAAAACAATTTATCGTGTTATTGTATATTTAATTCGGTTGATCTTTGTCAAAAAAAGAGGTCCGCACTGACATGGTTAGCTTAATTAGTATTTCTGCCGTCATAGTCATTCTTTTTCTGGCCATAACAGAGTCTCCGGTTTTGAGCATATGCCTTTTGGGGACTTACTGTCTTCTGGTCTCACTGCTAAAAAAAGTAGTCGATAGCCTTGTTTGCAAGTTTTACATTATTGGCCTAATGACAACAGTCTTTTTTCTTTCAACGACTTTATTGGCATTCCCTTTTTCTTTAAACAGGCTTTATGGAACTGGCATCGTGGTCTTTGTTGTTGGCCACTTACTGAACTGGCTAGTAGCACTTTCAAATGGGCCAAAAATGCCAGTAATAAATAAACCGTTAATGGAAGAGTTTGTAGGACTAGGGAGTTCGCGGTTTAGGTATAAGATTATGGACGAAAGTACACGCTTTAAATATCTTGCTGACATAATATATTTTTCTAAGCCATTTCCACACGCCTTCAGTGTTGGTGATGTTCTCATTTCATTGGGGCTGTGGATGGCTCTATTTGGCCTAAGACTTTGAACCCGGATTTTTCCGGGTCTTTTTTATGGCAGTTCTGTCAAATCAAAAACCCCGTTGCCGGGGTTTTTGAAAAGTAAGGATAATTAGTAGCGATCGCCACCACCAAAGCCTCTGCCGCCGCCACCGTGGCCGCCGCGGAAACCTCCGCCGCC